>NZ_SMYJ01000009.1:0-340608 GCF_009720285.1 Bradyrhizobium sp. BR2003
TGCGCACCATGATCGTGCGCGGCGAGCTGGCGCCGGGGCAATCGCTGGGGGAGGCCGACTTGTCCGATGCGCTCGGCATCTCGCGCACGCCGCTGCGCGAGGCGCTCAAGCAATTGGCGAGCGAGGGTC
This sequence comes from Bradyrhizobium sp. BR2003, assembly GCF_009720285.1. Classification (NCBI taxonomy): domain Bacteria; kingdom Pseudomonadati; phylum Pseudomonadota; class Alphaproteobacteria; order Hyphomicrobiales; family Nitrobacteraceae; genus Bradyrhizobium; species Bradyrhizobium sp. BR2003. Next base: position 130 of record NZ_SMYJ01000009.1, read on the forward strand.
TGGTCGAGCTGCGGCTCAACCACAGCGCCGTGGTGGCGCCGTTCCGCCGCGCCGAGCTCGCCGAACTGTTCGAGGCCGTCAGCGGCATCGAACGCTGCGCCGCCGAGCTCGCCGCGCTGCGCATGGAGCCGGAAGACTTCGAACGGCTCGCGGCGCTGCAGGACAAGATCGAGTGGCATCACGGCCGCGGCGAGCTGCGCGACTATTTTCAAGTTAATCAGCAGATCCATTCGGCGATCGTCGGCTTCGCCCGCAATGCCGTGCTGAAGGCGACGCACGAGGCGCTGCTGGCGCGGGCGGAGCGCGCGCGCTTCTTTGCGCTGTCGGTGCTCGGCCGCTGGGATGAATCGGTGCGGGAGCATCAGGAGATTTTGGCCGCGCTTAAGCGCCGCGATGCGGCCCGGGCCGGGCAGATACTGGCCCATCACGTGCGCCGCACCGGCGAGATCGTCGCCGAGACGCTGGATGCCAAGGCAATGAACGACAAGGCGGACGACGCTGCGGTACCGGAGCCACCGGCAAGGCCGCGTGGCCGCAAGACGAGGAACGTTGCGCCATGAAGATCCTGCTGCTCAATCCCAACACGACAGCTGATGTGACGGATCTGCTCCATGCCGCCGGCAGCAAGGCAGCGTCGGCCGGGACCGAGCTCGTGCCGGTCACCGCCGCGCGCGGCGTGCCTTATATTGCGACTCGCGCGGAGGCCCAGATCGGCGGCGCGATCGCGCTGGAGATGCTGGCCGAAGCCGGCCCCGGCGTCGATGCCGCCGTGATCGCGGCGTTCGGCGATCCCGGCCTGTTCGGCGCGCGTGAGCTATTCGCCTTTCCCGTCGTGGGATTGGCCGAAGCTGCGATGCTCACGGCCTGCATGCTCGGCCGCCGGTTTGCGATCGTCACCTTCGCCGGCGCGCTGGCGCCCTGGTACGAGGAATGCGTCGCCATGCACGGGCTAAGCGCGCGCTGCGCCGGCATCCGCACGCTTGACGGTAGTTTCCAGTCGATCTCGGAGGTGCAGGCCGAGAAGGAGGAGCTGCTGGTCGCGCTCGCCAACCGCGCGGTCGAGCGGGACAGCGCCGACGTCGTCATTTTGTCGGGCGCGCCGCTCGCCGGACTCGCGGCAAAGGTCCGCGACCGCATTCCGGTGCCGGTGGTCGATCCGGTGGCGGCGGCGGTGCGGCAGGCGGAAACGCTCGCCGTGCTCAAGCCGCGCAAGGCGGTGGCCGGCACCTTCCGCCGTCCCGATCCGAAGCCGACGCGCGGGCTGGCAGGGCCACTCGCCGCAATCATCGAACACCGCTCACCGAAGGAGGGGACAAACTGATGTCCTTCGACACCATCATCCGCGGCGGCACCGTGGTGACCGCCGCCGACACCTTCGCCTGCGACGTCGGCATCCGCGGCGGCAAGATCACGGCGCTCGGCCATGATCTCGGCGATGCGGCCACGATCATCGACGCGACCGACCGCCTGGTGCTGCCCGGCGGCATCGACAGCCACGTCCACTTCGCCCAGCCGTCCGGCGACGGCATCGTGATGGCCGACGGTTTTGCCAGCGGCACCGGCTCGGCGGCGTTCGGCGGCAACACCACCGTGCTGCCGTTCTGCCTGCAGGAGAAGGGCCAGACGCTGCGCGAGGCGCTGAAGCAATACCATGCGCTGGCCGAAGGCGAGTGCCATGTCGACGTCGCCTTCCATCTCATCCTCACCGATCCGACCGAGCATGTGCTGGGCCAGGAGCTGCCGGCGCTGGTCGAGGACGGCTACACCTCGCTGAAGGTCTTCATGACCTATGAGGGCCTCGCGCTGTCGGACCGCGAGCTGCTGGAGACCATGTCGGTCGCGCGCGAGACCGGCGCGATGCTGATGGTGCATGCGGAGAATTTCGACGCCATCCGCTTCCTGACCGACCGGCTGGAGCGCGCCGGCAACACGGCGCCGCGCTTCCATGCGACCTCACGGCCGATCCCGGTCGAGCGCGAGGCCACCCATCGCGCGATCTCGCTGTCCGAGCTGGTCGACGTGCCGATCATGATCGTGCATGTCTCGAACCGCGAGGCGATGGACGAAATCCGGCGCGCGCAGCAGCGCGGCTTGCGGGTGATGGGCGAGACCTGCCCGCAGTACTTGATGCTGACCGAAAAGGATCTCGATCAGCTCAACATGGAAGGCGCAAAATACGTCTGCTCGCCGCCGCCGCGCGACGTCGCCAGCCAGCAGGCCTGCTGGGAAGGTCTGCAGCAGAAGGTATTTTCGGTGTTCTCGTCGGACCATTGTCCGTTCCGTTACGACGACCCGCAAGGCAAGCTTGCGCCGAAGGGGCGCACCAGCTTCCGCTGGGTGCCGAACGGAATTCCGGGTGTGGCGACGCGGCTGCCGATCCTGTTCTCCGAAGGCGTGGTGAAGGGGCGGATCGACCTCAACAGCTTTGTCGCCTTCAGCGCCACCAACCACGCCAGGATCTACGGCCTCTATCCGCGCAAGGGCACGATCGCGGTAGGCTCGGATGCCGACATCGCGCTGTGGGATCCGAAGCGCAAGGTGACGATCCGTCACGAGCTGATTCACGACGGCGCGGACTACACGCCCTATGAAGGGCTCGAGGTCACGGGCTGGCCGGTGCTGACCATGGTGCGCGGCAAGGTCGTGGTCGATAACGGTACGCTCGTCGGCGGCAAGGACCACGGCACCTATCTGCCGCGCGCCAAGCCGCCGAAGGCCGCGACCATTCCGTAACGAGCAAACAGAGAAGGCAGGAGATCAACATGCCCCATGCTGTGACAGACGACGGAGTGCGGCTCTATTTCGAGGAGACCGGATCGGGGCATCCGGTGATCCTGGTTCACGAGTTCGCCGGCGACTTGCGCAGCTACGAGCCGCAGATGCGGCACTTCGGCAAGCGTTTCCGGACGATCGCCTACAATGCGCGGGGCTTTCCGCCGTCGGATGTGCCGGAACAGGTCTCGTCCTATTCGCAGGCGCGCGCCGCCGACGATATCCTCGCCGTGCTCGATCACATCGGCGCGCCGAAGGCGCATATCGTCGGTCTGTCGATGGGCGGCTTTGCGACGCTGCATTTCGGATTGCGTCACCCTGATCGGGCGTTGTCGCTGTGCATCGGCGGCTGCGGCTACGGCGCCGAGCTCGACAAGCGCGAGACGTTTCGCGCCGAGGCCGACGTGATCGCGAACATGATCCGCAAGGACGGCATGCCGGCCTTCGCCGAGCGCTACGCCTATGGGCCGACCCGCGTGCAATATGAAAACAAGGACCCGCGCGGCCACGCCGAGTTCAAGACCATGCTGGCCGAGCATTCGGCGGTGGGATCGGCCAACACCCAGCAGGGCGTGCAGAAGGAGCGTCCCTCGCTCTACACGCTGGTCGACGAGATGAGGCGCATCACGGTGCCGACGCTGATCATCACCGGCGACGAGGATTGGCCTTGCCTGCTGCCGGGCATCCTGATGAAGCAGAGCATCCCGTCGGCCGCGCTCGCGGTGATGCCGAACTGCGGCCACGCCATCAACATCGAGGAGCCCGACGAATACAACCGGATCGTGGGCGAATTCCTGGCGCAGGTCGAGAGCGGCCGCTGGCCGCAGCGCGATCCCAGAGCGGTCAGTGCCTCGATCACGGGGATGAAGGATTAGCCTCGTTCACCGCCGCGGCGAACTGACTCGCGGCCTTCATCTGCGACCAGACCAAAGATCCCCGCTTTTCGGGACACATCCCCGGAAGGCGCGGATTTTTTTCGGGCGTGAGCAAGCCGCGACAGCCGGCGGCGCACAATCCGTTCGCATGATTGCTGACTGCTGCCGTCATGTTCAACGCGATCCCTTCAATTCCATCTCTTCTGACCGAAGCCGCGTCCACGGATAGCCGCTCGCGTCAGAGGAGTGACGTCTGTCATGCGCGCAAGAATTGATCCTTCGATGCCCGCTGCAACCGATGCGGACATCAGCGCACATCATCGTTCGTCGCATTCATTCGATCGACACAGCGCTGTCATCGGTGGTGGATAACTTGTCGCAGGTCGACGTCATAAATCCTTAAAAATAAGGGGCACTACGGTGAAAGCCAAATTTCTTTCGACGGTCGGAGTCTGTCTGGTTGCTGCCGCTGCGGTGATGTGCAGCGCCGCCGCTCAGGACGACAACAAGGGCAATAACGGCCACGATCATCATCCGCACGACATCCACACCCAAACGCCGATCAAGCATCTCGTCGTCATCTTCAACGAGAACCGCTCGTTCGATCACTACTTCGCAACCTACCCGGTTGCGACCAACCCGACCGGCTCGATCCCGTTCACGGCGAAGCCGCATACGCCGAAGGTCAACAACCTCGCCAGCGCCAATCTGTTGACCAACAACCCGAACACCAACCCGGCCAACGGCACCGGCGCGACCAATCCGTTCCGCCTCGACCGCACCCAGGCCAACACCAAGTCGCAAAACCACGCCTACACGCCCGAACAGCAGGCGGTCGACGACGGCAAGGAAGACCTGTTTCCGAAATTCACCGGTCGCGGCACCGCCGGCGGCGTCGGCGCTTTCGGCACCAACGGGCAGGTGATGGGCTATTTCGACGGCAACACCGTCACCGCGTTCTGGAATTACGCCCAAAACTTCGCGATGAGCGACAATAGCTGGACCGACACCTTTGGTCCGTCGACGCCCGGCGCGCTCGAGGTGGTTGCCGGCCAGACCGACGGTGCGCAGAACATCGTCGGCTCGTCATCGTCGATCGCCGACGGCCAGGGTGGCCTGACGCTGATCGGTGATACCGACCCTGCCTACGATGCCTGCTCGAGCACCACCAGCCAGGTCCTGATGACCAGCAAGAACATCGGCGACCTGCTCAATGCCGAGCAGATCAGCTGGGGCAGCTTCATGGGCGGCTTCGACCTGACGCTCAAGAACAGCAACGGCACCACCAACTGCGGCCGCAGCACGTTCTCGAGCAACGTCAACGGCACCGTCGTGGATTACATTCCGCACCACGCCTGGTTCCAGTACTACAAGTCGACCGCCAATCCGACCCATGCGCGGCCGAGCTCGGTGAATGCGGTCGGACACACCTATGTGCCCGGCGGCAAGACGCTCGATCCGGCCAATCATGCCTACGATCTCGAGGATTTCTACGCCGCGGTGAAGGCCGGCAACTTCCCGGCCGTCTCCTACATCAAGATGCCGGCCTATCAGGACGGTCATCCCGGCAACTCCGATCCGCTCGACGAGCAGGCCGGCAATGTCGAGCTGATCAACTTCCTGCAGAAGCAGAAGGAGTGGGGCGAGACCGCCGTCATCATCACTTACGACGACTCCGACGGCTGGTACGACCACCAGTACCTTGCGCCGATCAGCGCCTCGTATGATCCGACCGCCGACCAGGTCAACGGTCCCGGCCAGTGCGGCCGCGGCATCGGCAAGCAGACGCAGCCGAAGGGCCTCAACGGCCAGCCGGTGAATGGCCGCTGCGGTCCCGGTACGCGCATCCCGTTCCTGGTGATCTCGCCCTTTGCCAAGCGGAATTACGTCAGCCACACCCGCATCTCGCAGGCCTCCGTCGTGCGCTTCATCGAGGACAACTGGCTGCACGGCCAGCGTCTCGGCGGCGGCTCGTTCGACGACAACGTCGAATCGATCGCCGACATGTTCGACTTCGAGCGTGGCCACGGCCAGGATCACGAGTACCGGCAGGACACGCTGTTCCTCGATCCGACCGCCGGAACGGTCATCGTCAGCCCGCCGGATGATCACCATCACCACTAACGCCCTTCGGTTCTGATCCATTCAGAACTGAAGCTCTGCCCTGACGCCTTCTGCTCGCGCGAACTGGTCTCCAGTTCGCGCGAAAAAGCCCTTTCCGTTCCGATGGGATCGGAACGGGCTCTAGGTTCTTGTTTTGACGCGTTTCTTCACGCGAACCGGTATCCACTTCGCTCGAAAACGCTTAACGACACTGGATATGACATGAACGGCCGCACCTTGTGGCTTCTCGGCGCCGCCCTGCTGTGCATGGCCGGCACTGTTGCGGCCGTCGAGACGCAGGGACTTCCGGGGACCAATCCGAACCCGGTGCAACTCAGGCGTCCGCCGGTCGCCCCGCTGTCCGCCATGGCGCTGCTCGGTCAGAAGATCTTCTTCGACGCGTCGCTGTCCTCTTCGGGCGCATTGTCATGCGCGTCCTGTCACAGTCCGGATCACGCCTACGGGCCACCCAACGATGGACCGGTGATGCTCGGCGGGCCAGCGCAATCCCGGCAAGGGACACGCGCCGTGCCGGGCCTGACCTATCTCGAGCGGCAGCCGAATTTCAGCATCGGGCCGGAAAAGGACGAAGACGACAATGTCGTCGACTTCGCGCAACTGGCCGCGCTCGGCCAGCAGGCCGCGCGCGCCAGGAAAGTTGCGACCGGGACTGCCGCCTCGGCGGTCAACATCGTGCCGCAGGGCGGACTGTTCTGGGACGGCCGCGCAGATACGCTGCAGGACCAAGCGATCTTCCCGCTGCTCGATCCCAACGAGATGGACGGCGGCAGCATCGAAATCGTGGCGCAGAAGCTGCGCCGGGCGAGCTACGCGCCGCGCTTCGCCGAGTTGTTCGGCGCCCAGGTCTTCGACAATACGCGGCTGCTGGTCGCGGAGGCCATGTTTGCCGTGGCGCGTTATCAGGTGGAGGAGCCGAGCTTCCATCCCTACACCAGCAAGTTCGACTACTGGCTGGAGGGCAAGGCGCGATTGAACGAGAGCGAGTTGCGCGGCCTGCAATTGTTCAACGATCCGGACAAGGCCAATTGCGGCGGCTGCCATACGTCGCAGCCGACCCGGGACGGTCTGCCGCCGCTGTTCACCGACCACCAATATGAGGCGCTCGGCGCGCCGCGCAACGCCGCGCTCGCCGGCAACCGCGATCCCGACCATTTCGATCTCGGGGTCTGCGGTCCGTACCGCACCGACATCGCCGAGCAGACGCAGTATTGCGGGATGTTTCTGACGCCGACCTTGCGTAACACGGCGACGCGTCGCGTGTTCTTCCACAACGGCGTCTTCACCAGCCTCGAGCAGGTGCTCGACTTCTATAACTTCCGCGACACCAATCCGGAGAAGGTCTTTCCGCGCGACGTCGACGGCACGGTGCGCAAGTACGATGACCTGCCGGAAAGATATCACGGCAATGTCGACGTCAGCGATCCGCCGTTCGAGCGCCATCTCGGCGACGTGCCTGCGATGACGGCGCAGGACGAGGCCGATATTATCGCCTTCCTGAAGACGCTGACCGACGGTTACCAGCCGGAGCGGTAAGGCGTCGCGACGTTCCATCGCGGAACCGAAGCGCGAGTTGGCAGGGCTTCGTGATGCGCGCATACTGGGCGCATGAATATTGTCGAAGGCAACGGTGCCAGGATCCCGGCAATCGGGCTCGGCACATGGGAGCTGCGCGGGCGGACCTGCGCCCGCATCGTCGAGCAGGCGTTGCGGCTCGGCTATCGCCACATCGACACCGCGGAGATCTATGACAACGAGCGCGAGGTAGGCGAGGGGCTGCGTGCCTCCGGCATCAAGCGCGACGACGTGTTCGTCACCACCAAGATCTGGACCACGCATTTCATGGCCAAGGATCTCGAGCGGTCGGCGAAGGAGAGCCTGGCACGGCTGCGCCTCACCGAGGTCGATCTGTTGCTGCTGCACTGGCCCAATGCGCAGGTGCCGCTTGCCGAGACGGTCGGCGCGCTGGCGCGGGTCAGGCAGGCGGGCCTGGCGCGGCATATCGGCGTCTCGAATTTCAACGTGGCGCTGATCGAGGAGGCGGTGGCGGTGTGCCCCGAGCCGCTCGCCTGCGACCAGGTCGAGTACCATCCTTATCTCGACCAGGCCGATGTGATCGAGACCTGTCGACGCCACGGCATGGCATGCGTTGCCTACAGTCCGATCGCGAAGGGACGGGTCAAGGGCGACCGCGCGCTGGCGCGGATCGGCGACCGCTACCGCAAGACCGCTGCCCAGGTCTGCCTGCGCTGGCTGGTGCAACAAAATGTCTCCGCGATCCCGCGCACCTCGAAGCTCGAGCGGCTGCAGGAAAATATCGACATCTTCGATTTCGAGCTGTCGATTGACGACATGCGCGAAATCTCGGCGATCGGGAGCGCCGACGCGCGATGATCGCCCCGCGACGCATGGGGTCTTTACCTGAGCATCAAGTCTCGGAAAAATGGCTGGGTCCTGATCCCGATCATGCTAATGCCCCGCTGGCCGATTGCAGCTTTGGACCGAATGGGGATTGAGGCAGGCGGGTTCCGACCGGTATTGTCATCGGCGGGGAGAGACATCACTGATCTGATCGAGTGGGATGAAATTTCGGCCAAACGCGGATCTGATGGCGTCGGTGTTCGTGCACCTGATGCTGCTCGGGCTGATTTTCCTTTATTCGGAGGTCCATCAATTCGATCCCGTCGCCGCTGACACGGTGCCGGTCGAGATCGTGACGCCGCAGGAGGTCGCCAGGTCCGAGGTCGAGACCAAGTCCGAACCGGCACCGAGCCCGTCGCCGACGCCCGAGTTGCAGTTGCCGTCGCTCGACAAGCCGGTGGATTCAGCCAAGCCCGAACCATCGGCCCAGGCGGCCGCGCCACAGCAGAACGCGCCACGGCAGCCGCCGCAGAAGCAGTCGACGCCGCCGGCGCCCAAGCCCAGCCCGGCGCCGCAACATGCCGCGGCCGAGCCGCCGCCCGCGCCGCCGGTACCGCAAACGCCACCGATGCCCCAGCCAACGGCGCAGCAACAGGCGGCGGCGTCGTCGCCTGCCTATGCGCAGCCCGAGCCTGATCTTTCGGTCAAATACAATGTCATGCTCGGCCTGCCGCCCGACATCTCCGTGAAGCCGCCCGCCAGCGCGCCGTCCGGCCCCGGACCCGGCAAGGACAATTTCGACGCAGCCGCCACCGAGCAGGCCGACGTCGGCTCGAGCGTGGTCGCCGAATTCCGCCGTCATCTGAAGACCTGCCTGAAACTCCCGCCGACGCTGAGCACGGGCGACGACGTGAAGATCAAGCTCAGGGTGTTCATGAAGCCCGACGGCAAGCTCGCCGCGCAGCCCTTGCTGATCGAGGCCACCGCCTCGGAAAAGGGGCCGCTGCTGCTGAAGAGCGCGACCGATGCGCTGCAGGCCTGCCAGCCCTATGCGATGCTGCCGCGGGATCGCTACGGCGAATGGAAGGTGCTCGACCTCGATTTCAGCCCGCGCGATTTCGCGTCGTAGACAAGGGGGCGCGTCAGCTTCCCATCGCCTGCCAGGCGTTCGAGGCGAACTGCCGGCGCCAGATCACGATCACGACCGCGGCTGTCGTGACGAACAGCACCCAGGGACTGACGAACCAGCCGAGATAGCCGAGCGCGAAGAAGAACGCGCGCTGGCCGCGGTTGAAGTGCCGGCCTGCCGTCTCGAACAGCCGCGTGGTGCGGATCACATGGGCCTCCGCCTCCGGCGTATCGCGCTGGTCGGCCGGCGGCATCGCGCCGAACAGGATCGCCACATAGTTGAACAGGCGATAGGCCCAGGCGAATTTGAAGAAAGTGTAGATGAAGATCAGGATCAGCCCGATGCACTTGACCTCCCACAAAGCGGGCGAGGGCGTGAGGTTGACCGGCAGCGCGCCGAGCACGGCGAGCGCGTCATTGGTGGCGCGCAACAGCGCCAGCGCGCCGCCGATCGCGATCAGGCTGGTGGAGGCAAAGAACGCGGTGCCGTTCTGCAAGCTGGCCATGATCTGCATGTCGACCATCCGTGCGTCGCGGTTGAGCAGATTCCGCACCCAGATCTCGCGATAGACGTGCATCCGCGCCGACAGGCTGTCGCGCCCATACGCGGTGTGCTCCAGCGTGATGGCGTAGACCAGCCATTCCAGCGCAAAGAAGCCGACGGCCAGGATGTCGGTCCAATAGCCGGTCATGTTGCCTTCCTTCGTGAGCGCGCGGCCGACTGTCCGCGCCGGGCCGCATCCGCGTCATGTACAGGTTGAACGCGTGCAATGCACTATGGCAAACTAACGTGGCAACAGGATTCCCCGGACATGCTCAAGCTCGTCATCGGCAACAAGAACTATTCGTCATGGTCGATGCGGCCCTGGCTGGCGCTCCGCGCCAACAACATCCCGTTCGAAGAGGTCTTCATTCCGCTCTACACGGACCAGGCCGACAAGGACCGCATCCTCTCTTTCAGCAAGGCCGGCAAGGTGCCGACGCTGATCGATGGCGACGTCACGGTGTGGGACTCGCTGGCAATCATCGAATATCTCGCCGAGAGATTTCCCGAGGCGAAGCTGTGGCCTGCGGATCGCGTCGCGCGCGCGCATGCCCGCGCGATCTCGGCGGAGATGCATTCCGGCTTCATGCCGCTGCGCAACGAATGCGGCATGAACCTGCACCGGCCGATCCGCGCCGTCGCGCTCTCCGACGATGCGCGCGCCAACGTGGCGCGGATCCAGGAGATCTGGGCAGAGTGCCATGCGCGCTACGGCAAGCAGGGTCCGTTCCTGTTCGGCGCGTTCACTGCGGCGGACGCGATGTATGCCCCCGTGGTGCATCGCTTCCGCACCTACGCGATCCCGGTGCAGGCCGAGGCGCAGCACTATGTCGATGCCATGATGGCGCTGCCGGCGTTTGCCGAATGGACCCGCGACGGCATTGCCGAGACCCTGCGGATCGATCGATTCGAGCACGTCTGATTCCGAATTGTGACAGCGGTCGCGAAGATCGCGGCTTGACGCCGCCGGGCCAAGGGCGTCGAATCCGGCAAGGCTGGTTTCGCAAGTCGTGAAAGGACTTAGACCATGGGCATTCTCGATTCCCTGGAGAATTCGCCGGAGCTGAAAGGCATGCTTGGCCAGCTTGGCGCGGCGGTGATCCCTGTCGTGCTCGGCGAGGTTCTTGGCAATGGCGGGCAGGGCGGCTTGTCCGCGATTGTCGCCAAGCTCGAGCAGGCCGGGCTCGGCGAGCAGGTCAAATCCTGGATCGGTACCGGTCAGAACCTGCCGATCACGGCTGAGCAGCTCCAGCAGGTGCTCGGCAGCGACACGGTCAAGCAACTCGCCGCCAAATTCAACATTCCGGTGGACCAGCTGTCCAAGGTGCTCGCCCAGCAACTTCCGGCTGCGGTCGATGGCGCGAGCCCGGACGGCAAGCTGCCTCACACCGCCTGAGCGGTGGAATCAGGGTTCCGGCCGGGCTCGGCGGGCAATTTCCGGCTGGCACGCAAATTGCTGCCTATCGCTCTGAAAAACCTGCAAAAATCGTACCTTCGCTATGCCCCAATCTAGCTGGATTTGGGGAGGTGCGATGTGCTAGCTTGCCGCAGGGTTCTCAAAATGCCGGCCTGAGCTATCGGGACTGTCAGCTCAGCCAGCAATCTCTAAGAAAATGGAGAGGGCGTTGAAGCATAAGTACTCGATTGGCGAGACCGTCTATTTCACGGCCAGCAACGTGGCGCGCCCCGCCGCGAGCGGCACCTATCAAGTGATCCGTCTGCTGCCGACCGACGGTGACGACTGCCAGTATCGCATCAAGAGCTCGACTGAAGCTTTCGAACGGGTGGCCAAGGAGAGTCAGCTCGCGCTGTCCTGAAGGAATTGTGCGCAAGCCGGCGGCTGGCGCGGGTTCCGCGCCGCCGCCGTCAAAAGGCCCTGTTCGCAGATCCATTGTGCTGAAGGTTGGACGTCGGGGTGGCGGCGTTCGCCGTCGCGGATTGTGCTTACGCTGCGTTGAGGGACATCGCGCATGAACTGGGCTTCCTCGCTGGATCAGATCTGGCGCTCACCGACCTTCCCGATGTGGCTGACGCTGGCCGCCGCGGGGTTCTTTGGGATCGTCGTACTGGTTACGCTGCTGCGTGCGGAAAAATCCGTCGCCAACGGCGCGCTGACCGTGATCACGCTGCTGTCGATCGCGGTTGCGGTCGCCGCGACGATACGTGGCTTCGGCCCGGGCGGGCAGGCGGCGCCGGCGGAGACGCGGACGGCGCAATTGGCCAGCCAGACGGTGCCGGCGCTGGCCTGCGTCGACGACCTCGCCGGAGACGCCGTTCTCAACGCCTGCGAGAAGGTGCTGTTCGGTTCATCGGATACGGCGGCCGCAGCGGTCAGCTACGCGGCGGCGCAGGTCTCGCGCCTGACCGCGCTGGGCGATCTCGCGACCGCCGAGCGCAATTCGACCACCGAGTTGCTGGCGCTGCGCCGCGCCATCGAGCATGACCGCTACGGCCTGGTGGCCTATGCGCTGATGGCGCGCGACCACTGCACGCCGACCGCATGCCCCGCGTTCCGCTCGCTCGGCGACAACCATCAGATCATCGCCAACATGAACGAGCGGACCTACGAGAACCTGATCACGCGCTACGCGGGGTCCTGGAACGCGCCAGCCGGCGCCCAGGCGTCGGCCGCCGCCGGCCTGGTCGCGGCGCTGCCGCAGTCATTGCCCACCGGCAAGCCGACCAACGCGGAGTTTCCGAGCTCGGCGAACACGCCGCCGGTCAGCATCATGACGCCCGAACCGGCGAAGCCGGCCGCAGCCGCACCGGCCGCGCGCGCCGCCGCCGCGCCGCCCCCTGCAGCCCCGAAGCGGCCGCCGGCAGCGAAGCGCCCGGTCCAGATCGCGCCGGCCCCGGCAGCTCCGGCACCGCCTCCAGCCGCCGCCAGCGCACCGGCGGCTGCGAACGAACAATGAGCGTGATGACGACGGCTTGAGCCGCCGTCATTGCACTGTTCCGGCTTCGCTTCGCTCGAAATGCGCTTGTAGTCCCGATATCCACCGCCGCGGAGAGCGCTCCCTTTTCAAAGCGCGCGCCGGCCGCTACATCCGGCACATGCCGCTTCATCTCATCAAGCTCGCCGTCGGTTGCGACTCCGTCAAGGAACTCAAGGGCTGGGTTGCCGAACGGATGGCGACTGCGAAGAAAAAGGGCCTGCCGCTCCGTCACGTCCACATCACGCGGATGACACCGAAGCGCGAGGAGGAGATCCTTGCCGGCGGCTCGCTCTATTGGGTGATCCGCGGCGAGATCGCCGCGCGCGAGAAGATCATCGCCATCGAGCCGTTCCGCGACAAGGACGGTATCGGCCGTTGCCGGCTGGTGATGCAGCCCAAGGTGATCGCGGTCTCGCCGCGGCCGATGCGGCCGTTCCAGGGCTGGCGCTACCTGACCGCGGACTCCGCGCCGACCGATCTCACCAAGTCGAGCGCGGCCAGCGTGGCATCGATGCCCGAGCCGATGCGCCGCGAGTTGCGCGACCTCGGCTTGCTGTAAGCAATCCGATTGCTCTGAGCAATCGAGCGGCAGTGATCCGGGATCACTGGGTCACGAGATGCAGCCGGGCCCATTCTGAGGCCGGGACCTCGACATAACGGCCACCCGCCTTGTCGGCCGTGACGTCGAACAGTTCATGGTCGATCCCCATCTCGCTGAGATATCTGCGGAACTGATCGGTGAAGATTGTCGTGAGGCTGTCGCGGTGCTCGGCAGAGACGTTGGGTGCGAGCCGGTCGTAGATCTGCATCCTTGCGGTCAGGATGACGCGGTTGCCGGCCGGCAGGCTGCGATGCACCCCGCCCGCAAGCATCAATACACATGCAAGCTCGCAGGGTACACTGGAGAGCTTTTCCTTTGCATCCAGCGGGCCGCCGGGCCGCTTCAGCGCAAAGCATTCCTCCTCGGATTTTCCGTCGCATGCCTCGACCTCGGTCGCCGCCACCGCCGCGTCGATGCCGCGACCGCGCAGGATGCGGCCGAGGCTGGCGGCGACGGTGAGGTCGGACCCGGGTTTGACGTTGATCACCACCGGCAGCTTGCGGCCGTTCTGCCGGTCGAGGATCGCCAGCAGGCGCTTGTAGGTGTCCCATTGCACCGCGCCCTCGGCGGCGATCCAGTCCGAGCAGCCCGGGCCGCACGCATCGGGCGCACCATGCGCGACATAGAAGATCATCGCGCCGGGCGCCGAATTGACCCCGCCGACCGGCGGCCGGGTCTGTGCTTGCGCCAGGCCGGCGGCCGCGAGCGCGATGCCGAAAGCAATGCCTTGCCTGAAGTAACCGATCATTTTGATCGCCTCTGAAAGGCGCGATCATCCGCGCGTCGGTCGCGCAGATGAGGCCGACCCTCATTACAGGCTCGAACCTCGTTTGCGCATGAACCGCATCACACTTTCCGGATCCTGCTTCAGACCGGGATGTTGTCGATCAGGCGCGTGCTGCCGAGCTTTGCCGCCACCAGCATCCGCATCGGGCCGTCCTTCAGTGAGCCGATCGGCGCCAGGGAGGCGGCGTGGCGCACGTCGAGATAATCGAGCACGAAGCCGGCCCTGGTGATCGCCGCGGCGCCGTCGGCCATTGCGGTCGCGGTATCCTCGCCGGCGCGCAGGCGGCCGGCCGTCTCCTTCATCACCCGATGAAGCTCGGGGGCGGCGCGCCGTTCCTCCGGCGAGAGGTAGACGTTGCGTGACGACATCGCGAGACCGTCGCGCTCGCGCACCGTTTTGGATCCGATCACCTTGACGCCGAGGTCGAGGTCCGCGGCCATCTGGGTGACGACCCGGAGCTGCTGAAAGTCCTTCTCGCCGAAGATCGCGACGTCGGGCCGGACCTGGGTGAAGAGCTTGCCGACCACGGTGGCGACGCCGCCGAAGAAATGCGGCCGGAAACGATCCTCGAGCCCGGCAGTGGCCGGCCCCTCCGGCACGATCCTGGTGGCGAAGCCGTCCGGGTACATCGCCTTCACCTCGGGATGCCAGATCAGGTCGACGCCCTCGGCGGCGAGCTTGGCGACGTCTTCCTTCCAGGTACGCGGATAGGAGCCGAAATCTTCGGTTGGTGCGAACTGGGTCGGGTTGACGAAGATCGAGACGACGACCCGCTTGGCGCGGCGCTTGGCGAGGCGCACCAGCGACACATGGCCGTCATGGAGCGCTCCCATGGTTGGGACCAGCGCGACGGTCGCCTTCTTGGCGCGCAGGGCGTCGACGGCGCGACGAAGGGCGGGGACGGTACGGACGACGGTGGGATTTCTCGGCATCTGGTCTCGGGCTCGTGGGGCAATCCGGGTGGGGACGAATCTGGGTGGGACGGGTTGGCGTTCGGCAGGTCACGCAGCTTACCAAGTCCGAACCGCTATCGGCAAACTGCCGCGACAAGCCTTACCCGATCTCGGACGCGCGTGGATCACAGCTGCCGTGCCGCCGATCGACGCAGCATTCTTGCTTGATCGGTTCGTCATTAAGCACGGCCGCAATTGATTTCCTGTCGCGGCGATGCATTTCACTTGACCGCAGCGGCGCTCGCTTTGAAAATCATTGACGGGATTTGAATCATGTTGGTGCAGGCTCGTCAGGGTCAATCCGGCTCCGCACATGTCATTGTGCTGGGCAACGAGAAGGGTGGATCGGGAAAGTCGACCACCGCCCTGCATATCGCCGTCGCGCTGCTGAAGGCCGGGCAGCGCGTCGCCAGCATCGATCTCGACTGCCGCCAGCAGAGCTTCACCCGCTACATCGGCAATCGCCAGGCCTGGGCGCGACGCACCGGGCTCGACCTCGAGCTCCCCGCCCACCACTGCATCAAGTACGGCGAGACGATGCAGATCGAGGAGAACGAGAACGCGGAATTCCAGCAGTTCATGGCCGCGGTGAGCGCGGTGGAACGCGCCTATGATTTCATCGTCATCGATACCCCGGGCGCGGACAGCTACCTGATGCGGCTCGCGCATTCGATGGCCGACACTTTGGTGACGCCGATCAACGACAGCTTCCTCGATTTCGACGTGCTCGGCACCGTCGATCCCGCGACCTATGCGGTGACCGGCGAGAGCCATTATGCGGAGATGGTGCGCGACACCAGGCGCAAGCGCCGCCAGCTCGACGGCGCCTCGACCGATTGGATCGTGGTGCGCAACCGCCTGTCGATGCTCGGCTCGCGCAACAAGCAGCTGGTCGCCGACGGCCTGAAGCAGCTGTCGCTGCAGCTCGGGTTC
This sequence comes from Bradyrhizobium sp. BR2003, assembly GCF_009720285.1. NCBI lineage: Bacteria > Pseudomonadati > Pseudomonadota > Alphaproteobacteria > Hyphomicrobiales > Nitrobacteraceae > Bradyrhizobium > Bradyrhizobium sp. BR2003. The sequence continues at coordinate 16,141 of NZ_SMYJ01000009.1, forward strand.
CGTTCGGTCGACGGCTTTGCCGAGCGGGTGGTCTATCGCGAATTCTTCCCGCGCGGGCTGACGGCGCTCGACGACATCGACGAGGCGACGCTCGGCACCCGCCCGAGCCTCGGCCACGTCACCGCCCGCGAGGAGGTGATGAGCCTGTTGCGCCAGCTCAAGCTTCCGCTGGACGAGCGCGGCCGCCGCCGGGCCGCCAACCGGGCCGAATGGTTCAGCCAGGTCGACAAGCCGCTGGAAGTCGACGACATCATCGGCAGCTAGGCCGCCGGGCACTCCCTCGGGCAGGTTCCAGGGCGGCTGGCGCGCAGCAGGTGACGATCGTCACTTTTGGAGGGTGCAGAAGCACGGTAGTCTTGCGGGGTTTTCGGCCACTCCGTCGCCAATATGCCGGAACAAAGCTGGCCAGATCCGGTTTTCCCAAGCCAGCCGCGTTCTCGCTCCTATCGGCTGGTCTTGAGGTATTATCGTGCCGCAGAGCCATGGCGCTGGAAGCGAATGCACAAAGGTTGTGTGCACCGCACAATGAACGTGCTGCGAAGTCCCAACTTTTAGACTTCCTGTCACAGCGCCGTGACATATATTCTCAAAAGGAGGCCGAAGAGTCTCCGGCCAAGAATAGCCCTGAAAAGGCGGGCACCTCGAGGACGTCATGAAGCGTGGAATTCTCGTTCTGCTTTCTCTCTCCGTGGTGATCACGGCGGCCTATTTCACCGCGAGCAAGTGGGCGATCCGTCACGAAACTCTCATGTTCAAGGACCCGACGCGCGATGAGCGGCCGGTCGCGGTCGACGTTGCCGTGCGCTTCGACAAGGAGATGCAGGCCGACGCTGGCATGATCACGCTGCCGGTTGCGATCCTCAATCATGGCAATACCGTCAAATTCACCGAATATTCCTTCCTCGCGAACGTGTTCGCGGCGCGCGGCTATCTGACCATCAGCATTCAGAACGACCTGCCGTCGGACGGACCGATGGTAACCAAGGTCGGCGAGCTCTATGTCGGCCGCCTGCCGCAGTACCAGCGCGGCATCACCAACATCAAGTTCGCGATCGAGGAGATGAAGAAGCGCCAGCCGAACGCGGACTACAGCAAGCTGACGATGGTCGGCCATTCCAATGGCGGCGACATCGCGATGTATTTCGCCAAGCAGTATCCGGACGAGATCAAGAAGGTCGTGACGCTGGACAATCTGCGCGTGCCGTTCATGACCGACGGCAAGTTCAAGATCCTGTCGTTCCGTTCGCATGACTCGCAGTTCAAGCCGGATCCGGGTGTCGTTCCCGATGCCGACGAATGCGAGAAGGCCGGCATCACCGTGGTCAACACCAACTTCCAGCACAACGACATGCGGGACACCGGGCCCGAGAAGGCCAAGGACTCGATCCAGGCCATGCTCGATAAATTCCTGGCCGACACCGACAGCGCTGTCGCGCCGGTCGACACCAGGAATGCGCCGCCGAAGATTCTGGAGCCGGGTCCCGTCTCGCTCTACGTGCCGGTCGAGAAACCTCAGACCTTGACCGACAAGCTCAAGAAGTCGCTCTCGCTGACCAAGACCGAGACGAAGAAGGATCCATCGGTCACGAATTGACCGGGCGGCCCGGGATCCAGGCTGGCCCGTCACGTTGACCAATCCGCTGCCGCGGCCCACATAGTGTTTGCTGTACGAGGCAAGCGCTGATGGCCGGCAAGACGATCAAACCGACATCCGGAAACGATATACGCCCGGCTCATGCGCCTGGCGTGCCGACATCCAGCGCGAACGACATCGCGGCATTCGTCGCCAAGGCGCGGGCGATGTCGCCGCATCGCGCCGGCGCCCGCGGCAGGCTGGTGTTCGCGCTCGACGCCACGATGAGCCGGCAGCCGACATGGGACATGGCGTGCACGCTGCAGGCGGACATGTTCCGCGAGGCCGGCTCGCTCGGCAGTCTCGATATCCGCCTCGTCTATTATCGCGGCTTCAATGAGTGCCGCGCGTCGGGCTGGATCTCCGACAGCGCGCAGCTCGCGCGGCTGATGAGCAAGATCGATTGCCAGGGCGGCAATACCCAGATCGGCAAGGTGCTGTCCGAGACGCGCCGCGAGGCGGTCGAGGCAGGGGTGCGCGCGCTGGTGTTCGTCGGCGACGCGATGGAGGAAAGCGCCGACGATCTCTGCGCCAAAGCCGGCGAGCTCGGCCTGCTCAAGGTGCCGGTCTTCATGTTCCAGGAGGGGCACGACGCGACCGCCGAGCAGACATTTCGCGAGGTCGCCCGGCTGACCGGCGGTGCATGGTGCAGGTTCGATCCCGGCGCGGCCGCGCAGCTCCGCGAATTGCTGCGTGCCGCCGCGGCCTATGCCGCCGGCGGCCGCGAGGCGCTGCTGCAACTGGCCAAGACCGCGAGCGGCGCGGCGAAGCTGATCGGTCAGATGAAATAGCGCCGCGTCGCGTCAGGCTCCGCCTGATGCCGGTGAGACGAAGCTTCGCATGCTTTTTGCCGCCGGGCCGCCTATATTCCGGACATGCCAACCCTGATCGCTGGCGTCGTCGCCGTTGTCGTCCTTTATTCCGCGCTGCAGATGTTTCGTGCGGCCAATCCCGCCGTGCTTGCGCGCGCGATCAAGATCGGTGGCGGCGTGCTCGCACTGGCGGTCGCGGCCTTTACCGGCGTGCGGGGCGAACTGGCAGTGGCAATTCCGCTCGGCATCTTCGGCGCCGGACTGCTCGGCTGGTCGCCGTTCGGAAGCACCGGATTTCCCAATCTGGGCGGCATGTTCGGCGGTTCGCGCAGCCAGGGACAAAGCTCGCGGGTGCGCTCGCAATATCTCGATATGAGCCTCGATCACGGCAGCGGCGTGCTCAGGGGCCAGATCGTGGCCGGACCGCAGGCCGGCCGCATGCTCGACGAGTTCGACCTGTCGCAGCTATTGGCGATGGTCCCGGGCTTCGACGCCGAGAGCGTCGCGCTACTTGAAAGCTATCTGGACCGCCGTTTTCCCGCCTGGCGTCAGGACGCACAGGGCGACCGGGCACGGGGGCAGGGCCGTGCGGCGTCGGGTGGCAAAATGACGAACGAGGAGGCCTATCAGATCCTTGGCCTGCAGCCGGGAGCGTCGCGCGACGACATCAGCCGGGCCCACCGTACCCTGATGAAGAAACTCCATCCCGACCAGGGGGGCTCGACGTACCTCGCGGCCCGTGTGAACGAGGCCAAGGATACTTTGCTTCGCACGCATCTCTAACTCCGGCTACGCTACCAACGCCACAGCCGAGAGCCGCCTTCCGTTTCTGATTGATGCCCCGTCTGGCCCGCCGCTGTCCGGCGTGGCCGATCGCTCTTTCGGGAAAACTTAACCGTAAAATCTTGACGAGAAGTTTCATGGTCGTGCCGCGCGTGGCCGGCCGGCCGTTTCGCGACGGCAAAAACAAAACGGCCGGCGCTTGCGGCGCCGGCCGTTTGAAATCAGCTGATGCCGACGATTAGTTGCGAACGGTGATGCAGGAGATCTCGGCGCGCTTCAGCGTCTTGCAAGCCGCCTCGGCCTGATCGCGCTCGAGGCCGGCAAAGCGGGCGCGATAGAGCTTGCGATTATCCTTGGCGACCACCTCGGTGAACGGATCCGCCTTGCTGAGCAGGCCGCGGGCCGAGCTGCGCGCGAGGTCGATGCGCTTGTTGGCCTCGCCTTCGGACTCCAGCGCGCCAACCTGGATGATCCAGCCGGTGTGGGCGGCGCTCGGCTTTGCTGAGCTGGTCGGCGGGGCGGCCTGCACGCTGCGAGTGGCGGGTTCAATCGACGCCACGGCCTGCGATGCCGGAGCAGCAGGTGCATGCACGGCCGAGGCCGGCAGCACGCCGAGGATGCCGTTGCCGGTGCCGAAATTGGCCGGCTGCGGCGGCATTTCGGGCCGGCTGGTCTCGGCGGCCCGCGCCATCATCGCATTGGAGGTCTCAGGGACTTCGCCGCGCGCGGGGATCGTGTTGGTGATCGGGGGCGCGGACTGCGCCGGGCCGGCCGCGGCGAGCTTGATCTGGCCGGCCTTGACCTGCACCGTCTTCACCTTGACCGGCTTCATCGGTTCAGCCGAGCCGGGGATCGCGGCGATCGGCTGGGTCTGGATCACGCCTGAGGTCAGCGGCGCCGGCTCGGGCTTGGCCTGCGGCTCCGGCTTGACCGGGAGCGGCGGCAGCGCGGCGGCGGCCGCCGCCATCAGCGAGGGTTTGCTGGCCGGGCGCGGCGCCTGCATCGCAGCCGTTGCGGCGGGCTCCGACGCCGCGGCAGGCGAAGTGTCCGGCGCGCGCGCATTATCCGCGTCGGCGACCTCGACATTGGCGTCGGCCGGATTGCGTTCGGTGATCGCGGCGGCGGTGCGGGTGGTCGCGGCCTTCCCGACGTTCTCGGCGAGCAGGTTGCGCATGATGGCGTCACGCGAGCCGCCGCTGCGGCCGCCGAGCACCACGCCGACCAGGAAGCGATTGCCGCGACGCATCGAGGTCACGAGGTTGAAACCGGAAGCGCGGGTGTAGCCGGTCTTGATACCGTCAACGCCCTCGACGTTGCCGAGCAGATGGTTGTGGTTGCGGATCGATTGGCCGCGGAAGTTAAACACCGAGGTCGAGAAGTAGCGGTAATAGCGCGGGAAGCGGTCCTGGATCGCGCGGCCGAGGGTCGATTGATCGCGCGCCGTCGTCACCTGCTCATCATTGGGCAGGCCGGAGGCGTTGCGATAGACGGTCCGGCTCATGCCGAGCGCACGGGCCTTGCGGGTCATCATCCGGGCGAAATCGTCTTCGCTGCCGCCGATCGCCTCGGCGATCACGACCGCGGCGTCATTGGCCGAGCGGGTGACCAGGCCCTTGATGGCGTCTTCGACCTTGATGGTCGAGCCGGGCCGCAGGCCGAGCTTGGTCGGGTCCTGTTCGGAGGCATGCTCGGACACCGGCATTTCGGTGTCGAGCTTCATCTTTCCGGAATCGAGGCGCTCGAACAGCAGATAGAGCGTCATGATCTTGGTCAGCGAGGCGGGGTGGCGCAGGCCATCGGGACTGGTGGCGGTCAGCACCGAACCGGTGTTGCCGTCGACGATGATCGACGCGAATTGCGGGCTGTAGCTCTCGCGCGCTTCCTGGCTGTGGTGGTGACGGGCGTAGTGGCGCCGGTGACGGCGCGCCTCGGCGCTATCACTCGTGATCAGGATCGCCGTCGTGACGGTTACGAGCCCAAGAACGCCAACTCGCAGCGCCCGCGAGGAGGCCAAGGTTGTTCGAAGCATCTACTTCCCCGTCCCAATTTCTATCTAGATCACTGGCTCGTGAGGCGAAATTGTGCCCGGCGGCCATCGATCCTTGCCTGCGCAACAAGCCACTTCGGGCAGAACCATCGGCCCACGTGGCGGCTCAGGTCGCTCTTCTAGCTAAGGTGTTGTTCACAAACAGCTTTCGAGGCTGTCTGTCGGAAGGCGAACAAAGTCCGGGAATCAGGTTAGGCGGGCCGAGTTTCCAAAAGATTAAGCAACCGTTGCGTAGTCCCCCGGGGTTTATCGCAAATGCCGGAGATTCGGGGTTGTGTGATTTGTGCGTTGCACAATATTTGTTGACTATATTGTGCGATGCGATATTGCTATCGGCGTCAGGGGGCCGGGAGCTTCCCGGCAATGGGAATTTGCGCCTTCAAGTCTGGGAAAAGGAATTCCATCCATGGTCAAGATCGAAGACATTCAGAACTACGGCAAAGAGCATTTCGAGTCGGTCACCGCGTCGGCGAACAACCTGCAGAGCGGCGTTCAGGCCATCGCCACCGCCTATGGCGACTATGCCAAGAAGTCCTTTGAGGACACCAAGTCGTTCGTCGAGAAGCTGTCGGGCGTGAAGTCGCTGGACAAGGCGCTTGAGGCCCAGACCGAGTACCTGCGCTCGTCCTACGAGACCTTCGTCGCGGAATCGCAGAAGATCGCCGGCCTCTACAGCGACTGCGCCAAGCAGACCTTCAAGCCCTATGAGGGCCTGATCTCCAAGTTCGCGCCCGCCGCCCAGTAAGCGTCGCCGACCAAGACAAGCGAAAAGCCCGGCCGTTTGGCCGGGCTTTTTGTTGTGCCTGAAGCGGGCGGCTATTTCGCCAGTCGCAGCTTGCTGAGGGCGGTTCCGATCGTGTTGAACGTCGTCAGAATTTGGGTCGAACTGGTCAGCATGAAGAATTTGTCGGGCGTGCTGGCGCAGTTCTTCAGGACGGTCGAGGTCGGATCGGCGGGCGAGTGCGTGTTCACCTGGATCGTGTAGATCGTGTACAGCGGCTGGCCGCTGGAGTCCTTCGCGGCCTGCAGGTTTCGGCACAGCAGGGCCTGCCTGGCGTCGATCGGGTTGCCGGAGGCCTGGGTCCGGCCGTCGCCATATTCGGGCCAGCGGTCTTCGGTGTTCAGACCGTCGGACAAGAGAATGATGACCCGGTTGTAGGTCGTGTTGGAGTCCTCCGCCGGCGTGTTCAAGGGGCCGCCCACCAGCAGAGACTGCCATGCCCACGCCAGGCCGACCGCCTGGTTGGTGCCGCCGGTCGGCTGCATCGCGTTGACCGCATTTTTGAGCGCGGTCCAGTTGTAGCTCAGCGGAATGATCGGCTCGAGTTGCGGCGAGGAGTTGCTGCTGCAGTAGGAGTAGCCGTTCTCAAACAGCTCATTGGCTGGGAACAGCGTGGTGACGTCGGATGACGCCGGCAGCACGCCGGTCGCATCGTTCGGCTGGGTGCGGTCGGCGATGCAGCCCGTCCAGTTGCCGATCGGGTTGGTGGACGCTTGCCGCCAGTCGTTCTTCACGGTGGGGATCTGGTTGGTCGAGGTCCATTGATTGTTGGTCCATCCGACGACGGCGCTGACCCGGGGCTGGCCCTGGTTGTCGGCCGTGTCGTTGGGACCGGGCTGCGTCCAGTCGTGGGTGTACAGCTTGCCGGTGCATTGATAGACGCCGCCGGAGGTGCCGCAACTGCAGCCGGAAACATCGTTACCGGAAGAATTCTTCGGACAGCTGCACGACGTCGAGCCGCTGCAGAACACGCCGGTGCCGACCTGCGTGCTCACCCAGCAGCCGTTGTAGCGCGTGTAGGAGTTCGCATCGACGCTGGGGCAGATGTAGCCTGAATAGGTCCCGCTCGAGGGGATGTAGTTCGCATTGCCCGTATTGGTCGGGCTCTTCTGGCAGGTGAAGCCGCCATTGCTGTTGGTCCACGGGCATCGCGCACCTGGTCCGACCGCGTGCCAGTTCATCGGCAGACTTGCCTGCATGGTGCCGTTGGCGGGCTGCGTGGTCGGGGGATTGAGCCAGTCGGTCCAGTCGATCCAACTCTGGCCGACATTGCTGGTGCCGACATTGACGACCTTCTCGAACGGAATGATGGAGATATAGACGTCACCATTGTTCTTGCTCAGCGCGCTGAGCTGGTCGATCAGTCCGCCGGTTCCGGCCACCGCGTTGCGCAGCGCGGTGATCTTGTTGTCGTCCGACATCGATCCCGTGTTGTCGAGGGCGAGGGCGACGCGCATCTTGACGTTGCCCCAGGTGGTGGTGGTCGAGCTCTTGAAACCCAGCGTCGGAAAACCGGCCAGCTGCATGAAATCGGATTTGATGTAGCCGGATCCGCCCAGCAGAATGTTGGCCGCCGCGCTCGAGGTCGGGGTGGTGTAGTTGGCCGTGACGGAAATGCCCTGGCCGTCCTTGTTGGTGTAAAGCGCGGTGAAATAGGTCTGCGCCTTGCTCGGGATCTCCGCGGCCGTGATGTTGCCCATGGTCAGATCCTTGGACAGCATCAGCGCGGTCGAATCGAGCGCCGCCTGCATCGCGGAGCGGGCGTTGTTGGCGCGGGTATAGTCGATCGCGGCTCCCACGAAAGCGAGGAGAGGCAGCATTGCGAAGGTGAAGATGACCGCGACATTGCCGTTATTTGCCCTGGAAAACCGGCGAGCAACCGCGCAGACGCGATCGGAAATGGCTGAACCAAGCATGGCACTCTCGTCGAAATGAATTGCGGTGGCATCTCGACCGGCGCCGCTAAACAGATGGTGAATCGGGCGCGGGAAACCCGGCAGGGTGGCGCGGGGGAGGCTCAAAAGCCGGGCAAAAGCGCTGGCTATCCTCAATGACGTCTAAATTGGCCGCCCGACTCCTTTGTCAAATCAGGCAGAAATGATTAACCTTCCGAGGGTTGCCGCGCCGGGAATCGGACCGGTGGGCCGCGCCGGGTCTGCGCTTGCGGCAGGGCCTCGCGAGGCCCATATTCGGGAGGTCGATCCGGCCGCCGGATCGGACCGGGAGCGGCAATCTGGAAAGCATTGCTGGGGGTTCCGCGATCAGTCTTGCGGCAATCGCGACCACCGTCCAACTGCCATCCGGGTTTTCCGCCATCCGGCTTCCCTTGGGGAATTCGAACGCCTGAGCCATGTTGCGATCCACGTTGACAGTCCCGATTTCCGAGCCGGTTTCGTCGATGCCGGCGGTGGCCGCCGCGCCGGCGCCGAAAATGAGCAATGATGACAACCGCAATGGGACGGGCGGCGGCCCGTCGACCTCGGTCATCACCAAGGTCAAGCCGAAGACCAAGCGCCCGAACCTGTACCGCGTCCTGATCCTGAACGACGACTACACGCCGATGGAGTTCGTCGTTCACGTGCTGGAACGATTCTTCAACAAGGACGCCGAGGCGGCGACCAAGATCATGCTGCACGTTCACCACCACGGGATCGGCGAGTGCGGCGTTTTTACCTACGAGATCGCCGAGACCAAAGTGACGCAAGTCATGGACTTCGCGCGCAAGCATCAGCATCCACTGCAATGCGTGATGGAAAAGAAATAGCTCGCTGGAACGACTGACCCGCCGCGGGGCGCGGAACGGGTCTTGCATTGCGGTTTTTGATGGTGGTGAACGGCGTTCCCGTACGATCACGGGGCGCCGCCGCGCGACGCCCCGATGCCCCGAATTTAGAAGAAAACCATCATCGCGGGACCGGTCTTTCGCCACGATCCGTCGTAACTATATCAAAGGCGATCACGAAGGTTGTTATTGCCTGACCCGGTAATGGCGATCATGATGGCAGGGGGCCATAGAGGACGCGAATGCCAACTTTTTCCCAAAGCCTTGAACAATCGCTGCACCGTGCATTGGCGATCGCAAACGAGCGTCACCATCAATACGCGACGCTCGAACATCTGCTGCTGTCGCTGATCGATGACTCGGATGCGGCGGCTGTGATGCGGGCCTGCAGCGTCGATCTCGACAAGCTCAGGACGAGCCTCGTTAATTATCTCGAGACCGAATTCGAAAACCTGGTGACTGACGGCGCCGATGACGCGAAGCCGACCGCCGGGTTCCAGCGCGTGATCCAGCGCGCGGTGATTCACGTCCAGTCGTCCGGTCGCGAGGAAGTGACCGGCGCCAACGTCCTGATCGCAATCTTCGCCGAGCGCGAGAGCCATGCCGCGTACTTCCTGCAAGAGCAGGACATGACGCGCTACGACGCCGTCAACTACATCAGCCACGGCATCGCCAAGCGGCCCGGCGTGTCCGAGGCGCGGCCGGTGCGCGGCGTCGACGAGGAAACCGAGACCAAGGGCAACGAGGACGCCAAGAAGAAGGGCGAGGCGCTTGAGACCTATTGCGTCAACCTCAACAAGAAGGCGCGCGACGGCAAGATCGATCCGGTGATCGGCCGCAATGCCGAGATCAACCGTGCGATCCAGGTCTTGTGCCGCCGCCAGAAGAACAACCCGCTGTTCGTCGGCGAGGCCGGTGTCGGCAAGACCGCGATCGCCGAAGGCCTCGCCAAGCGCATCGTCGACAGCGACGTGCCGGAAGTGCTGGCGGCCGCGACCGTGTTCTCGCTCGACATGGGCACGCTGCTCGCGGGCACCCGCTATCGCGGCGATTTCGAGGAGCGGCTCAAGCAGGTCCTGAAGGAGCTGGAGGCGCATCCGAACGCCATTCTGTTCATCGACGAGATCCACACCGTGATCGGTGCCGGCGCCACCTCGGGTGGCGCGATGGATGCGTCCAATCTGCTGAAGCCTGCGTTGGCTTCGGGCACGATCCGCTGCATGGGCTCGACCACCTACAAGGAATACCGTCAGCACTTCGAGAAGGATCGCGCATTGGTGCGGCGCTTCCAGAAGATCGACGTCAACGAGCCGACGGTGGAAGACGCGATCGCGATCCTCAAGGGCCTGAAGCCTTATTTCGAGGATTACCATCGGCTGAAATACACCAATGAGGCGATCGAGGCGGCGGTGCAGCTGTCGTCGCGCTATATCCACGACCGCAAGCTGCCCGACAAGGCGATCGACGTGATCGACGAGTCCGGCGCGGCGCAGATGCTGGTCGCCGAGAGCAAGCGCAAGAAGACGATCGGTATCAAGGAGATCGAGACCACGATCGCGACCATGGCGCGGATCCCGCCGAAGAGCGTGTCGAAGGACGATGCCGAGGTGCTGAAGCATCTCGAGCAGACCCTGAAGCGCACGGTGTTCGGCCAGGACAAGGCGATCGAGTCGCTGGCGGCGTCGATCAAGCTGGCGCGCGCCGGCCTGCGCGAGCCGGAGAAGCCGATCGGCAGCTATTTGTTCTCGGGTCCGACCGGCGTCGGCAAGACCGAGGTGGCCAAGCAACTGGCGGCGTCGCTCGGTGTCGAGCTGCTGCGCTTCGACATGTCCGAATACATGGAGCGGCACACCGTGTCGCGCCTGATCGGCGCGCCTCCCGGCTATGTCGGCTTCGACCAGGGCGGCCTGCTCACCGATGGCGTGGACCAGCATCCGCATTGCGTGGTGCTGCTCGACGAGATCGAGAAGGCGCACCCGGATCTCTACAACGTGCTGCTACAGATCATGGATCATGGCCGGCTCACCGACCACAACGGCAAGCAGGTCAACTTCCGCAACGTGATCCTGATCATGACCACGAATGCCGGCGCGGCCGATCTTGCGCGGCAGGCCTTCGGCTTCACCCGCTCGAAGCGGGAAGGCGACGATCACGAGGCGATCAATCGCCAGTTCGCGCCGGAGTTCCGCAACCGGCTGGATGCGATCGTTTCCTTCGCGCACCTCAATGCCGAGGTGATCGGCATGGTGGTCGAGAAGTTCGTGCTGCAACTCGAGGCGCAACTTGCCGACCGCGACGTCACGATCGAGCTGTCCGAGCCTGCAAAGGCCTGGCTGATCGAGCACGGCTATGACGAGCAGATGGGCGCACGGCCGATGGCGCGCATCATCCAGGAGCACATCAAGAAGCCGCTCGCGGATGAGGTGCTGTTCGGCCAGCTCAAGGGCGGCGGACACGTTCGCGTCATCCTGGTCAAGGACGAGGCGGCCGCCAAGGACAAGATCGGCTTCGAATATGTCGAGGGCCCGGTCACACCGAAGCCCGAGAACCTGCCGCCGCGCAAGCGCAAGCCGCCGAAGGGTGGTCCCAACGGCGGCGGAGGCGGCACCAAGGGGCCGGCCTCAAAGGGGCCGATGGTCAAGGTCTGAGGCGCGAGCCGAGCAACGAAATGGAAAGGCCGGCTGAACAGCCGGCCTTTTTGTTTGCGGCGGTGGAGGGGCCCGATGCGATCCGCATTGTACGCGGCGTCATTCCCCCTTCAGGCGCTGGCCCTCATGGACCCGGACCTGATCGGCGCCGCGGCTGCCGGCCGAGGATAGCCGGAGCGTGCTGAGCACGGCCCCCACGACGGCAAAGCCGACGCCGACCATCAGCGAGATCCGGGTGCCGTCAGCCGGATAGCGCGCCAGCAGTAGCGCCACCAAAGCGGCGCCGATGGTCTGTCCGAGCAGGCGCGCGGTCCCCAGCATGCCGCTGGCGCCGCCCGAGCGCTCGCGCGGGGCGGCGGCGATCATGGTGCGGTTGTTCGGGGTCTGGAACAGGCCGAAGCCGGCGCCGGCGAGCGCCATGCGCCAGATCACGTCGATCGGCGTTGCGTTGGCCGGCATCAAGGCCAGCGTGCCCAATCCCGTCGCGAACAGCAGCAAGCCGATGCCGCCGAGCAGGCCGGCCGGATAGCGTTCCACCAGCCAGCCCGCGAGCGGGGCGGCGAATGCGACCGCGATCGGCCAGGGCGTGATCAACAGGCCGATCTGCACCGCCGAATATCCGAAATGGTTTTCCAGATAGAACGGCATCGCGACAAAGGCCAGCATCTGGCCGCAGAACGAGGCGATCGAGGTGCCGATCGAGAGCGCGAAGATCGGAATTCGTAGCAGGTCGACGGGCAGCAGCGGCGAGGGCAGATGCTGCTGCCGGCGGTACAGCAAATGCGAGGCGACCGCGGCGACGGCGAACTCCAACGCGCAGAGATACAGCGCTCCGCCGTGGCCGGCGCTGTCGATCGCGCTGATGCCGAACCCGAACGCGATGGCGCTCATCGCGGCGCTCTGCCAGTCGAAGGCGTGAACCGCCGGCCTGGTGTGCGGCAGGAAGCGCCAGCCCAGCGCCAGCGTGACGATGCCGAGCGGGACATTGATGGCGAACAGATACGGCCAGGTCCCGACCGCCAGGATCAGCGAGGCGATGGTCGGGCCGACCGCGGCCGAGATCGCGACCACCAGCGCGTTGACGCCGATGCCGCGGCCGAGCTGCGAATGCGGATAGATGAAGCGAACCAGCGCGGTGTTGACGCTGAGGATTCCGGCAGCGCCAAACCCCTGCAGGATGCGGGCGACCGTCAGCAGCGGCAGCGTGTGCGACAGCGCGCAGAACAGCGACGCCAGCGTGAACAGCAACAGCCCCGCCAGGTAGACGCGGCGATAGCCGATGATTTCGCCGAGCGAGGCCAGCGGCAGCAGCGAGATCGTGATCGCCAATTGATAGCCGTTGACGATCCAGATCGAGAACGCCGGGCTGGCGTTCAGATCCCGGGCAATGGTCGGCAGCGCAACGTTGGCGATCGAGCCGTCGACGACGGCCATCACAAGGCCGAGCGCGATCGTGAGAATGGCCCAATTGCGCTGCGGCTGCGGCAGCCCGTCGGGATGCTCGATGATCGCGGACGACATGTCGTGGAGTGGCTCTCGGTTCCGGCGTTGCGGGGATTACCGCATGCTGGATTAGTCCGGCCTTTGCAACCCCGAATGCCGGATGCCGGCCGCGACGGAAACGAGGGCTACCAGCCGAGCTGGCTCAGCCCTGGCCGAGCAACTCATTGATGCGCCGCTGCAGCTGCCGCTTCTTGATCTCGCTGCGGCGGACCCGCTCGTCGAGATCGCTGACCGGCGTGTCCGAGGTCATGATCCGGAAGGCGAGGCCGACCTTGTTGGCCTGACGCCAGATCAGGCGGGCCAGGAACGAGCGGCCCTTGCGTGCGACGCTGAGATTCATCTCTTCGGGCAGATGCACAGCATCGCCAAATTCAACGCAGGCACCGCCTTCGCTGATATTGCGAACGACGCAATCCATCGTCGAGCCGCGTTCATTGATCTCCGCAACTGCACCGTAAAACACCTTGTCGCGTACGCTCTGGCGCCGGTCCTGCATCGGAAATCCTCCAAATGAACGGCACGACTGTACCGGTCCGTCTCTGCGAAAAGAAGGGCGTCGGCGGAACCCGTTGCAGTTAGTGTAAATTGTTTGCTCTGCGGGGGTCCGGATTTCCCGGGTATTTTTTGCGCCGCAAAGATCCACGGGCTTTGGTTTCTTTTTTGGCGCGTTTTCTTAACGCGAACCGGTATCCACTTCGTTCGAAAACGCTTTAGTTCGGCAGCCGGCTTTGCCGCCAGTCGCGCGGCGACAGGCCGTAATGGTCGCGGAACACGCGGCCGAAATGCGAGAGATCGTTAAAGCCCCAGGCGAACGCGATCTCGCCGATGTGGCGATGCGCGTGCGCCGGCGAGGCGAGGTCGCGCTTGCAGCGCTCCAGCCGCTGCGCCAGCACGAAGCGCTGGAACGAGGTGTCCTCGTCGGCCAGCAGGCTGTTGACGTAGCGCGGCGAGATGCCGAGTGCCGCGGCGGTCTCGGTGAGGCCGAGCTCGGGGTTCGGCAGATGCGCGAGCACATGTGCCTTCAGCCGGTAGAGCAGCGCGGAGCGGTGGGTCGATGCGGGCAGCGCGGCGCCGCCGAGCCGCTCGCTGATCGCCATCGCGAGCAGATCGGCGGCCTGGTCGGCGAGGCGGATCGCGTTGTCAGGATCGAGCCTGTCGGCGATCTCGGAGAGGCCCGAGACGAACTGCCAGGCGAGCCGCTGCACCGGGCGATCCGATGTGAACGTGGTCGCGGTGAGGCCCTGGGTGCCGGCGAAGCGCCGGTGCAGCATGGCGCGCGGCACCTGGAAGATGGTCTGCGTGAAGTCGGTGTTGAAGCGCAATTCATAGGGCCGGGTGGTGTCGTAGAATGCGAACTCGCCGGGCTGGATCACGGTCTCGCGGCCGTCCTGCAGCACGGCGCCCGCGCCGCTGCGGCCGAGCGCGAACAGCACAAAATCCTCGCTGGCGCGCGCGATCCGCGACGGCGTACGCAGCACCCGTTGCTGGCTCGACGAGACAACGGAGCATTTCACCGCGCCGAGCTGCGCGCTGGTGATGGCGCCGTGGAAGGCGGTGCCGAGATCGGACTTGCAGTCGAGCTGCACGAACACGTCGCAGACGATGTCCTGCCAGAGCGCAAGGCGCCGATGGGTGGGCGCGTCTTCCGTGGTGAACAGGGCCGGCATGATTTCCTCCCTTCACGAGTGCAAACGCTGGCCACGCAAACAAAGCAAGCTTCGTACCGGGGACGGCCGGGGAATCTCCTCCGCAGTCGAATTTTCCTTCCGTCCTGGTCGAACGGCGTGCCCGGTCCCGGGGCAGCATGATGTCAGAGGCCGCCGTGCCCGATCAAGCACGAACCGGCCGGAAGCGTCGGCCGCCAGGAGGACATCATGGGCATCGAACATCCGAAATACCGCGTTGCGGTGGTGCAGGCCGCACCTGCCTGGCTCGACCTCGACGCCTCCATCGCCAAGTCCATCGCGCTGATCGAGGAGGCCGCCGCCAAAGAGGCGAAGCTGATCGCATTCCCCGAGGCGTTCATCCCCGGCTATCCCTGGTACATCTGGCTGGACTCGCCGGCCTGGGCGATCGGACGCGGCTTCGTGCAGCGCTATTTCGACAATTCGCTGTGCTACGACAGCCCGCAGGCCGAGAAGCTGCGGCTCGCGGTCAAGAAGGCCGGCATGACCGCGGTGCTCGGCCTGTCCGAGCGCGACGGCGGCAGCCTCTATCTCGCGCAATGGCTTGTTGGCCCCGACGGCGAGACCATCGCCAAGCGGCGCAAGCTGCGGCCGACCCATGCCGAGCGCACCGTCTATGGCGAGGGCGACGGCAGCGACCTTGCGGTGCATGACCGTCCCGGCATCGGCAGGCTCGGCGCGCTGTGTTGCTGGGAGCATCTGCAGCCGCTGTCGAAATACGCGATGTACGCCCAGAACGAGCAGGTCCATGTCGCGGCCTGGCCGAGCTTCTCGCTGTACGATCCGTTCGCCCCGGCGCTCGGCTGGGAGGTCAACAACGCAGCCTCGCGGGTCTACGCCGTTGAGGGCTCGTGCTTCGTGCTGGCGCCCTGCGCCACGGTCTCGCAGGCGATGATCGACGAGATGTGCGACCGCGACGACAAGCACGCGCTGCTGCATGTCGGCGGCGGACACGCCGCGATCTACGGGCCGGACGGCAGCTCGATCGCCGAGAAGCTGCCGCCCGAGCAGGAGGGCCTGCTGCTCGCCGATATCGATCTCGGCGCGATCGGGATCGCCAAGAACGCCGCTGATCCGGCCGGGCATTATTCGCGCCCCGATGTCACGCGCCTGCTGCTGAACAAGAAGCCCTCGAAGCGCGTCGAGCATTTCGCGCTGCCGCTCGACAGCCTTGAGGAGATCGACGCGGCCGCGAGCTGAACGCACGACATCCAACCGGAGGCGACTGCCATGGAATCAGCCATTCCATCTCATCTGCAGACGGCCCGATCGCGTCATCGGCGTGTGCCCGACGATTATGCGCCGCCTTATCCGTCCTTCGTCGCACGCCACAAGCCCGCGGTCACGCGCGTGATCATGGCCTATTTCGGCGTGCAATCTCGCGGTGAGCCGAGCGCGGCGGCGACCGCGGCGCTGGCGCAGATCGCAACGCGCTTTGCCAGGGAAAACGGTCCGGCGCATTGGGATCGTGCGCAATATGTCGACCAGGCCGGCTTCACCAACGTCGTCTCGGTCGCCTATTGGGACGACGCCGGGCATTTCGACGCCTGGTTCGACGGCGCGCGCGAGGCCTGGACCGGTAGCGGCGCCACTGAGGGCGTCGGCCGCTTCATCGAGGTGCTGCGGCCGCATGTTGCGCGCTACGAGACGCTGTTCTCGTCGCTCGGCCGCCCGGAGGGGGTCGCTGTGCTCGCCGACGGCTTGAGCGGAGAGGTGCAGGAGCACGCTTATTGGGGCGGCATGCGCGACCGTATCCCGCTGTCGCAAACCGACGCGATGACGCCAGGCAGCGAGCCGCGCGCGATCCGCGACGGCGCGCGCGTCCGCGTGGTCGCGCATGACAATCTCTGCCTGATCCGCTCCGGACAGGACTGGAGCGACACCGAAGCGTCGGAACGCAAGATGTACCTCGACGATGTCGAGCCGGTGCTGCGCGAGGGCATGGATTTCCTGCGCGACGACGGCGTCCCGATCGGCTGCTACGCCAACCGCTACATGCGCGTGGTCGACGCGGAGGGGCGGCCAACCGAAAAGTCCTACGGCCAGAGCTGGTGGAAGAGCCTCGCCGCGCTGGAGCGCTGGGCGGAATCGCATCCGACCCATGTCCGGATTTTTGGCGCGGCGATGAAATATCTCTCGACTTTGGGGCCGAATGCCAAGCTTAGGCTGTACCACGAGGTCACGGTGGCAGCGGCCGACGAGCAGTTCTTCGAGTATCTCGGCTGTCACGCGCGCACCGGCATGCTTTGTGCGGTGCAGGTCGCGGCAGCACCAGCCGCCTGACGCGGGCCTCCAGGTGCAATAGCCTGCCGTCGCGGGGGCGCGATGCCAAAATATCGAAAACAACCCCATGCAAAGGCGCCGGCGGCTGCCGGCGTTCAACATGACGACGACATGACGACTTGACTCGTCGGGCAAATCAGGGGCATGTTTCTATTATTCAGAACTCTTGCTGACGCTTCCTCAGTTCGCTCAGTGTCATCACCCGCGCGGGCGGTTGATCCTGTATTCCAGAGACGCTCACGCTTGAGCCGAGAGGCCGCGGCGTACTGGATCGCCCGGTCCGGTCTACGCCAAGGCTTCGACGGGGCCATTTGTCCTCGGCGCGTCGAAGCTTGAGCGAAGGCGGCATGCCGGGCGATGACACCGCAAATTGGGTAAGCCTTACGCGACGCGCTCGCGCAGCCCCTTGGCGACTTCCTTCTGCGCGTCGAACTCGCGGCGCAGGCGGGCCAGCTCCTCGGCGCTGAGCGCGTCGGCGTTGCTGTAGTCGCGTTTCCAGGCATGGTCCGCGCTCCAGCGCAGCGGCGACTGCACGGTGGTCTGCGGACCGGGCGCGGACTCCAGCACGCGCAGCGCCAGCTCCAGCGTGAACGCTTGCGAGGCTATGTCCTGCGGCTTGCCCGCGGAGTTGCCGAGCGGGAAATCGGAGAACAGGAAGCGCGGCACGGCGGCGTGCTCGACGATATCCTTGGCGCAGCCCATCACGACGGTGGAGATGCCGTTGGCCTCGAGATGTCGAGCCACCAGGCTGACCGTCTGGTGGCAGACCGGGCAGTTCGGCACCAGCACCGCGGCGTCGACCTTGTCGTCACGGCAGCGCTTGAGGATTTCGGGCGCATCGGTCTCGATGGTGACGCGATGGCTGCGGTTGGTCGGGGCGCCGAAGAAGCGGGGGGCGACCTCGCCGATCGTGCCGGCCGCGGCGAGGCGCTTGAGCTGCGCCAGCGGGAACCAAGTGCCGCTGTCGGTCGCCGTGGTGTGGGTGCGGTCATAGGCGATGTGCGAAATCCGCAGATCGTGCTGCTCTGACGTGTCGCCGTCATAGACCGCATAGAATTTGGCCGCGCCATTGTATTTCGCACCGGGGCCCTGATCGCCCCGGGCGGAATCGAACGGCGCCGCGGTCGTGATGATGGCGACGCTGGACTGGTTCAGCGGCTTCTTCAGGGGCTGGAACGGAGCGGAGGTGTAATGCGCCCAGCGGTAGGGGGTAGTGTAGCCGATCGCCGCGTAATAATCGCGGGTCCGCTTCATATAGCCGATCGGGGCGTCGCCGTCCGGGGCAAAGCCGAGTTGATCGTCGGATGCTGCGGCCATTTTGCGCTCCCTTTGCGCGCCATCATTTCAGTCCATAGCTAGACCACGAGCTTGCGGTGTCAAGCCGCGCCCGCGCGGGAACAGAATTGCCATGCGAACAGGTCGTTGCGCCGCATTGGTCGTGCTTGTGCTGCTGGTGCCGCCGGCCCGGGTCGGAGCGGAGGACGCTCCGGCCGCAGCCCCGGCACAGCCGCCGGGCACCGAGCAGTCGGCCGCGCCGCCCGCGGACAAGCCCGCTGAGAAGCCCGCGGCCGCGCCGGGGGATCAGCCTGCGCCACCGCCGGGAGAGCAGGCCGCACCATCGGCCGAGAAACCTGCCGTGCCGCCGGCAGATACGCCCGCGGCGCCGCCCGAGAAGTCCGCCGCGACGACCGACAAGCCCGCGGATGACGCGCGCGAAAGCGACACCCGCGAGGCGATGTGCCTGATGATCGAGTCGGCGGCACGGGCGAACGATTTGCCGCTCGAATTCTTCGCACGCGTGATCTGGCAGGAGAGCCGCTTCCAGGCCGATGCGGTTGGTCCGATGACCCGCAACGGCCAGCGCGCGCAGGGCATCGCGCAATTCATGCCGGGCACGGCAAACGAGCGCGGGCTGCTCGATCCGTTCAATCCGGTGCAGGCGCTGCCGAAGTCGGCCGAATTCCTCAGCGAACTGCGCAACCAGTTCGGCAATCTCGGCCTCGCGGCCGCAGCCTACAATGCCGGCCCGCGCCGGATCCAGGACTGGCTCGCCGGCTCCGGCTACATGCCGCAGGAGACACGCAATTACGTCTCCGCGATCACCGGCTCCAGCGTCGACGACTGGGCCGCCGCCGGGCGCAACGGCAAGATGCCACAGCGCGCGCCGACCAAGAGCTGCCGCGAGCTGATGGCGCTGCTGAAGCGCGCACCCAACCCGTTCGTCGCAGGGCTCGAGCAGCACATCACGCTGTCGGCGGCCAAGGTCTGGGGCGTCCAGCTCGCCGCCGGCTTCAGCCGCGACAAGGCGCTCGCGATGTATGCCCGCGCCATCAAGCGCCTCGCCAACGTGATCGGTGATCAGGATCCGAGCTTGCTTTCTTCGCGACTACGCACCCGCGGCAGCGCGACCTTCTACCAGGTGCGCATCGGCGCCGATACGCGCCCCGAAGCCGACGGCCTGTGCAACCGCATCCGCAAGGCGGGCGGGGCGTGCTTCGTGCTGAAGAACAGGGCGTGATTGCTTTCATCCGGGCTAATGCATACCCGCCGTGCGCCGTCTCTTGCTTGACCCTGCGTTGTCAGCGCCCTAAGCCGCCGCGATTGCAAAACCAGCCGGTTCCCCGTGGCGCTTCCTCCGCTCGATTCACCGCAATGGCAGACCTCGTTCCGCGCCTTCCTGTGGGGTGCGCGTTCGATCGGTGCGACCGTGCTGACCTTGGTGCTGTTTGCGACCTATCTCGGCATCGGCGCGCTGGCGCATGATAGCGGCTTCTCGCTGGGTTGGACCCTGGCGAGCACCGCCTTCGTCTGGGCAGGGCCCGCGCAGATCATCGTGATCACGACGCTCGGCTCCGGCGCCACCGTGCTGCAATCGGCAATCGCGGTCACCGTCAGCGCGATCCGCCTGTTCCCGATGGTGGTGTCGGTGTTGCCGATGATGCGCACCGAGCAGACCAAGCGGCGGCATCTGATCCTGGTGGCGCATCTGACCGCTGTCACGCTGTGGGTCGAATGCTACCGCTTCCTGCCGCAGGTGCCGCGCAACCGCCGGATCGCCTTCATCCACGGGCTCGGCTTGGGGCTGGTCTCGGTCTGCCTGATCGCCAACACGATCGGCTACACGCTCGCGGCCAACCTCACGCCGTTGTTCGCCGCCGGCATGCTGATGCTGACGCCGCTCGCCTTCCTGTTCTCGACCGCGCGCAACTGCCGCGAGCTCGCCGATGTCATCGCGCTGGTGCTTGGCCTATTGCTGTTCCCGCTGGCCGCGATGCTGAACAGCGGCGTCGACATCCTGGTCAGCGGGGTCGTCGCAGGCACCATCGCCTATGCCGTGCACCGGGCGAGGGCAGGCATCGTCGGGGCGCGCGCATGAGCGGTTTCATCGGCGACTGGCACGCGCTCGCAATCCTGTTCGTCGCGGGTGTCATTCCCAACCAGATCTGGCGCATGCTCGGCCTGTGGTTCGGCGGCGGCATCGACGAGAACTCCGAACTCTTGGTCTGGGTGAGGGCGGTCGCCACCGCGATCCTCGCCGGGATCATCGCGCAGATCGTGGTGCAGCCGCCCGGCGCGCTCGCCAGCGTGCCGGACTGGCTGCGCTACAGTGCCGTCGCCGCCGGCTTTGCGGTGTTCATGCTGGCGAGGAAATCGATCTTCGCCGGCGTGATCGCGGGCGAAGTCGTCATGATCGCGGGCAAATACTGGCTCGGCTGATTGCGGCGTCCGCATTATCCGCTACTCTCGCCCCCAAGAACACGACAACGGGGAAACGGCATGCAGCGGCGCGCATCATCGCTATTCATTGTTGTTCTGACGGCGTTGTTGGCGGCAACGCTGCCGGCGCGTGCCGCGGATTATCCGACGCGTCCGATCAAGCTCGTGGTGCCCTATGCCGCGGGCGGGCCGACCGACGTGCTCGGTCGCGTCGTCGGCGAATATCTCGGGCGCGATCTCAAGCAGGTGGTGGTGGTCGAGAACAAGGCCGGCGCGCAGGGCGCGATCGGCGCCGAGGCCGTGGCGCGGTCCGATCCCGACGGCTACACGCTGTTCGTGACGGCCGCCTCGATCTTCGTGCTCAATCCGCTGCTCTACAAGAAGCTGCCCTACGATCCGGCCAGGGATTTTCGCCTGCTGTCCGTGATCACGGACGCGCCGATGATCATGGAGGTGCATCCCTCGGTGCCGGCCACCACGATCGCGGAGTTCGTCGCCTACGCGAAGAAGAATCCCGGCAAGCTCAATTTCGGCTCGGCCGGCACCGGCGGCACGGTTCATCTCGCCGGCGAGATGTTCAAGCAGATGGCCGGCGTCGAGATGACCCACGTGCCCTACAAGGGCGCAGGGCCCGCGCTGACCGACCTGCTGTCAGGCAACATCCAGCTGATGTTCGACACGCTCGGGACCGCGCTGCCGCCGGTCAAATCAGGCATGCTGCGGCCGCTCGGCGTCAGCTCGACCGAGCGCATCCCCGATTTGCCCGATCTGCCGACGATTGCCGAGAGCGGCTATCCCGATTATGCGGTCAGCGTCTGGTATGGTATCGCAGCGCCGTCGAAAGTGCCTGACGACGTCGCCGACAAGATCAAGGCGAGCCTCGACCGGGCCTTGAACGACGAGGCGTTCCGCGCTTCGCTGCTCAAGATCGGTTTCCCGCCGCTGCGCGCGAAGAGCCAGGTCGAGATCGACAAGTTCGTGAATACCGATCGCGCGCGATGGGCGGGCGTGGTCAAGGCGCTGAACATATCGCTGGATTGACACATGGTACGTGAAATGGAACTGCGCCCGGGCGAGGTCGCCGTCGACATGCCGACGGCGCGCGATGCCGGGCTCGTCTTCATCGGCCGCATCCGCACGCCCTGGACCTCCCGGCTGGCGACGCCGCGGCAGGGGCGGCATGATGGCCCGGTGTGCCGGCTCGAGATTTTCGAGCCCTGGGTCGCGGCGATCAAGGGCGTCGACTTCTATTCAAATCTCGAGGTGCTGTACTGGCTGCACCAGTCGCGCCGTGACATCGTGCTGCAAAGCCCGAAGAACAACGGCAACACCCGCGGCACCTTCTCGCTGCGCTCGCCAGTGCGCCCCAACCCGATCGGCACCGCGATCGTCAAGCTGGTCGGTGTCGAGGGCAACGTCATCCTGGTGCGCGGCCTCGACTGCCTCGACGAGACGCCGCTGATCGACGTCAAGCCCGACCGCTGCGAGTTCACCCCGCTGGCCCCGCCGCAGGCGGGCGATTTCGAGACGGAGTAGCTCGTCATTCCCCGGTGCGCAATTGCGCACCTGAGGGCGTCGCGAGCGACGAGCCCGGAATCGATCGCGCCCCATCTGAGTTAGTTAGGTATCGGAATCGCAAATCGGACTGGACTGATCCTTGGTCGCGAGAGAATCGAACGAAACGCTCTTGCGCTTTGTATTGCAGCGCTAGCATCCGGACACGGGTGTGGAGGATGGCATCTTCGGCGCTGCATATGAACTTCGCGACAAGACTGATATGCCAGTTCAGGACCGCGAATTGCTGGAGAGCCTGCTATTGTGGTTCAAGGCTAATCTGGCAGTGCCGGAACGGTTCAACCGTACCAAGTCAAAGGGCTTCTACCGAAGGAAGACCGCCGGCGTTTCGTGGTTGAAATCCACCGCGCGGGAGCACGTCGCTAAGCTGCGTGCGTTGGCGGTCATCCTGGAGAGGAATGGCTTCACGTGTCCGAGGTTGCAACGACCAAGCCTGGATATGTCGTTTTCCAGGATGACTATCAGGTTGTCGCGGAGCCGTTTCGCGAAGTGCGGTAGGTGCGGTGAAATGGATGGATTCCGGGCTCGCGCCAAGAGACGCGCCCCGGATTGACGGGGTGAGAGGTGACCTACTTCAACGCCGCGATCAGGCTTGCCGCATGCGCCTCCAGCACCTTGCCGTCTTCCTTGCGGCTGGCAGGCGGCAGCAGCGCGACGCCGTCCTTGCGCGGCATCACGTGCATGTGCAGATGGAACACGACCTGGCCGCCGGCGGGCTCGTTGAATTGCTGCACGGTGATGCCGTCGGCCTCGAACGCCGTCATCGCGGCGGCGGCGATCTTGTGCGAGGCGCGCGCGACGTGCGCGTAGTCGTCGGGCTTGATGTCGAGGATGTTGCGGGCAGCGGCCTTCGGAATGACGAGCGTATGCCCCGGCGAGCGCGGCATGATGTCGAGGAAGGCGAACACGTGCTCGTCCTCATAGACCTTGTAGCAAGGCAGCTCGCCGCGCAGGATCTTTGCAAAGATGTTGTTGCTGTCGTAGGCGGCGGGCATGGCGGCGGCTCCTCAATTGGATTGCTTTATTGCCTAGGTGGCGACGGAGGCGTCAAGCGTCGTCGTCGACCGTCTTGCGGAACGGGCCGGCCTCGGCGAGCTCGCGGCCGACCTCGGCGACATAGTCGCGCTCGCGCTTGAGGTAATCGGCGATCGCCCGGCGCAGTCCGGGATCGGCGATGAAATGCGCCGAATAGGTGGTCTGCGGCAGGTAGCCGCGCGCCAGCTTGTGCTCGCCCTGCGCGCCGGCCTCGACCACCTTGAGCCCGCGCTGAACCGCGAAATCGATCGCCTGGTAGTAGCAGACCTCGAAATGCAGGAACGGGTGGTGCTCGATCGCGCCCCAGTTGCGGCCGAACAGCGTGTCGGAGCCGATGAAGTTGATGGCGCCCGCGATCCAGCGTCCGTTGCGCTTGGCCATCACCAGCAGCACGTCCCGGCTCATGGTCTCGCCGATCAGCGAGAAGAATTCTCGGGTCAGATAGGGCCGGCCCCATTTGCGCGAGCCGGTCTCCATGTAGAACTCGAAGAACGCATCCCAGGCGTCCTCGGTGATGTCGGAGCCGGTCAGCCAGTGGATGGTGATCCCGGCGGCAACCGCCTCGCGGCGCTCGCGCTTGATGCCCTTGCGGTGGCGCGAGTTCAGCGAGCCGAGAAAGTCGTCGAAAGTCTTGTAGCCCTGATTGTGCCAGTGGAACTGCTGGTCGGTCCGCTGCAGGAAACCGTGTGCGCCGAGGAACCTGGCCTCGTCCTCGCGGGCGAACGTCACATGCACGGAGGAGGCCTCGGTGGCGTTGCAGAGTGCCCGCAGGCCTCGCGCCAGCGCCGAGCCGATCACCTCGCGGTCGACGCCGTCGCGGATCAACAGCCGCGGCCCGGTCGCGGGAGTGAAGGGGACGGACACCTGGAGCTTCGGGTAATAGCTGCCGCCGGCGCGGTGATAGGCCTCGGCCCAGCCGCGATCGAACACGTATTCGCCCTGCGAATGCGATTTCAGATAGCAGGGCACGACGCCGACGATCCGGCCATCGAGTTTGGCGACCAGATGCCGCGGGCCCCAGCCGGTCCGCGGGCAGGCCGAATTGGAGGTTTCCGCGGCGGCGAAAAAGGCGTGGGAAACGAACGGGTTATAGCTCGAACTTGCGGTGGTCTGGCAATCGTTTGCGGAGCCGGGCGAGGCCAGCGTGTTGAGGTTATGGATGCTGTCCGCGTCCGCCTTGGGATTGGCGCAGGCGTCCCATTCGGCGGCCGGAATGCCGCCGATGTCAGCTACAGCCTCTAGGGTGATTTCAGAAGACGCCATCGAGAATGAAGACCGGTGCCTCGTTTGAGCATGATCTTTCCGGAACAGCTGGCTCCACTTCCGGATCATGCCCCGCATTCCGCCATCGCCGATGACGACCAACCTTCGCCAACATCGTGCGTCGCAGCGACGAGTTCAAGACTGCAAGGGCATGTCTCGGACATGTCAGGTTCCCGGCACAAACCCCTCGAAAATCATCTGGTCGGCGTAGCGCGCCGCGCGTTCGCGCTGTTCCACGGTCCGCACGGTCCAGGCCAGCAGCGGACAGCCGAAAACGTTGCGGGCGATCCACGGCTCCGGCGCCGGCAACTGGTTGACCCAATAGGCGACGAAATGCGGCTCGGTCGTAAAGCCGTGCCGCAGGTAGAGCATGCCGTCGCGCTGCGCCGGCGTCAGCTTGTCCCAATGGCCGTCGTCATAGGTGCGCTGGGCGGTGATGCCGCGCGGCAGGTTCGGCATGATCTCGCGCAGCGCCAGCACCTGGTCGGGATCGAAGGACATGCCGACCACCGGGCCGGAATAGGACGCCAGCACTTCGGCCATCCGCCGGACCAGTTTGCGGTCGCCGTCGAAATGGCTCTTTACCTCGACCACCAGGGGCACGCGGCCGGCGACCAGCGCGCAGAGATCGCCGAGCGTCATCATCAGCTCGGCGGTGTCCTTGAACTTGACGGCCTTCAGCTCGGCCGCTGTCTTGGTCGCCAGCAGGCCCGAGCCCTCGGTGAGGCGGCCGAGCGCATCGTCGTGATGCACCATGGCCTCGCCGTCGGCGGTGAGCTGGATATCGCATTCGATGGCGAAGTTGCCGGCGACCGCGGCGGTGGCCGCGGCCGGCATGTTCTCGATGATGCCGCGTGCGGCATCGTGCAAGCCGCGATGGGCGACCGGCCGTTTCGTCAGCCAATCAGGAGCGCGCATCGATCAGGCGACTTCGAACACGCCTTCGACTTCGACCGCGGCGTCCGCCGGCAGCGAGGCGACGCCGACGGTGGTGCGGGCATGGCGGCCCTTGTCGCCGAATGCTTCGACCATCAGATCGGAGGCGCCGTTCAGCACCTTCGGCCCGTCGAAGAAGTCGGGCGCCGAATTGATGAATCCGCCGAGCCGCACCACGCGCACCACCTTATCGAGGTCGCCGAGCGCGGCCTTGATCTGAGCCAGCAGGTTGATTGCGCAGCCGCGCGCGGCGGCGGCGCCCTGTTCAAGCGTGACGCCGGCGCCGAGCTTGCCCTTGGCGATCAGCTTGCCTTCGGCGTTGAAGCAGACCTGGCCGGACACGAACAGCAGGTTTCCGCTGCGGACGAAGGGGACATAGTTTGCGACCGGGGAGGTCGGCTCGGGAAGCGTGATGCCCTGTGACGCCAGTTTTTGTTCGACGGTACCCGCCATTTTTTGGTCCCCCAAATTGGATTGCACGAAGCCTGAAACGCGGTCAGGGCCAAGTTTGTTTCGATTGTTTCGCGCATCGTGCCGCCGGTTGCAAGCGACGGTAAGGTGAGGACAACGCGGCTATGACGTGCCGAATCGCATGGAAAGCTGCCGAAAATGACGGCATTTTCGCTGCGTACATTGCCATTTTGTCAGACTTGCCCCAGTTGCGGCGCAATACCACCGTCACTATTGTGGCGAATCCCTGCCTCCTTGAGGAAACCACATGACTCTGCCGTTCCGGACTCCGTCGCGTGCCCTGGTGTTTGCGATCGCCGTTGCCGCAGGATCCGGCCTGGTTCAGGGGTCCGCGATCGCGGCGGCAAGCGGGCCGTTTCTCGCGCATCAGGCGCTCTACGACCTCAGCCTGGTGAAGTCGCGCGGCTCCAACTCGGTGAGCGATGCGCGCGGACGCATCCTCTACAATTTCTCCGGCAACTCCTGCGAAGGCTATACCTCCGAATTCCGCCAAGTGTCCGAGCTCGACAGCGGCGAAGGCAAGGTGACGCTATCAGATCTTCGCTCCACGTCCTGGGAGGACGCGTCGGGCAAAAGCTACCGCTTCAAGATCGACACGCGGATGAACGACAGCGAATCGTCGCCGGTCGACGGCATCGCCGAGCGGGTCGGCGATCATATCACCGTGAAGCTGACCCAGCCGGTGAAGAAAACGTTCAATATCGACGGCAAGATCGTGTTCCCGACCGAGCAGATCCAGCACATCATCGCTGCCGCCCGCGACGGCAAATCGGTGCTCGAGCAGACCGTCTATGACGGCTCCGACAACGGCGAGAAGGTCTACAACACGCTGACCGTGATCGGCCGCCCGATCGCGGGCGACCGCGTGCCGTCATCGCCCGATCCGTCGACGGCGAGCAATGCGATGAAGGCGATGACGCGCTGGCCGGTGACGGTGAGCTATTACGACAGCGACGCGCGCGCGAAGGACGGCGAGCAGACGCCGGTCTACGCGATGTCGTTCGAGCTGTACGAGAACGGCGTCTCCCGCGCGCTGGTACTGGACTACAACGATTTCGTGATCTCGGGCGCGCTCGACAAGTTCGACGTCAGGGATTCCAAGCCCTGCAAGTGACAACGCAGTTGTCATTCCGGGGCGATGCGAAGCATCGAACCCGGAATCTCGAGATTCCCCGGTGCGCGATTGCGCACCTGCGGTCTGGTCCTACGGACCATCCCGGAATGACGTCCTCTCTAGGCGAGCGCGCCGTAGCCGGATAGGCTTCCCACAAACACGCGTGTCAGGGAGGCACATCATGAGCGAGCTCAACCATCTTCGCCCCAGCGGCCTGCATCACAATCCGGCTTACTCCCACGTCGTCGTCGCCTCCGGCGCGCGCACGATCTACATTTCGGGACAGGTCTCCGTCGACGAGGAGGGCCGCGTGGTCGGCGTCGGCGATCTCACCGCGCAGACGACGCAGGTGATGCAGAACCTCGGCATGGCGCTGAAGGCCGCCGGGGCCAGTTATTCCAATATCGTCAAGATCACGACCTTCGTCGTCGGCTACAAGCCGGAGCTCCGTCCCATCATCGGCAAGGCGCGCTCGGCATTCTTCGAGGGCATGGAGCCGCCGGCCTCTACGCTGGTCGGCGTCACCGCGCTCGCGGCGCCGGAATGGCTGATCGAGATCGAGGCGGTGGCGGTCGCTGATTGACACCAGCCGTCGTGCGCGGGCTCGACCCGCGCATCCATCGCTCTCCAAACAATCTTTCTTGATGGATGGCCGGGCATAGGCGAGCGGAAGCGACGCCGTCCTTTGGACGGCTACGCCCGGCCATGGCGACTGATTATTCCTCCGCGTTTTTCTGCGGCCCCTCATAGGCGATGCCCCGGATCACGGCGGCATTGCCGAACTTCTTGCGCAGATTGTCCATCGCGCGCTCGGCGTGCGCCGAGCGGCGGTCGAGCATGTCGGAATCATTGGCCTGCGCGCCCGGGCGCAGCGCGCTGACGCCGGTGCCCATCAGGCGGAAGGCGGTGCCGTCGATTTCCTTCGCGAGCATCTCGCGCGAGACCGCAAAGATCTTGGCGGCAAGCTGGGTCGGGGTCTGGATCGATTGCGAGCGGGTGCGCTGGCGGAAGTCCGCGGTCTTCAGCTTCAGCGTGATGGTGCAGCCCGAGAGCTCGCTGGTCTTCAGCCGCGCCGAGACCTTCTCGGACAGTTTCCAGAGCAGTTTCTCCAGCGTCGCGAAGTCGCGGATGTCGGTCTCGAAGGTGGTCTCGCTCGAGATCGTCTTGGCGCCGCGATCGGCGACCACGCGGCGGTCGTCGATGCCGCGCGCCAGCCGCCACAGCCGGCGGCCTTCGCTCGCGAACTGCTTCATCAATTCGTTCTCGTCGGCGCGCTGCAGGTCGGCGATGATGCGAAAGCCGCGCTGCACCAGCTTCTCCTGGGTCGCAGGGCCGACGCCGTAGATGAACCCGACCGGTTTGGCCGCGAGCATCTCGCGCGCCTCGTCCTGGTCGAGCGTGGCAAAGCCCCTCGGCTTGTCGAGGTCGGAGGCGATCTTGGCGAGGAACTTGTTGCAGGACAGCCCGACCGACACCGTGATGCCGATGTCGCGCTCGACATCGCGGGCGAATTTGGCGAGCACCTTGGCCGGGATCATGCCGTGGACGCGCTGCGTGCCGGCGAGATCGAGGAAGGCCTCGTCGATCGACAGCGGCTCGACCAGCGGCGTCAGCGCCTGCATCGCCTGCCGCACCTCGCGCCCGACCCGGACATACTTCGCCATGTCCGGGGGAATCACAGTCGCGTCCGGGCAGAGTTCCAGCGCCTTGAACATCGGCATCGCCGAGCGGACGCCGTAGGTGCGGGCGATGTAGCAGGCGGCGGACACCACGCCGCGCTTGCCGCCGCCGATGATGACCGGGCGATCGGCGATGGCGGGATTGTCGCGCTTCTCGACGGTGGCATAGAACGCGTCGCAGTCGATATGCGCCAGCGCCAGCGCGGGCAGGGCGCGATGACGCACCAGCCGCGGCGAGCCGCAATGGCTGCACCGCTTCACCTTGATATCGAGATCGCCGAGGCAGTCTCGGCAGAAACTGAGGGGGCCGTCGGAAGCTGCCGCTGCCGTCGTCACGGCACGTCGCGCTCCCATTTCGGGTCGCCCAGCGCCTGATGGGCGGCGGCGATATTGGTCGGGTGCAGTTCCGAGGCCTTGGCAAACGCCGTCACGGTGGCGTCGTCGCGCATCACGAAATCGAGCACGCTCGCAAGAAATTGAGGATCGGACGCAGCGTTCCGCAGCGTCTCTGGACCGATTCCGGTTTCGGCCAGGAACAGGCCCAGCCGCTCGGGATCGCCGGCAATGAAGCCGAGCGCCTGAATCGCAACGATTTCAGCAACTTCCCGGGGGTTGTGAACAGGCTTTTTCAACGCGCCGGTTTGCCTTTCCGTTAACTTATGGTCTCTATTGAGAGGCCCATCATGCCCGAGTCTTCCGCGGGTGTTCAAGCAACGGAAACCACGCTGCGGAAGTTGGACTTCGGGTTAACGGGTTAGAGCGATTCTGGCGCTAGTTTGAATTCACATTTTCGACGCGCTCCGAGCGCGGTGCGTGAGGTGCCGCAGCCGGGCCCGTCTCCTGGGTTTGGGAGGGACGGGATGGCCAAAACCGTCCTGATCGTGGAGGACAACGAGCTCAACATGAAGCTCTTTCGCGATCTGTTGGAAGCGCACGGCTATCAGACTTCGGGCACCAGCAATGGCTTCGAAGCGCTCGATCTCGTCCGCAAGCTGCGCCCCGACCTCATCCTGATGGACATCCAGCTACCCCAGGTTTCCGGTCTCGAGGTCACGCGCTGGATCAAGGACGATCCCGATCTGCGCACGATTCCGGTGGTCGCGGTCACCGCCTTCGCCATGAAGGGCGACGAAGAACGCATCCGCGAGGGCGGCTGCGAAGCCTATTTGTCCAAGCCGATCTCGGTCGGCAAATTTATTGAGACTGTCCGACGCTTTATCGGATAGGGGAGTTGTGGTGCAATGTCCGCGCGTATCCTCGTGGTCGATGACGTTCCGGCGAACGTCAAGCTGTTGGAAGCCCGTCTGTCAGCCGAATATTTCGACGTGCTGACTGCTTCCAACGGGACCGAGGCACTGGAAATCTGTGCACGCGCCGAATGCGACATCATCCTGCTCGACGTCATGATGCCTGACATGGACGGCTTCGAGGTCTGCCGCCGGCTGAAGTCGAATCCGGCGACCCATTTCATTCCCGTCGTCATCGTCACCGCGCTCGACAGCCCGGCTGATCGCGTGCGCGGCCTTGAGGCCGGCGCCGATGACTTCCTGACCAAGCCGGTGTCCGACGTCGTGCTGATCGCGCGCGTGCGCTCGCTGACGCGGCTGAAGATGATGACAGACGAGTTGCGCATGCGCGCCATCACCTCGCTCGAGATCGGCATGCAGGCGCCCGAGCGCAGCGCGATCGCCGACAAGGGGACCGGCGGCCGCATCCTTCTGGTCGACGACCGGCCGTCGTCCTACGAGAAGCTGGCGCCGATCCTCTCGGCCGAGCATACCGTCGACGTCGAGATCAATCCGTCGGAAGCATTGTTCCATGCCGCCGAGGGCAATTACGACTTGCTGATCGTGTCGCTGAGCCTCGACAATTACGACGGCCTGCGGCTGTGCAGCCAGGCCCGCTCGCTGGAGCGCACGCGCCAGGTCCCGATCCTCGCGATCTCGGATGCCGACAACAACACGCGGCTGATGCGCGGGCTCGAGATAGGCGTCAACGACTACCTGCTGCGTCCGGTCGACAAGAACGAACTCCTGGCGCGGGCGCGCACCCAGATCCGCCGCCGCCGCTACACCGATCATCTGCGCGACAATGTGCAGAACTCGATCGAGATGGCGATCACGGATGCGCTGACCGGTCTCAACAACCGGCGCTACATGGAAAGCCACCTCGCGACGCTGGCGGAGCAAGCCTCGATCCGCGGCAAGCCGCTGGCGCTGATGATCCTCGACATCGACTACTTCAAGGCGATCAACGACACCTACGGCCACGATGCCGGCGACGACGTGCTGCGCGAATTCGCCGTCCGTATCCGCAAGTCGATCCGCGGCATCGATCTCGCCTGCCGCTATGGCGGCGAGGAGTTCGTGATCGTGATGCCCGAGACCGATCTGCATGTCGCCGGCATGGTCGCCGAGCGGCTGCGCCGCTCGATCGCGGGCGAGCCCTTCACCGTCGACAAGGGCGGCAAGCGGATCACCGTCACGATCTCGATCGGTCTCACCACGCTGGAGCGGAAGGGCGAACTGGTCACCGATGTGCTCAAGCGCGCCGACACCGCGCTCTATCGCGCCAAGCACGACGGACGCAACCGCGTGGTGTCGGCCGCGGCCTAACGCCCGCGCTTCACCGCGTCATAGGCCATCCGCTTGAACTCGAACGAGAACGGATGGACGAACGCCATCTGGCGCTGCGCCATCATCACGCCGGCGATGCCCGTTTTGGGCGAAATCCACCACTGCGTGCCTGCAACGCCGCCCCAATAGAGCTCGCCGGCGGCGTCGGGATGATCGATCGGGGAGGGGTTGAGGATCAGTCCGCCGGCGAGACCGTAGGTCTTGCCGGGCTGCTCGCCCATCATCGCAAAGCGGATCCATTGGCCCGGTGTGAGCTGGTTGGCCATCGCCTGCGCGATCGTCTCCGGCTTCAGCAGCGTCGGGCCGCCGGGCAGCAGGCTGCGGATCAGCGCGACCATGTCATGCAGCGTCGAGACCAGGCCGCCGCCGCCGTTGAAGCGCGGCACCGGGCGCAGATAGGCGCCAGGGTAGGGCGCGTTGTCGGTGCGCGTCAGCCCGGGCTTCATCGGATCCATCAGGTCGGCACCGGCGTAATAGGCGACGAGCCGGTCGTGGTCCTTCTCCGGAACATGGAAGCCAGTGTCGACCATACCGAGCGGATCGAGGATGCGCGCCTTGATGAAGGTGTCGAACGGCTGGCCGCTCACCACCTCGACCAGGCGTGCGACCACGTCGATGGCAACGGAATATTCCCATGACGAGCCGGGATGGAACACCAGCGGCAGATCGGACAGACCGTCGACCATGTCGGCGAGCGTCGTCATCGGATTGAGGATCTTGCGCTCATTGTAGGCCTTGAAGATCGGTGTGCCCGGATCGAACAGGCCGTAGCTAAGGCCGGCCGAGTGGCTCAGCAGATGGCGAATGGTGATCGACCGTTGCGCCGGCTCGGTGTCGTCGATCGACGTCGCACCCGGCCGAAGCACCTTCCGGTTTCTGAGCTGCGGGATGAAGGTCTCGATCGGATCGTCGAGCCGCAAGCGGCCTTCCTCGACCAGCAGCAGCGCCGCGCAGGAGGTGATCAGCTTGGTGTTGGAGAAAACGCGGAAGATGTGATCGGTGCGCAGCGGAATCTGTGCTTCCTTGTCGGCCCATCCGACGCAGCCCGTGTCAGCGATGTCGCGCCCGACCAGAACCGTCCAGGAGATGCCGGACAGGAGATCATTGTCGGTAAAGCGCTGCATGGCCGCACGCGCCGGCGCGAAATCATAGCCGGTGGCGGTCACTTTCAGATCTTCCATGGTCGTTCCCCTGTTGTGCCGCAGGTCTTCCGTGTAGCAGGTCTTTGCGCGGTCGCTGTCAATCTCGCCGGACGGAATATCCGATCGGGAATGCCGTCGCCTGCGGTCGGTGTTAACAACCAAACCTGACTTCCGCACGCAACCGGATTTATCCGGCGCGTTTCTTGCCCGCGGGGGCGGGGCTGCCGACCTTGACGCCCGCATTTGCCAGCAACACCCGCGCGGCTTCCCTGGCCGCGCGCGCCATCGCCGGATCGTCGCGCACCAGATCCTGCGCGATCGAGCCGTCGACCAGGAGCGTGAGCTGGGTCGCGAGTCCCTCGGCATCGGCGACGCCGAGCTGCCGCAGCAGATTGCGAAACCAGAGGCGGCGGCTTTCCTTGAAGGCGATTGCGATGTTTCGGACCGTGCGGTCGTCGTCCTCCGGGCCGAGCTCGGCGACCGCGTTCACGAACGGGCAGCCGCGAAAGTCCCTCGCCGAGAACCGCCGCTCCAGCGAATCGAAGGTGGCGAGAATCTGCTCGGCCGGCGGCTTGTCGGAGGGGCGCGGCTGCACGAAGCGGCGCTGCAGATAGGCTTCGATCAGCGCGTCCTTCGACGGGAAGTGGTTGTAGAGCGTGCGCTTGCTGATGCCGATCTCGGCCGCGATGGTGTCGACGCCGATGGCGCGAATGCCTTGCAGGTAGAACAGCTTGTCGGCGGTCTCGAGGATCCGCTCCTTCATGGTCTGTTTGGGAGGCGGGGAAGCCATGCGCCAGCCGTGATCCTCTTCGCTTGACAGTCGGCGCCCTGTATAGCCTAAGTACACAGGTCTGTGTAACCAAAACATGCATGAATCGCAGGCCATGGCACGCGTGCCGTGCCGTGATGGGAGAACAAGAACAATGCCCCTGTTGCAGGTCCTGCGTCCCACGCTTCCCATTCTGATCGGCGCCTCCATCATGCTCACGCTGAGCATGGGACTGCGGCAGAGCCTCGGCATCTTCATGCAGCCGCTGACGCACGACATCGGCATCTCGATATCCCACTTCACGCTGGCGCTCGCGGTGCAGAACCTCGCCTGGGGTTTTCTGCAGCCGGTCGCCGGCGCGATGACGGTGCGTTACGGCTTCCGCCCGATCATGGTGGTCGGCGCGCTGGCCTACATCGCGGGCCTCGTGCTGATGACCACGGCGCATGGGCTCGTTGCCATCATGATCGGCGCCGGTGTCCTGATCGGCCTTTCGCTCGCCTGCACCGCGAATGCGATCGCGATGTCGGTCTCGGCGCGCGCGGTGCCGGAGACGGTACGCTCGACCGTGCTCGGCATGGTCTCCGCCGCGGGCTCGCTCGGCGCGCTGCTGTCGGCGCCGATCGGCCAGATGCTCAATGAAGGTTTCGGCTGGCGCGTCGGGCTTGCCGGTTTTGTCATTCTCTCGATCTTCATGATCCCGGCGGCGTTGTACGCCGGGCGCGTCGACAAGATTCCGCTGCCGAAGCCCGCGGCCGACGATATCGGCAACGCCACCGCGGCGACTGCGGCGAAGACCGCGTTCAGCAACGCATCCTTCGTGGTGATGACCTGCGCCTACATGGTCTGCGGCATGCAACTCGTCTTCCTCACCACGCATTTGCCGTCGTATCTGGCGATCTGCGGGCTCGATCCGATGCTGAGCGCGCAGACGCTCGGCATGATCGGCGGCTTCAACGTGCTGGGCTCGCTGTTCTTCGGCTGGGCCGGTCAGCGCTGGAACAAGCTGGCGCTGCTCGGCGCGATCTACATCCTGCGGTCGCTGGCGCTCGCCTGGTACTTCATGCTGCCGGCAACGCCCGGCTCGACGCTGCTGTTCGGCGCCATCATGGGCTTCCTCTGGATGGGCGTCGGTCCGCTGGTCGCGGGCGCGGTGGCCGAGATGTTCGGCTTGCGCTGGCAAGCGATGATCCAGGGCCTTGCCTTCATGAGCCACCAGGTCGGCAGTTTTCTCGGCGCCTACGGAGGAGGACTGATCTACGACTCGCTCGGCTCCTACACCATGGCCTGGCGCATCGGCGTCGCGCTGGGCCTCGCCGGCGGCATCATCCAGGTCGCCTTCGCCCTGATCCGGCCGGCGCAACCGCCATTGCTCAAGACCGCTTAGCTTCAGATCCCGTGAGGTCGGTGACTGCCCCTTGTGAGGGCAGTCATCGTTATTGCCTATTTTTCGATCGGCCGTGTGCTGCGAGAACGTGCAACGGGCGCGATGCCGTTCCGCCCGCGGATCGAAGTCGTAGTGCTTTCAAAGTGTTACGCGGCGCGCTTCGGTGGCACGAATCTTGTTTCAATTTGGCTAGAAATCGTGCCGGAAGCCCTCGCTGAGGTTCCGGCCTGGGGATTTTTGGGAAGGGCTGGCCGCGATGAGGCTAGTCGCCGTCATTCTCCAGCCATCCGCGCACCACGGCCTTCGCCGCGCCGCCGAGCAAGTCGCCCTTGTGCCTCGTGTCCGGGTCGATGCCGCTGCGACTTCGCTGCACCCCGCCACCCGCATCGCGGCACATCGCGACATCCCGATAGCCGAACGCGCGCCGTCTTTCGGCGCTCGCGCTCCGAACGCGCCGCGTCATTCCGAACACCAGCATTTCTTGTGATGGGAGGTTGATGATGGAGTCTGCGACATACACGCGCGAGAAGCTCGTGAGAATCGTGGTTGCCCTGCTGGGAGTGGCGTTCCTTTGCCTGCTGTTCAGCGATCCAGCGCTGGCTGAGGATGCGGCTGCGCCGCCCGCCTGCGGCGGCAAGATCCTTGAGAAGTGCACGCCGAATTCCGGCGACACCGCCTGGATGCTCACGTCAGTCGCGCTCGTCCTGATGATGACGGTCCCGGGGCTCGGCCTGTTCTATGGCGGCATGGTGCGCAAGAAGAACGTCGGCGATACCGTGATGACCAGCTTCGCCGTCACCTGCCTGGTCACGATCCTGTTCGCCGTCCTGACCTACAGCCTGGCGTTTCGTGCCGGCACGCCGTTTATCGGTGGTCTGGATCGGCTGTTCCTCAAGGACATCCTGAGCGACATCGGCAAGGGTGGCATCGGCAATCCCAATCCGCTCGCCGCGACGATCCCTGAGTCCGTCTACATCTGCTTCCAGATGACGTTCGCCATTATCACGCCGGCGCTGATCGCCGGCGCGTTTGCCGAGCGGATGAAATTCTCGGCTATGCTCTGGTTCATCGGGCTGTGGGCGATCTTCGTCTATGCGCCGATCGCGCACTGGGTCTGGGGACCCGACGGCATCTTCTCCGCGGGCAACGACGCTGCCTATGTCAAGGTTCTCGATTTCGCCGGCGGCACCGTGGTGCACATCAATGCCGGCGTCGCCGGACTGATGTGCGCGATCATGCTCGGCAAGCGCGTCGAGACGGGGCCGGCGCACAATATGGTGCTGACCTTCATCGGCGCCTCGCTGCTGTGGGTCGGCTGGTTCGGCTTCAACGCCGGCTCCGCCGTCACGGCCGGAATGCAGGCGGGCATGGCCATGCTGGTGACCCAGATCGCGACCGCGGTGGCGGGCTTCACGTGGATGCTGGTGGAGTGGGCGCTGAAGGGCAAGCCGACCGTCGTCGGCATCTGCTCGGGTGCGGTCGCCGGCCTCGTCGCGATCACGCCGGCCTCCGGCTTCGTCGGCCCGGTCGGCGCTTTCGCCATCGGCATCGCCGCCGGCGTCTGCTGCTACTGGGGATGCACCGGCCTGAAGCGCTTGTTCAGCTACGATGACGCGCTGGACTGCTTCGGCGTCCATGCCCTTGGCGGCATCGTCGGGGCGCTGCTGACCGGGGTTTTCGCGGTCGAGCAGTATGGTGGGACCGCCGGCGTTCTGGAGGGAAATGCCGGGCAGTTCGTCAATCAATGCATCGGCGTCGCGACGGTCTTCGTGTATGATGCGGTCGTGAGCCTGATCATCCTGTTCGTGATCAATCTCTTCGTCGGGCTTCGCGTGACGCAGGACATCGAGCGCGAGGGGTTGGATCTGGCACTGCACGGCGAGGTCGTGCAGTAGGCTTGGCGGCGTTCCGCAAGGCCGGCGATGGTTCGCCGGCCGGCGCGGGACGAAGCTGTTCGAGGTGATCCGATGAACTGGTTCTATTGGAACACAGCGTGGTCGCTGTTCTTCAGCCTCGTTTGGTTCATGACCATCACACACAATCCGGATGCGCAGATAGCAGATGCGCATCTGCGCGATGAGGCGTTCAAGGGCTAGCTCCGGTAATAGCGCCACATCCTGAGGAACGTCCGGTGGATCTCATCGGGCGCCCGGTCGAATGGCTCGAGATTGACGCGAACCACGCCACGGTGGTCCATGCGCCACGGCAGGCGCATCAGCAGCCGATAGGCCGGCCGCTTGCGCCAATCGGCCACCAGCGCGCTGCCGAGCGGTCCGTCGAGCGCGATCTGCAACTCGTGAACGGTCATCGCGCGCTCGGCGATCTCGACGAGGTCGATGCGCGCGATGGCGCGCCAGCGGATCAGCCCGAAGGCCTGGATGAAGATGCCGTACTGGTTGGCCCCGATGGTCGGACGACCGGCCTCCAGCAGGGGGATGTTGTAGTAGGTGAAGCCGGCGGCGGCCGCCGCCGGCGCCAGCCAGTAGATCGCACCGGTGATCCAGCTCGCGGTCAGGAAGATCGCGGCCAGCGCCGCCGTGACATAGACCGGAAAGTAGATGTCCTCGCGGCCGTAGGCGACAGAATAGCCGCCGACGTTTCCCTCGTCCAAGCTTGCGATCATGTGAGCCCCGCGCCCGGGACGTGTCCGGGACACATGAGGGACGACGCCAGACCACAAAGCAAAAACGGGGCCGCGAGGGCCCCGTTCGAAAAGTCGGAAGCGGGCGATCTTACTTGATCTTGGCTTCCTTGAACTCGACGTGCTTGCGCGCGACCGGGTCATACTTCTTCTTGACCAGCTTGTCGGTCATGGTGCGCGAATTCTTCTTGGCGACGTAATAGAAGCCGGTATCGGCCGTCGACACGAGCTTGACCTTGATGGTGACCGCCTTGGCCATGTGCAAAACCTCGAAAATCGGGGGAATTCAGGAGCCGGCCAAATCGGCCCGCGTTTGGCCGGGAAACTAGCCACAAACCACCCAAAGTCAAGGATTTCCGAGCCAAAACACCCCCGATTCCGGACCGATTACCCCTCGAAGAACTGATTTTTCGGCCGCGGCAGGCCCAAATTCTCGCGCAAGGTCCGTCCCTCGTATTCCGTGCGGAAAATCCCGCGCTTTTGCAGTTCCGGGACCACCTTGTCGACGAAGTCGAACAGGCCCTGCGGCAGATAGGGGAACATGATGTTGAAGCCGTCGCTGCCCCGGCCGGTCAGCCATTCCTCCATCTGGTCGGCGATGGTCTGCGGCGTGCCGACGAAGGCGAGCCCGCCATAGCCGCCGACGCGCTGGGCGAGCTGGCGCACGGTGAGCTTGTCGCGCGCCGCGACATCGACGAGGCGCTGGCGGCCGCTCTTGCTTGCATTGGTTTCCGGGATCGGCGGCAACTGTCCGTCGGGATCGAAGCCGGACGCATCGGTGCCGAGGATCACCGACAGCGAGGCGATCGCGCTGTCGTAATGCACGCGGCTGTCGAGCAGCGCGCGCTTCTCCTTTGCTTCCTCGACGCTGTCGCCGACCACGACGAAGGCACCGGGCAGGATCTTCAGGTGCTCGGGATCGCGGCCGATCTTCTCCATGCGGCCCTTGATGTCGGCGTAGAGCTTCTGTCCGTCGGCAAGGCTGCCGCCGCCGGTGAACACGGCTTCCGCCGTCTCGGCCGCAAGCTGCCTGCCGTCATCGGACGCGCCAGCCTGCACGATCACCGGCCAGCCCTGCACGGGGCGGGCGATGTTCAGCGGGCCGCGGACCGAGAGATATTTGCCCTTGTGATTGAGCACATGCATCTTGTCGGGATCGACGAATAGCCCGGACTCGACGTCACGCACGAACGCATCGTCGGCGAAGGAATCCCACAGGCCGGTGACAACGTCGTAGAATTCGCGAGCGCGCTTGTAGCGCTCGGCGTGCTCCATGTGATCGTCGAGGCCGAAATTCAGCGCCGCGTCCGGATTGGACGTGGTGACGATATTCCAGCCGGCGCGGCCGCCCGAGATGTGGTCAAGCGAGGCGAAGCGCCGCGCGACGTGATAGGGCTCGTCGAAGGTGGTCGAACCGGTCGCGATCAGGCCGATATTCTCGGTGACGGCGGACAGCGCAGAGAGCAGCGTGAACGGCTCGAACGAGGTCACGGTGTGGCTGCGCTTCAGCGCATTGATCGGCACGTTCAGCACGGCCAGATGGTCGGCCATGAAGAAGGCGTCGAACTTGCCGGCCTCGAGCTTGCGGATCAGCGTCTTGATGTGGTCGAAGTTGAAATTGGCGTCGGGCCAGGCCCCGGGATAACGCCAGGCACCGGTGTGAATGCTGATCGGCCGCATGAACGCGCCGAGCTTGAGTTGACGCTTCGCCATTGCCCCGTTCCGTCCTTGATGTCGTTAACGGGACAGATAGGGAGGCGCCTCGCGGCGCGCCATCGGGAAGATTATTTTGTTTTTGGCGGCTCTCTCGACAATGTCCTTCCGGGGCATCGCGCAGCGACCCGGAATCTCGCGCCGCAATCTCGGGATTCCGGGTTCGATGCTGCGCATCGCCCGGAATGACGCGGATCATCTTATGCCCCCAGCACGTCCTTCTGCATCTTGCCGCCGTAGAAATGGAAGAACGGCACCGGCGCGTCGTGGCGGAGCGGGCCGGTGGCGAGACGGCGGTCGAGCTCGGCGAGCACGTTCTTGGTCATGGCATGTGCGTCGGCGAGCGGCTCGGAGCCGATCTCGACCCACACGAGCTCCACCAGTTCGGCATCGGCATGTACCACGCCCTCGACGCGATGCGCGATGGTCGAAGCGTCGGCAGTGAAGAAGCGCGTGTCGAAGCGGCGGACGCGGCCGGGCGGGGTGATCGCGCGCGCGATCAGGAACAGGCCGGACGGATCGGGCAAGAGACCTGCGTCGGCGAACGGCGCCCAAGGACCTTGAAGCTTGGGCCCGTCGAGCTTGTGCTCGACCTTGCGGCCGAGGCAGAGCCCGGTCTCTTCGCAGGCCTCGCGGATCGCGGCGTTGGCAAGCGCACGCGCGCGGCCGGGCGTGATCTTCGGGCTGCCCTTCAACAGATTGGCTTCCAGCTCCGGCGTGATCGGCGCTGCGACCGGTACGCGGTTGTCGGCCTTGTCGACGCGACCGCCGGGGAAGACGAATTTGCCGGGCATGAACACCACCTTGTCGTGGCGCTTGCCGACCAGCACCTTCGGCTTGGCGCCGGAGCGATCGATCAGGATCAGCGTCGCGGCATCCTTCGGCCGGAAGTACGCGTGATGATCGGCTTCTTTTTCGCCCTGGTGGACGACGGCGGCGGGTGCGGCAGCTTCAGTCATTTCATCCCTTTCAGTTCTTCTTGCGGTCCGGTTTAGCTAGACCGGCGGGATGTCGCTAGGGGCATTTTCGTCAAAGCCATGCATGCGCAGGGCCCATTGCAAGCCGATCACGGCGCCCTTCACCGGCTGCAACAAAGCCAGCGATGCGAACAGCGTGAAGGGAAGATAGATCGCAAGTTGCAGCCACACCGGCGGCGAATAATTAGTCTCGATCCACAGCGCCATCGGTACCACGATATGGCCGACGATAACGATGACGAGATAGGCGGGCAGATCGTCGGCGCGGTGCGGCGTGAAGTCGAGATCGCAGACCGGGCAATGGCCGTCGCATTTGAGAAACTTGCGGAACAGTCTGCCTTTTCCGCAGCGCGGACAGCGGCAGCGGAACCCGCGCTTCATCGCGCTCCACACGTCGCGCTTCTCGGGCTCGGCCGCCTCGCGAGTCCAGACCACCGTCGGCGGTGTCACTTCCATGACTTGCCTCGCTTCGATTTGCCGGACTTCTGCTGCGCCGGCTTGCGATCTTTCTTGTTGCGCGATTTCCGCTCCTTGTGCGCCTTCTTGCCTGATCCTTTTGGTCCCTTGCCAAATCCGGCGGCACGGCGCTCGGCCCTAACGCTGTCGCGTTTTCTGCCGCGCGGAATGGCCTGACCATCGGATAATAACTCAAACCGCAGCGCGCCCGCTATCGGCGCGGCTTCCACCAGACGTACATCGACGACGTCGCCGAGCCGATACATGGTGCCGCTGCGCGTGCCGATCAGCGCATGGCGGGTCTCGTCGTAATTGAAATATTCGCTGCCGATGGTGCGGATCGGGATCAGGCCGTCGGCGCCGGTGTCGTCGAGCTTCACGAACAGGCCGGATCGCGTCACGCCGGAAATCCGGCCCTGGAACGAGGCGCCGACTTTATCGGCAAGGAAATGTGCGATCAGCCGGTCGGTGGTCTCGCGCTCCGCCTTCATCGCGCGGCGCTCGGTGACGGAAATCTGCGCGGCGATCTCGGCGAGCGTCTCCACGGTCTCATCGGTCGGCAAGGCGCCTTCGCCAAGCCCGAGCGCGCGTATCAGCGCGCGATGCACGATCAGATCGGCATAGCGACGGATCGGCGAGGTGAAGTGCGCATAGCGGCGCAGGTTCAAGCCGAAATGGCCGTAGTTCTCGGCGGAGTATTCGGCCTGCGCCTGCGAACGCAGCACCACCTCGTTGACCAGCGGTTCGTAGTCCTCGCCGGCAACCTGCGCCAGCACGCGATTGAATTGCGTGGGACGCAGCGCGCCCTGCTTGGTGAAGGGCAGGTCGAGCGTCTTCAGGAATTCCTGCAGGTTGTGCACCTTCTCCTGGCTCGGCTCGTCATGCACGCGATAGATCAGCGGCAGCGCCTTCTTCTCCAGCATCTCGGCCGCGGCGACGTTGGCGAGGATCATGAACTCCTCGATCAGCCGGTGGGCGTCGAGCCGCTGCGGCACGATCACGCGATCAACGGTGCCGTCGGCTTTCAGCAGGATCTTGCGCTCGGGCAGATCGAGATCGAGCGGGTCGCGCTCGTTGCGTGCAAGCTTGACCAACTCGTAGGCCGACCACAGCGGCTTGAGGACCGGATCGAGGATAGGGCCCGTCGTGTCATCGGGCCTGCCGTTGATCGCGGCCTGTGCCTGCGCGTAATTGAGCTTTGCGGCCGAGCGCATCAGCACGCGGTGGAAGGTATGCGAGCGCTTGCGGCCGTCGGCGCCGATCACCATCCGCACCGCGAGCGCGCCGCGCGGCTCGCCCGGCACCAGCGAGCAGAGATCGTTGGAGATGCGTTCGGGCAGCATCGGCACGACGCGATCAGGGAAATAGACCGAGTTGCCGCGCTGCAACGCGTCGCGGTCGAGCGCCGAACCGGGCCGCACATAGAAGGCGACGTCGGCGATCGCGACATGGACGATGAAGCCGCCCTTGTTGTTCGGATCGGGATCGACTTCCGCATGCACCGCGTCGTCGTGATCCTTGGCATCCGGCGGATCGATGGTGACGAGCGGCACGTCACGCCAGTCCTCACGACCCTGCAAGGTCGCGGGTCTTGCCTCTTCCGCTTCGCGCAGCGCAGAAGACGAGAACACCTGCGGGATGTCGTGGGTGTTGATCGCGATCAGGCTGATCGCCTTTTCGCTGGCAATCGAGCCGAGCCGCTCCTTGACGCGGGCGGAGGCCAGGCCAAAGCCGCGGGTGCGGATCAGGTCGACGCTGATCAGGTCGCCGTCCTCGGCATCGCCGCTGTCGGCCTTGGCGATGTTGAGCTCGCGGCCGGCCTGCTTCTTGTCGACCGGGATCAGGCGTCCGCCGCCATCGGGATTGCGGCGGAAGATGCCGAGGATCCGAGTGCGCCCGTGATCGATCACCTTGATGACACGGCCGCGATAGGGCGTGCCATCTTGTTCGTCCGTGACTTCGACGCGCAGCAGCGCGCGGTCGCCGACGCCGGCGGTGGTGCCGGGCTTCGGCCGCCGCGGCGTCTCGATGCGGATTTTCGGGGCGGTACCGTTCTCGTCCGAGTCCCACTCGGCGGGCGTGGCGATCAGCTCGCCGTCGCTGTCGCGGCCGGTGATGTCGGCCAGCACGGTCGGCGGCAGCGCCGCCGGCTCGTGGATCTTGCGGCCGCGTTTGGCAATCGTGCCGTCGTCGGCGAGCTCGCGGAGGATCCGCTTCAGCTCGACGCGGTCGGCGTTCTTCAGGCCGAACTCGCGCGCGATCTCGCGGGTGCCGACCTTGCCTGGATTGGCGCGGATGAAGGCGACGATGGCATCCCGGCCCGGAAAGCCATGGTCGGGTTTTCGTTTCACTTATCCTCGTGCCTTGCCGGCGCTCTTCTTCGCGGGCGCTTTCGCTGGTGCCGATGATTTTGCAGGCGACGTCTTGGCACCGGAGGCGACCGGCGCGCGCGCCTTGCTGGTCGCATCCGTCTTCGGCTTCGCCGCGGCCTTCTTCGACGCAGCCTTCTTGGCGGGCTTGGCCTCGGCGTCGCCGTCAGTCTCGGTCGCCTCGGGCTTGGCTTTCTTCGCCTTGGCCAGCTTTTCCGCCTTCGCCTTCTTGGCCTTCTTGCCGCCGCCCTTGGCCGCGCGCTCGTCGATCAGCGCGATCGCCTCCGCGAGCGTGATCTGGTCGGGCGTACGGTCGCTCGGGATCGTCGCGTTGACGCCGCCGGCCGCGACATAGGCACCGTAGCGGCCGTTCTTCAGCGCGACCGCGCCGAGCGTCGGGTGATCGCCGAGCGGCTTGCCGGGATCGGCGCCGAAGCGGCGGCCGCTCGGGCCCTTGGCGATCTTCTCCGCGATCAGCGTGACGGCGCGGTTCAACCCGATATCGAACACCTCGTCGCCGGCCTCGAGGCTGGCATAGGTCTTCTCGTGCTTGACGAACGGCCCGAACCGGCCGAGGCCGGCGGTGATCGGCTGCCCGGTTTCCGGATGCTTGCCGATCTCGCGCGGCAGCGACAACAGCTTCAGCGCCAGTTCGAGGTCGACATCGGCCGGCGAGGTGCCTTTCGGAATGCCCGCACGCTTCGGCTTCTCGCCTTCGGCGTAATCCTTCTGCTCGCCGAGCTGGATGTAGGGGCCGAAGCGGCCGGCCTTCACCGTGACATCGAAGCCGGTGTCGGGATCGGTGCCGAGCACGCGGTCGGCGCTCTCGGCGCTGTCGGCCGCGAGCGGGCGGGTGTAGCGGCATTCCGGATAATTCGAGCAGCCGACGAAGGCACCGAACTTGCCGGCCTTGAGGTTGAGCCGGCCGGTGCCGCAGGTCGGGCATTGCCTGACGTCGCCGCCATCCGCGCGCGGCGGATAGATGTGCGGGCCGAGCATCTCGTCGAGCGCGTCGAGCACCTCGGCGACCCGGAGGTCCTTGATGTCGTTGACCGCGCCGATGAAGCCGCGCCAGAAATCCTGCAGCACCTGCTGCCAGGCGATCTCGTTGTTGGAGATGCGGTCGAGCTGCTCCTCGAGATCGGCGGTGAAGTCGTATTCGACATAGCGCGAGAAGAAGTTCTCCAGGAACGCGACCACGACGCGGCCCTTGTCCTCGCCGTGCAGCCGCTTCTTCTCGAGCTTGACATAGCCGCGGTCCTTCAAGACCTGCAGGATCGAGGCGTAGGTCGAGGGACGGCCGATGCCGAGCTCTTCCATCCGCTTTACCAGCGAGGCTTCCGAGAAGCGCGGCGGCGGCTCGGTGAAATGCTGGGTGACGGCGAGGCTCTGGCGCTTCACGGCCTCGCCCTCGCTCATCGCGGGCAGGCGGCGCGAATCCTCGTCCTCCTCGTCGTCGCGGCTTTCCTGGTAGAGCGCGAGGAAGCCGTCGAACTTGATGACCTGGCCGGAGGCGCGCAGCTCCAGCACGCGGGAGCCGGCCTTGGCCTCGATATCGACGGTGGTGCGCTCGAGCTCGGCCGACTCCATCTGGCTCGCAATGGTGCGCTTCCAGATCAATTCATAGAGCCGCGCCTGATCGGCATCGAGCCTTCGGCCGATGGTGGCCGGGCGGCGCGACAGATCGGTCGGGCGGATCGCTTCGTGCGCTTCCTGCGCGTTCTTGGCCTTGGCCTGGTACTGCCGCGGGGCGTCCGGCACGTAGGCGTTGCCATAGTCCTCGCCGATCACCTTGCGCGCCTGCGTGATCGCTTCGGGCGCGATCTGCACACCGTCGGTTCGCATATAGGTGATGAGGCCGGTGGTCTCGCCGCCGATGTCGATGCCCTCATAGAGCCGCTGCGCGATGCGCATGGTGTGCGCCGGCGCGAAGCCGAGCTTGCGGCTCGCTTCCTGCTGCAGGGTCGAGGTGGTGAAGGGCGCCTGCGGATTGCGCCGCGCCGGCTTGGCCTCGACGG
Source organism: Bradyrhizobium sp. BR2003 (assembly GCF_009720285.1). NCBI lineage: Bacteria > Pseudomonadati > Pseudomonadota > Alphaproteobacteria > Hyphomicrobiales > Nitrobacteraceae > Bradyrhizobium > Bradyrhizobium sp. BR2003. Next base: position 60,996 of record NZ_SMYJ01000009.1, read on the forward strand.
TCGCGACCTTGAACAGCGCGGCCTCGATCGCCTTCTTGAAGTCCTCGGCTTCCGCGCCGGAGCCGATGTCGAGCCGCGCGATCTTCTTGCCGTCGGCGCCGACCAGCCGCGCCTCGAAGGCCTCGCCGCGCGGCGTCAGCAGCGTCGCGACCAGCGACCAGTACTCCTTCGGCACGAACTTCTCGATCTCGAGCTCGCGGTCGCAGACCAGCCGCAGCGCGACCGATTGCACGCGGCCGGCGGAGCGGGCGCCGGGCAGCTTGCGCCACAGCACGGGGGAGAGGGTGAAGCCGACCAGATAGTCGAGCGCACGACGCGCCATATAGGCGTCGACCAGCGCGCCATCGATCTGGCGCGGCGCCTTCATCGCCTCGGAGACGGCCTGCTTGGTGATGGCGTTGAACACCACGCGCTCGACCTTCTGGTCCTTCAGCGCGCGCTTCTCCTTCATCACCTCCAGCACGTGCCAGGAGATCGCCTCGCCCTCGCGATCAGGGTCGGTGGCGAGGATCAGGCGGTCGGCCCCCTTCAGCGCCTTGGCGATGTCGTTGAGCCGGCTCGCGGCCTTGGCATCGACCTCCCAGATCATCTGGAAATTGGCGTCGGGATCGACGGAACCATTCTTGGCCGGGAGGTCGCGAACATGGCCGAACGACGCCAGGACCTCGTAGGAGGACCCCAGATATTTGTTGATCGTCTTGGCCTTGGCCGGCGACTCCACAATGACGATATTCATGTCATTCCAATGGCTTACGGGAAAACTTGAAGGCGGATTCCGCTAGACTCGCGGCCCGCCGTGTCGGGGCGAACATGGGTGTTGGGGCGGTCCCTGTCAAATCGCCAGATATTGAAGGGCGGGCCCAAGCTGTGGAGTTTCTATCCCAGGGGTTGAAAAATGCGTCCTAGAGTTGCGGCCGGAAAGGGCGTATCTTTTTAAATATGGGGTGGGAATCGGATTAGGCCTTTTGAGCAGCACAGGGGGCGGCCGGAAGCGCAAGGCGTCCGGGCCCGTGGGGACCGGCGGGCGACGAGACAGCTGGGGAGGGCGACCCGGACGACGCCCTGGTCCTGATTGCGGGCGCCGCGACCGAACTCGCCAAACTTGCCCGGCGCCACAAATTCGAAGTCCTCGAGCGCCTGTTCGCGATGGCCCGCCTGGAGGCCGACGAGCAGCAGCGTTCGCGCAGCCGGCGGAAGTTGTCGTGAGGGGCGTCGCGGGATGCAGGGTCGGCCTATGAGCGGTGCTCTCTCCATTCGTCGTCCTGGCGAAAAGCCAGAACCCGTAACCACCGCATTCGGTGATGAACGGGTTCGCGGCCCCAGCGTCGCGCATCAATCGAGATCTGGGGTAATGGGTCCTGGCTTTCGCGCCAGTTACGCTTCTGATAAGGCGAAATATTTTCGCGCGCGAGGATTGGCAGGTTTTTGCCGAGTTGCCCGTCGTATCGTACCAGCAACACGCATCCTACGCAGTCGCGAGGCGCCGCGCGCGCTTTGCTGCAGGCCGCGGCTTCAGCGCAGTGTCGGCCGCGCCAAGCACACGTCCATCCTGCGAGTAAAGCGCAAGCTTCTTCACCGGCTTGCCCTTGTCGCGGTCGACCAGGATGGTCGCGATCTCGTCCGGATGCTCGTCGAATTCCTCGGTCCATTGCCGCAGCGCGACCAGGATCGGAAAGATGCCGTGGCCCTTCGGCGTCAGGACATATTCCTGATAGGCGCTGCCGTCGGAGGCGGGGACCGTCTTCAGGATGCCGCGCTCGACCAGCGTGCGCAGCCGTGTGGCAAGGATGTTCTTGGCAAGCCCGAGGCTCGCCTGGAATTCGCCGAAGCGGCGGCGGCCGAGGCTGGCGTCTCGGATGATCAGGAGCGACCACCAGTCGCCGAACACGTCGAGCGCGCGTGCGACGGGACAGCTGTCGCCTGCAAGGCTGGTTCGTTTCACCGACCGTCTCCAGGAATTTGGGCCATCACGACCTTGTGTAGTTGCAATATTAAACCGTATGCCCTAGTTAGGCAACGAAGTTTAATAATGCAACCAACTGGAAGCGGACATGAGACTGGCGAACAAGACGGCGTTGATCACTGGCGGCAACAGCGGCATCGGGCTCGCGACAGCAAAGCTGTTCGTGGCGGAGGGCGCCAAGGTCGTCATCACCGGGCGCAACAAGGAGACGCTTGCGGCGGCAGCCAGGGAGCTCGGGCCAAACGCGCTCGCGGTGGCGGCCGATGCCACCGACGTCGCGGCGCTGGAAGCTGCGGTGAAGCAGGGCGCCGAGAAGTTCGGCAAGTATGACGTGCTGTTCGCCAATGCCGGTATTCCCGGCCAGACGCCGGTCGGCGGCACCACGCTGGCCGCATTCGAGAATGTGATCCGCACCAATCTCACCGGCGTGTTCTTCACGGTGCAGGCGGTCGCGCCGTACCTCAACGACGGCGCGTCGATCATTCTCAACGGCTCGGTGATCTCCGTGCTCGGCAATCCCGGCTATTCGGCCTATGCCGCGAGCAAGGCCGGCGTGCGCGCGATGGCGCGGGTGATGGCGTCAGAATTCTCGCCGCGCAACATCCGCGTCAATGTGGTGGCGCCGGGCGCGGTGCGCACCCCGATCTGGGGCGCCGCGATCGCAACGCCGGAGGCCGAGAAGATCTTCGAGCAGCGGATCGGCAAGACCACGCCGCTCGGCCGGATCGGCGAACCCGACCACATCTCGAAGACCGTGCTGTTCCTGGCGTCAGACGACGCCGCGCATGTGCAGGGGCAGGAATTGTTCATCGATGGCGGCGCGACGGCATCACCGGCGGGCGCGCCGATCTATCGCGGATAGAGCCTTTCCGTTCCGACTAAATCGGAACGGGGCTCTGGCTTTATTCTGACGCGTTTTCTTCACGCGAACCGGCGTCCTCTTCGCTCGAAAACCCTCTGGTTTGTTTCTCATTGTAACGAACGGCCGGTGTGAAGCGCTTCACACCGGCCGATTTCGTGCGCGACTATCATCGCGCGTATTGAACCTTTGACGTACTCCCCGGACTCCTAATTGGGCGGGGAATTTTTCACCACGGAATCATTTGGAGTGCCGCCATGCCGAAAGCAGCTCGCATTTCGACGTCGATCCCGGTTTCGTCCGCATCGGAAAGTTCGGATACAACGCAGTTCGTAACCGTCGCACTGTTTTCCGGCATCGGCCTGTTGATTTCGCTGGTGGCCGTCATCCTCGGCATTCAGGGCGTCTGGTTCTGAGTTTCTCCACCCGAACGACCTGCCGCCGCCGCGCGACGGCAGGCGCTATGAATTACATCAGGCGGCGTTCAGGCTGCCGGCGGCCTGCAGCGCGCCCGCGACCGCCTTTTCGCGATGCTCGGGGCCGACCTGGATGCCGTCGGCGGGGATGAACTCGACATTCCTGACGCCGATGAAGCCGAACACCCCGCGCAGATAGGTCTCGAGGTGCTCGAGCGCGGCCATCGGCGTGTCGGCGCCGTAATAACCGCCGCGCGAGATCGCGATGATGACGCGCTTGTTGCCGGCCAATCCCTCGACGCCGCCGGCGCCGTATTTGAAGGTCTTACCCGCAACCAGGATGCGGTCGATCCAGGCCTTGAGCTGGCTCGGAATCGTGAAATTGTACATGGGCGCACCGATCACGACGATGTCGGCGGCCAGGAACTCGTCCAGCACCGCCTGGCCGGTCGCGATATCGTCGCGTACCGACGGATCCGGCGCCGCGCCCTGGTTGGCGGCGAGGTGCAGGCCGGAGAGGTGGGCGAGCGGGGTCTGGCTGAGATCGCGGTAGCTGACGACGAGACCGGGATTGGCCTGGCGCAGCCGCTCGACGGCGGCGGCGGAGACCTGGCGGCTGACGGAGTGGGGGCCGAGGACCGAGGAGTCGATGTGCAGAAGTTTCATGGCAGAGGTCACCTTTGGTATAGGTTTGTAACTGGCGCTATATGAGTGACCGCCCTAAATCTCCGCAAGAACGCACATTTTTGAAACCCGAGCACATCTATGGAACCCGAGCACATCGATGTAACCGCCGAGACCGGCCTGCCGCGTGGTCCCGGGACGCATCAGGACTGCCGCGGCGTGGCCTCCGTGCTGTCGCGGGTCGGCGACAAATGGAGCGTGCTGGTGATCATGCTGCTGCGCGATGGACCGCGCCGCTTCAACGAGCTGAAGCGGATGATCAACGGCATCTCGCAGCGCATGCTGACCTTGACGCTGCGCGGGCTGGAGCGCGATGGCCTGGTCACGCGCACGGTGTTTCCGACCATTCCGCCGCGCGTCGATTACGAGTTGACCGATCTCGGGCGCGGACTGGCCGTGCCTGTGATGGCGCTCGGCGAATGGGCGTTCGCGCATCTGCCGGAGATCGAGGGCGCGCGAAACGACTTCGATGCGCGGAATGCTGAGTGATCCTTCCTCCGCGATCCGTCACCCTGAGGAGCGCGGAACGCGTCTCGAAGGGGCGACGGCCACCAGCTTGGCCGTGCATCCTTCGAGACGCCTGCTGCGCAGGCTCCTCAGATGACGGGGATGGACTGGCGTAAGCCGCCAAGCCGGAGCCCTAAATCATCGACACCAGTCCGCCGCCGTGGCGCTCGAGCCTGCCGGCGAGCTCGAGCTCGAGCAGCACCGCGCGGACCACGGCGGGTGACACATCGGCCATCCGGATCAGATCGTCGATGCTGATCGGGCTCGGCCCGAGCAGGTCGATGATGCGCTCGCGATCGCCGCTATCGGTGGCAAAGTCCAGCGGCTCGTCGTCCTCGCGCACGCCAAGCATCACCGGCCGCTCCATGATCGGCATGACCGCGCTGATGACGTCGGCGGCTTCGGTGACCAAGGTGGCACCTTGCTTGATCAGGTCGTTGGCGCCGGCGGCACGCGGATCGATCGGCGAGCCCGGCACCGCGAACACCTCGCGGCCCTGTTCGGCCGCCATCCGCGCCGTGATCAGCGAGCCCGAGCGATGCGCGGCCTCGACGATCACGACGCCGAGCGAGGCGCCCGAGATCAGGCGGTTGCGGCGGGGAAAGTCGCGCGCCCGCGGCACATGGCCGAGCGGCATCTCCGAGATTGCCGCGCCGTGTACGAGCAGGGCGGCCAGCAGATCCTCGTGCTCGGACGGGTAGATTCTGTCGTGGCCGCCGGCCAGCACGGCGACCGTGCCGCTTGCGACGGTGGCGCGATGCGCCGCCTGATCGATGCCACGGGCGAGGCCGGAGATCACGACAAAGCCGGCAGCGCCGAGATCGCGCGCAAGGGTGCCTGCAAATTTCAGCCCGGCGCCGGAGGCGTTGCGGGAGCCGACGATCGCGATCATCGGCCGCATCAGGACCTCGCGCGCGCCGCGCACGGCAAGCAGCGGCGGCGCGTCGTCGATGGTGGCAAGCCGCGCCGGATAATGCGCTTCCTCCGGTGCGACGAGATCGATGCCGAACCTGCGGCAGGCGGCGAGCTCGGCAGCGGCGTCGGCCTCGCTGCAGATGCGTCCGGGGCCGGATGCGCCGCCGCGGCGCGCGAGGTCAGGCAGGCGCTCCAGCGCGTGCGCCGCATCGCCAAAATGGCGGAGCAGCGATGCAAAGGTGCGCGGGCCGACATTGTCGGAGCGGATCAGCCGCAGGCGGTTGAGCCGTTCGGTGTCGGTGAGTTTTGCGGGGCTGGGCGAGCGGTCATGCATGCGGGGCGCAGCTTCGCCCAACCTGAGATTGTGATCAACTGCGACATTGGCGCAGCCGCGCGCGACGCGCTAAAACCGCTTGCCAAGAAGCCGCCAAAAACCGTCAAGAAACAGGATGTCCGCCGATGATTTCGCTTGCCGATCTCCAACGCCGCATCGCCTCCGGCGAATTGTCCACCGATGCCGCCATCACGCAGACTCGGGACGTCATCGCGGCGCAGGACAAGACCATCGGCGCCTTCGTCCGCCTCGACGAGACGGCGCGTGCGCAACAGACCGGGGCGTTGCGCGGGATTGCGGTTGGTATCAAGGACATCATCGATACCGCTGACCTCCCGACCGAGATGGGCGCCGCGATCTACCGCGGGCATCAGCCGCGCGCCGATGCGCCGGTCGTGATGGCGCTGAAGCAGGCCGGCGCCACCATCATCGGCAAGACCACGACGACGGCATTCGCGGCGAACGATCCGACCGCAACGCTCAATCCGCACAATCACGCGCACACGCCGGGCGGATCGTCATCGGGCTCGGCCGCAGCCGTTGCCGCCGGGATGATCCCGCTCGCGCTCGGCACGCAGACCGGCGGCTCGGTGATCCGGCCGGCCTCGTTCTGCGGCGTCGCCGGGATCAAGCCGAGCTACCGCCTGCTGCCGACCGTCGGCGTGAAATGCTTCTCCTGGACCCTCGATACGGTGGGGCTGTTCGGCGCCGGCGTGCGCGACGTCGCGCTGGGGCTCGCTGCGATGACCAGGCGGCCTGAGCTGGTGGTGCCGTCGAAGCTTTCCGCGCCGCGCATCGGCGTGGTCACGCAGGCCTTTGCCGGCTCGCCTGAACCTTCCGGCGCGGAGGCGTTGCAGAAGGCCGCGCGTACGGCGGAGCAGGCCGGTGCGACCGTGCGCGAGCTCGCTGTGCCCGAGATCATCGCGGAAGCGTGGCGGATCCATCCGGTGGTGCAGGAGTTCGAGGCGCATCAGTCTTTCGCCTGGGAATACGGCCAGAACTATGATGCGATGCCGCCGCTGCTGCGCGGCCGGCTCGACGAGAGCAAGGGCGGCACGCCGGCCGAATACGATGCGGCGATGGACGTCACGCTGCGCGCGCGGCAAGCACTGGCCGCGATCCTCACCGAGGTCGACGTGCTGCTGACGCTGTCGGCGCCGGGCGCGGCGCCCGAGGGTTTGGCATCGACCGGCGATCCCCGTTACAACCGGCTCTGGACCTTGATGGGCGTGCCCTGCGTCAACGTGCCGACGCTGACCGCCGAGGGCGGATTGCCGGTCGGCGTGACCGTGATCGCGGGTTTTGGCGATGATGCGAAGGCGCTGGCGGCGGCGAGCTTTGTCGAGGACGCGCTGAAGCGATAGGCTTGGTCATTCCGGGGCGATGCGCAGCATCGAACCCGGAATCTCGCGCCACAACCTCTGGGTTCCGGGTTCATCGCGATGCTCCGGAATGACTTACGTCACTTCCGCTCGCCGATCTTGCCTTCGGTGCCGGCCTGCAGGCGCTGGATGTTCTCGCGGTGCATGTAGAACAGCAGCAGCGTCAGCACGGCGAACAGCGAGGCGAGCGCGTTGTGGCCGAACCACCACAGGAACAGCGGCGTCACGAACGCCGCGATCAGCGCCGACAGCGACGAGTAGCGCGTGGTGTAGGCGGTGCCGAGCCAGATCACGGCGAAGATCAGCGCCGCCGGCCAGAACAGGCCGAGCAGCACGCCGATATAGGTCGCGACACCCTTGCCGCCGCGAAACTTGAGCCAGACCGGGAAGAGGTGGCCGAGGAAAGCCCCCAGCGCCGCCAGCATCGCCGCGTTCGGGCCGTCGATGGTGCCGGCGATGATGACGGCGACGGTGCCCTTCAGCATGTCGCCGAGCAGCGTCGCCGCGGCGAGGCCCTTGCGGCCGGTGCGCAGCACATTGGTGGCGCCGATATTGCCCGAGCCGACCGTGCGCAGATCCTGCGTGCCGGCCATCCTGGTCAGCACCATGCCGAACGGGATCGAGCCCAGCAGGTAGCCGATCAGGAAGGCGACCGGCAGCAAGCTATCAGCAGACATCGCGGTGGTTCCTTCGGTCGGTCCCGCCCGAATGGGGCAATGCCGTCAATGAAATATTAACCATAAATCCGCACCATGGCTTTGGTAATGAGGGAGCTTATCATGGCTTCTGTTCGCAGGCGGCTGGAGCAGTTTTTCTTTGTCGTTTACGTCGCGGCCATCGTCGTTGGCACAACGATGGAAGCGATGTCGCAACTCGCGTCGCGCTGAGTTCCACCCGGTTTCAGAGTCCTTTCCGTTCCGATTGAATCGGAACGGGGCCCTGGTTTTTTGGTTTGACGCGTTTTCTTCACGCGAACCGGTATCCAATTCGCTCGAAAACGCCTCAGACGTGCTCGTATACGGTCCGTCCGCCGACGATCGTCCGCGTCACGCGGCCTGAGAAGCGGGCGTCGTCGAACGGCGTGTTCTTGCACAGTGATTTGAGATCGTCGCGGTCGAGCACCCAGGGCGTGTCGGCGTCGATCACGATGACGTCGGCCGGCGCGCCCGCGCGCAGCGTGCCGCCGGGCAGGCCGAGCAGTTCCGCCGGCCGCGTCGACATCGCCCGGATCAGTGTCTTGAAGTCCATCTCGCCATTGTGGATCAGCCGCAGCGCCGCCGGCAGCATGGTCTGCAGGCCGACCGCGCCGCTCGCCGCTTCCGCGAACGGCAGCCGCTTGACCTCGACGTCCTGTGGATTGTGGTCGCTCATCACGACGTCGATCAGCCCGGAGGCGAGCGCTGCGACCAGCGCCTTGCGGTCCTCCTCGGTGCGCAGCGGCGGCGCCAGCTTGAGGAAGGTGCGGTAGGGGCCGATGTCGTTCTCGTTCAGCGTCACGTGGTTGATCGAGACCGAGGCCGAGACATTGTGGCCGGCGTCGCGGGCACGCTTGAGGATCTCCAGCGACTCGATCGAGGTCAGCGAGGCCGCGTGATAGCGCCCACCGGTCAGCCCGGCGAGCCGCATGTCGCGCTCGAGCATGATCGACTCGGCCGCCGTGGGAATCCCCGCGAGCCCGAGCCTTGTGGCGAATTCGCCCTCGTTCATCACGCCTTCGCCCACCAGATGCGGGTCCTCGGTGTGATGCACGATCAGCGCGTCGAAATCGCGGGCATAGGTCAGCGCGCGCCGCATCACCTGGGCGTTGGTGACGCTGCGGTCGCCGTCGGTGAAGGCGACGGCGCCGGCGGCCTTGAGCAGGCCGATCTCGGTCATCTCCTGGCCCTGCATGCCCTTGGTCAGCGCCGCCATCGGATGGATGTTGACGATCGCGGTGTCGCGGGCGCGGCGCAGCACGAAGTCCACGGTCGCGGAATTGTCGATCACCGGCGAGGTGTCGGGCTGGCAGATGATGGTGGTGATGCCGCCGGCCGCGGCGGCCTGGCTGGCGGAGGCGAAAGTCTCGCGGTGGCTGGCGCCGGGTTCGCCGACAAAGGCGCGCATGTCGATCAGGCCGGGGGCGACGATCTTGCCGGCGCAATTGACGATGTCGGTGCCTTCGGGGACGCCGGCGGCGCCGATGCCGCGCTTGGCGTCACGGATGACGCCGTCGGCGATCAGGACATCGCCCGGACCGTCAAAATCACGCGAGGGATCGATAACGCGGGCGTTGGCGAGCAGGATAGGGCGGCGGTCGGTCAGCATGGCATCACGCGTTCGGCAGGTTGCGGGCGAGCGCTTCGAGCACCGCCATACGCACTGCCACACCCATTTCGACTTGTTCACGGATCAGCGACTGCGCGCCGTCGGCGACGAAGGTGTCGATCTCGACACCGCGGTTCATCGGGCCGGGATGCATCACCAGCGCATCCGGCTTGGCGTAGCCGAGCTTCTTCTGGTCGAGGCCGAAATAGTGGAAATACTCGCCCGACGACGGCACGAAGGAGCCGTTCATGCGCTCGCGCTGCAGCCGCAGCATCATCACGATGTCGGCGCCGTTCAGCCCCTCGCGCATGTCGCGCGCGACCTCGACGCCCATCCGCTCGATGCCGGGCGGCAGCAAGGTGGAGGGCGCCACCACGCGGACGCGCGCGCCCATGGTGTTGAGCAGGAAGATGTTGGAGCGCGCGACGCGCGAATGCAGCACGTCGCCGCAGATCGCGATCGTCAGCCCCTCGAGCCGGCCCTTGTTGCGGCGGATGGTCAGCGCGTCGAGCAGCGCCTGGGTCGGGTGCTCGTGGCTGCCGTCGCCGGCATTGATCACGGAACCGTCAACCTTGCGCGCCAGGAGCTCGACCGCGCCGGAGGCGTGATGGCGTACCACCAGGATGTCCGGGTGCATCGCGTTCAGCGTCACCGCGGTGTCCATCAGGGTCTCGCCCTTGCGGGTCGACATCGACGACACCGACATGTTCATGACGTCCGCGCCCAGGCGTTTTCCGGCGATCTCGAACGAGGACTGGGTCCGGGTCGAGGCCTCGAAGAACAGATTGACCTGGGTGCGGCCGCGCAGGCTGGCGCGCTTCTTGTCGACCTGGCGGTTGAGCTCGACATACTCCTCGGAGAGGTCGAGCAGGCCCGTGATGTCGTCAGCGGAAAGGCCCTCGATGCCCAGCAGATGCCGGTGACCGAGGACAAAAGTCGATTTCAATGATGGGGTCATTAAAGCGAGAGCTATAGGCGCGGATGGCCGGTGGGGCAAGCGCGAAGAGGGCTCGCGGGAGTTTTCCCCGAGTAAGATGTCGCCGCCTTCTCGGCGGTCCTGCCAGGGCTCGCCGCGGGACATCCGCGCCTTGCTTTTGCGGGGTTTTCCGGAACAAGACGTGGATGGCCGGGCATAGGCGGAGCGGCAGCGACGCCGTCGTCCTGACGGGCTATACCCGGTCCGTGACGCCGGAGCGAGACCTCGTGAGAATTGTCGTGATCGCATGGATGGCCATCGCGTTGATCCCGGCGGCGATCTCGCCTGCCTTCGCTCAGAACTTGCCCGGCGACTTCGCGTTCCTCCGCGACATCGACCCGACCATCATCCAGGACATCCGCTACGCCAGCGCGAACAATTTCATGGGCCGGCCGATCGCGGGCTACGGCGCGGCGGAATGCGTGGTGAAGAGGGAGGTGGGGCTTCGCCTCAAGGCCGTGCAGCAGGAACTGGCCCGGCAAGGACTGTCGCTAAAAATGTTCGATTGCTACCGGCCGGTCCGTGCCGTCGCCGACATGGTGGCATGGTCGAAAAATGGCACCGAGACCGCCGCCGAGCGGCGCTACAACCCGGCCTTCTCGAAGGCGGATCTGTTCCGCCTCGGCTACATCGCCACCCATTCGGGGCATTCGACCGGGGGCGCGGTCGATCTCACGCTGGTCGATCTTGGCGCCGACAATTCGCGCAAGTTCGATCCGGCCAGGGACTATGCCGATTGCACCGCGCCGGCCGCCGCGCGCGCCCCGGAGGGCAGCGTCGACATGGGCACCGGCTACGACTGTTCCGACGCGAAGGCCCATACCGCGACGGGATCGATCACCCCTGGGCAGAGGCGCTGGCGCACCATGCTGGTCGCGGCGATGGCCCGGCAGGGGTTCGCGAACTATGCCAAGGAATGGTGGCACTTTTCGCTGCCGGGGGCAGGTGGGCAGGCCTACGACTTCCCGATCGTCCGGGCGCGATAGCGCATTTTCCTCAAATCCGAAGCATTTTCGTAAGACGACGCTTGCCATCGCAAAAGTAGCCGAGCGCGCTTTCAACACTCCTTAATTGTGGCCGTATGAGGTGCGGGCAATACGGGAGCATGCAGCATGCGGTTCGCAGCCATCGCAATTGTTGTCGTCGGCGTCGCCGGCGTCTTGATCTACGATCGACACGACAAGAGCGCGAATTATCAGCGCGTCGATGCCCGCATCAGCGGCGTCAGCGAGCAATGCTATCTGGAAAAGGTCGAACGCGGCGTCATCACCAAGACGACGTCGACCTCCGACCTGACCCGCTGCGAGATTGCCGAGCTGCTGCGCAAGGAGCATCCGAAGTGGCAGGGCTATGACGTGAAGCACAAGATCGAGGTGAAGGTCGTCTATGTCTCGCCGGTCGACGGGGCCACGCACCAGTCGAGCCTGCAGATGTCCTATTTCCCCAATGGCAAGCCGCTGCGCGCCGGGGACGTGTTTCCTGTCCTTGCCTCCAAGACCAAGGCGGACAAGACGCGTTCGATCTGACCGCCACGGTTCGACGGGACGGGAGCACGACCATGCGCCTTGGCCTCTATGGTATGATCGCTATCGCCGTCGCGAGCTTCTATGTCTATAGCGAGCTCGACAAGCGGCTGAACTTCCGGCCGATCGACGCGCGCGTCAGCAGCGTCAAGGAGCAATGCTACATGGAGAAGACCGAGGGATCGCGAAGCTCGACCTCCGATCTGTTGCCATGCGAGCTTACCGAGTTGCTGGCGCGCCATCATCCGAAATGGCAGGGCTCCGACATCAAGCACAAGATCGAGATCCGGTTTGCCTATATCTCGCCGGTGGACGGCGCCGCGCATGAGTCCAACCTGCAGTTGGCGGCCTATCCCGATAACCGGCAACTCAGCAGCGGCGACATTTTTCCTGTTCAGGCTTCCAGGAAGGAGGCGAACCGGACCCGCGTCAATGACTGGGTCGACCGCTGGCTCGGCCGCCACGCGCCCAAGCGCGCAAGCATCTAAAGCATGGAAGCATCTTTTCGCTGCCCCGCGCCGGCTCGCAGGCTTATGATCCTCCGATTCCATTGCGCCGCGGCTGGCCCGTGATCCCGGCCAGAGAAGGCCGGTTGTCCGGGCCGCATGCGTATAGACCATTCCCGAGGAGACCATGACGCAGGCTCCGTTTGCCACCCACGACGTCTTCAACCAGTCGCCGCCGTTCGAAAATGTCGACCTGTTCACGGTGGATGCGCCGCTCGCCGCGGCGGTCGCTGCCAATGGCGGGGCGGCGGCAACCGCCGAGCTGTCCGATTTCGGCAAGCATTGGGGATCGGCTGCCATGGCGGAGCGCGGCCGCGTTGCCAACGAGAACACGCCGAAGCTGCGCTTGTTCGACGCCAGGGGCAATCGCCGCGACGAGGTCGAGTTTCATCCGGCCTATCACGAGCTGATGGCGCACTCCGCGCATGCCGGCGTGCACAACTCGACCTGGAGCGCCGACGGCAGGCCGGCCGGCGGGGCGGCCGAGGTGGTGCGTGCGGCAAAGTTCTACATCGCTTCCCAGGTCGAGACCGGCCATCTCTGCCCGATCACGATGACGCGCGCCTCGGTCGCGGCGCTGGCCGCGCAGCCCGATATTCTGGCGAAGACGATGCCGCTCATCGGAACGCGCGCCTACGACCCCAGCTTTGCGCCGTGGTGGACCAAGCGCGGCATGACGCTCGGCATGGGCATGACCGAAAAGCAGGGCGGCACCGATGTGCGCGCCAATATGACGCGCGCCGAGCGCGACGGCGGCGCCTGGCGTGTCACCGGGCACAAATGGTTCATGTCGGCGCCGATGTGCGACGCCTTCCTGGTGCTGGCGCAGACGATGGATGGGCTGAGTTGTTTCTTCATGCCGCGCTTTGCGCCCGACGGCACGGTCAATGCGATCCACTTCCAGCGCCTGAAGGACAAGCTCGGCAACCGCTCCAATGCCTCGTCCGAGGTCGAATTCCACGGCGCTCATGCCGAGCTGATCGGCGAGGAGGGCAAGGGCATCCGCACTATCATCCAGATGGTGCAGCTGACGCGGCAGGATTGCGCGATCGCCTCCGCCGGGCTGATGCGCTCGGGACTGGCGCATGGGCTCAATCACGCAAGGCATCGCAGCGTGTTCCAGAAACATCTCGCCGACCAGCCGCTGATGCAGGCGGTGCTGTCGGACATGGCGCTGCATGTCGAGGCGTCCATCGCGCTGGTGATGCGGCTCTGCCGTGCTTTCGATCGCGCGCCGGCCGATGCGGGCGAGGCCGCCTATATGCGGCTGCTGACGCCGGCGATCAAATACTGGACCTGCAAGAGCGCGCCCGGCTTCCTCTATGAGGCGATGGAGTGCCTCGGTGGCAATGGCTATGTCGAGGAAGGCATTTTGGCGCGCCATTACCGGGAGTCGCCGGTCAACGCGATCTGGGAGGGCTCCGGCAACGTGATGTGCCTCGACGTGCTGCGCGCACTCGGCCGCGAGGCCGATGCCGCACTCGCGGTGCTCCGTGCGCTCGCCGACGAGACCAAGGGGCTGCCCGGCGCCGCTGAGGCTGTTGCCTCGATCGGGCAGTCGTTCCGGCGGCCGGACGGCGAGCGCGTCGCGCGGCTTGCGGTCGAGCAGCTGGCGCTGCTGGCGGCTGCCGCGGCGCTCAACCAGGTCTCGCCGAAAAACGCCGAGCTGTTCGCGGCGAGCCGGCTTGCCGAACGCCACGCCGGCATGTACGGCGCCGTGGACTTATCCGATGCCGATCAGCGCGCGCTGCTGGCGCGGGCGCTGCCATGAAGGTTTGCTAATGGACGCACTCAACCCCGATACTCCGCCGGCCGCTATCGAACCGCCGCCACTCCCCCCGCGGGTCTGGAAATTCTGGGGCACCGCGCTGTGGGGCTTTCTGATCTTCGCCGCGATGTTCCTCGGCCAGGTCGCGGTCATCGTCTGGCGCATCGTCGCGCAGGGCGGCGAGGTGTCGTCGGCCGGCATCACCCACGTGGTCGCCGACGGCCTGACGATCTCACTCTCGGTCCTCGCCGGCCTGCCGATGGTGCTGTTGGTGCTGTGGTTCGCGATCCGCCGGACGGGGATCTCGTTCGCCGATTATCTCGGGCTGCGCGGGACGTCGTGGCAGAACGTCATCATCGGCGTCGTCGCGCTCGTCGTGCTGGTCGGCGCCTGGGACACGGTGTCCCGCGCCGCCGGCCGCGAGGTGACGCCCGGCTTCATGGGCGACGTGCTGAAATCGGCGCAGGAGCACAGCGCGCTGTGGCTATTGGTGATCGCGTTCGCCGTCGCCGCGCCGCTCTGGGAGGAACTGTTCGCACGCGGCTGGCTCTACCGCGGCTGGTCGGAATCCGCGCTCGGTCCCTATGGCGCGATCCTGCTGTCGTCGATCGTCTGGACCGTGATGCACCTGCAGTACGACTGGTTCTTCCTCTGCCAGGTGCTGACGATCGGTCTCCTGTTCGGCTATTTGCGCTTCCGCACCGGCTCGACCTGGCTGACCATCCTGCTGCACGGGCTGAACAATTTCGCGGCGACGATCCAGACCTGGTGGCTGGCGGGGTGAGAGTTCCCTATGCTAGGTTGAACCTAGGCCCAGCTTCGCTGCAAAATTGCTGCAGAAAAAATCCATATGTCGAACTTCGAAAATGCCGGCGCGCGGACACCCGCTTCGGCTCCGCCGCCGCGGACCTGGGATTTCTGGGAGACGGCATTCGTTATCCTGATCGCCTATGGCGTTTTTACGCTGGCAGGAGGTTGGGCAATGACGATCATCATCGCGGCGCAAGACGGCGTGGCCAGGATGTCGCCGGCTCAATTGCGGGATTTCGCGGCTCAAGGGCGATGGTACGGCGCTGGCCTTACCATCGCGAGCCCGCTAACGATCGGCGTGCTCTGGATCGCGATCCGGAAGGTTCGCCGCGGGTTCGCGGAATATCTCGCGCTCAACTGGCCGAGCACGGCCGAAGTCATGCGCGCATTTGCAATCTTCGCCGGCATTCTGCTCATTGAGTCGGTCATCAAATGGTGTGTCGGCGACGACGGCTCCGCTTGGATGACCAGCGCATGTACGTGGTCAACGGGGCGGGCGGCCTGCTGATCTTTCTTATCGGTATCTGCATTGCCGGACCCGTCATGGAGGAATTCCTCATCCGCGGCTTCTTGTATCGCGGCTGGTCAGAATCGTTTCTCGGTCCGATCGGAGCGATCGTACTGACCGCCTCCGTCTGGGCGATGACCCACACACAGTACGACGTTTATGGGAAGTTGGAGATTTTCGGGATGGGATTGGCCCTGGGCTATTGCCGTTGGCGCAGCAACTCAACCTGGCCGACGGTCATGATGCATTCTGCACTCAACACTTACATCTGCTTCGTGGCGGGTCCTTACGTTTAGGCCCATCGGTAGGTGGATGATTGATGCCTGTTCCAACAACCGAAGCATGCGACGCGCATATGCGGACGTATCGCGAGCATCTTCATCGCTTGAACCGCGCCTTGGCGGAAGAATACATACTCGAGCACAGTCACTATGTGTCCATGGCCATCGACGAGTTGGCCATGCGGTCCCTATTGCTCTCGCTATCGCACAGTTTCACGATGCAATTCGTCGATCGCCCGCGAGGAATTTCTGGCCGGTGATCCGCAAGGCAAGAGGCACACTCTTCATTCGATCAACCGACACCGGCCCGGAGTGCCCTTGGCCATGGCGGCGAACAAAGAGCGGGAACATGCGCTACCAACTGGCAGGGCATCTGCTTTTCTCGCCATGGCTCCCAAATTTCCATCGCATGGTGCACGGTAGCATCCGGGGGCTTCAAGGACTGACGGATCGTATCAAAGTCCGGGCAAGCGAGAAGGATATTTGGGTGACGGTCGATGCTGATCGCATTTTTGGGAGTGTGCTTGGGGCCAAGCAGCTCGTTTCCGCGATCAAACCGTTTCAAGAGTTCGCGACGCCGGACAGTAGTGCGGCTCTGGATCGGTGGTCGAACGAACAGCAGCGCGGTTCGATTGTGCTACGAATCTCGCAAGGGGCGCTTGTCTACAGCGACAGCGCAGATCGTTGCGAAATCGAATTTCCTGATACGCTGAGCGCGCCGCTCTGCGTCCTTACGGTGCCCGTGCACTTTGAACGGCATTGGATCAGGGCTGGAGATCGAGCTTATTTATGAGGGGGCGTCAAAGCCACCCGCTACAATCACGATCGGCATCGTGATTGTAGGCCGGTATGGGTCGGCGCACGAGCGTGCGCTCAGGGGATGACAGAGGGGATGCCAGCGGCCCCCTCGAGTGCTATGATCTCGACCAATGAACGAGCGCGGGCCGGATCGAAACCAGGCAGCGGCGGCTGCCGTCGTGTGAGCTCTTCCCATGGCTACGTTGTTCCGAATTCTTTTGGCCAGCGTCGTCGCGCTGGCGTCTCTCGGCGCCATCACGCAGCAGGTGCGCGACCAGGGCGTCACCGACACCGAAATCCGCATCGGCAATGTCATGCCGTATAGCGGCGCGCTGGAGATTTTCGGTCAGATCGGCAAGGCCGAAGCCGCCTATTTCGAGATGATCAACGAACGCGGCGGAGTCAATGGCCGCAAGATCCGCTTCATGTCCTATGACGATCTGTCGGATGCTTCCAACGCCATGGATCTCACGCGCATTCTGGTCGAGACCGACAATGTGCTGTTGATGTTCGGCTCGTTCGGCACGCCGGGGAATCTGGCGGTGCGGAAATATCTCAACGAACGGAAGATCCCCCAGCTTTTCGTTGCTTCCGGCGATCATGATCTCAGCGAGCCGTCGCTCTATCCGTGGACCATGGGCTGGCAGCCTTCGTATCGCGAGGAAGGGCGTATCTATGCCAACTACATCCAGGCGTTCTACCCCGGCAAGAAAATCGTGGCGCTTTGGGAGAATGACCAGTTCGGGCGCGAATTGTTCAAGGGACTGGTGCAAGGGCTTGGTGACGTCGCCCACAACATCAGGGTCGACATCGCCTATGATGTCGACGATCAGCATCTGGACGGCCACGTCTCGATCCTGAAGCAGTCGGGCGCCGAGGTCTTTGTGTTTGCCGGGGTGCCGGAAAATGCCGCCAAGGTGATCCGCGCCGCGGCCGACCACGGCTGGCGGCCGGTGTTTGTCGTGAACCAGATGGCGTCATCGATCGAGACGGTGCTCAAGCCGGCCGGCACGGAGAATGCGACCGGCGTCATCACCGCCGCGTTCCTGAAGGATGCGAGCGATCCGGCCTGGAGGACGGAGCAGGGCGGCTGGCACAGCTTCCTGGACAAGTATACCAAGGCCGGCGGCAAGGATGACGCGGCGGCAGTATACGGCTATGCCGCCGCCGAAACGATGGTCGAGGTGCTCAGGCAATGCGGCAACGACCTGTCACGCGAGAACGTCATGAAGCAGGCTGCGGCGCTCAGGGATTATCAGGCGTCCGCCTTGCTCCCCGGCATCAAGATCAACACCGCTCAGTTCCGACCGGTCGAGCAATTGCGGTTGCTTCAGTTCGACGGCCGCAGCTGGCAGCCGATCGGTGATGTGCTCGATACGGCGTTCGTCGGTTCGTCCGGGAAATAGCGACGATCAGGAGAAGCCGTACGGGCCGCGCCCAATTGTTGCGGGCCTTCGCTGCTTGCTGAAGCGCAAGGGCGCGTTGTGGCGCTGCTGCGACCGGCGGGCCGGTCCGTTCCGGGAAAGCGCGCGCCGCCCGGCGCGACGCGGCTTCGAAAGAGACGCGGCTTCGAAAGAAATGACTTGTTGCGCGGATGGTACAGGAGTCTCCGGCTAAATCGGGTACATTGATACTGTATTGAAAGACTTTTCATCACCCGGAGCATTGCGTTGGCGTCAGACGCAGTCAGTCTGGCTGATACAACAAGTGTAGCGCACGCGGCGGCTGCTACACCACCTTTTTGCGTAAAGATCGTGACGCGCGACGAAATCGCCGGTTGTCCCGCCTGGGCTGCCAGTTTCGCCGACCTGCGCAAGGATCACCGTTACTACGAGATCCTGGAAGATACGCTCCGCGAGCGTGTCGAATACCGGTACTTCGCGATCATCGACCGGGCAGGTTGTCTCCATGCCGTCCAGCCGTTTTTTCTTCTCGACCAGGACGTTCTCGAAGGGCTTGGAGCGGAATGGCAGCCGTTGTTGGCGCGCATCCGGCGCTTCGTTCCCGGATTTCTCAGAATGCGCACCCTGATGGTCGGATGCTTCGCCGGCGAAGGGCATCTTGCGGGGTCAAGCACGGTGCCGTCCGGCAAGATCGCGGAGATCCTTTGCAGCGAAATCGTCACTCTCGCAAGATCGTGCCGGGCGCAGCTCATCGTCCTGAAGGAATTTCCCGCGCGCTATAGGCCGGTGCTGGATTGCTTCGTCCGGCGCGGCTTCGCCCGCGCGCCGAGCATGCCGATGACGGCGCTCAATATCGAGCACGACGACTTCGATGCCTACATGCAAAATGCGCTGCCGCGGTCGGCGCGCTGGCAGCTCCGCAAGAAATTCAAGGCAACCGACGGTGAAACCATCGCTCTTACCGTCACCGACGACGCAAGGGATGCGGTCGACGAGATCTATCCGCTCTACCTGCAGGTCTTCGACCGTTCGAAATTCCGTTTCGAGAAACTGACAGCCGACTATCTCCGCCGGCTCGGCAGCGACATGAAGGACAAGGTCCGCTTCTTCATCTGGCGCCGTGGCGGGAAGGTGATCGCCTTCAGCCTTTGCATGGTCGAGGGCGACAGTCTGTTCTGGGAGTATGTCGGCCTCGACTATGCTGTCGCGCTCGACCTTCATCTTTATTACTACACCATTCGCGACATGATGAATTGGGCGATCGCCAACGGTTACAGGTGGCTTCGAAGCACGGGTCTCAGCTACGAACCGAAATTCCGGATGCGGCATGACCTCGATCCGCTCGACCTCTATGTGCGGCTTCGCTCTCCGCTTCCGAACGCGATCTTCAGGCTTTTGCTGCCCTGGATCGTACCGGCCCGCTATGACAAGACCCTGCGCAAGTTCGCGAACTATCGCGAAGTCTGGTAGCATCCGATAGGTCGGCGCCATGCTGCCTCGGTTCCAGCCAAGGCCGCTCGGATACGCCCTCTAAGGCCCCACCGCGGCGATGACGATCGGCATCGTGATCGCGGCCAAAATCGTCTGCAGCGTGATGATCTGGGCGAGCAGCGGCGCGTCGCCGCCCATCTGGCGCGCCAGCACATAGGCTGACGGCGAGGTCGGCACCGCGGCGCAGGCCGCGACGATGGCGAGATTGGGCCCGGTGACGCCGAACCACACCGCGAGCGCCACCGTCAGCACCGGCATCAGGACGAGTTTCAGGACCAATGCCACGCTGGCAGCCAGGCTGGGCCGGAAGATGCCGTCCAGATGCAACCCGGCCCCGGTGACGAGCAGGCCGATCGCCAGCGACGAGCCGCCGAGCGCGTCGGCGACGTCATGCCAGATCTGCGGCAGCGGGACGTGTGCGACATTGATGACGAGCCCGATGACGCAGGCCCAGATCAGCGGGTTCTTCACGACCGTCATCACGATGACGCCGGTCGACCGCTTCTCCGACGAGGCATATTTCGCCAGCACGGCGACGCTGAACACGTTGACCAGCGGGATGATCGCGACCATCGCGACGGAGGCCAGCGCAAGGCCTGTGCTGCCATAGAGATTGCGCGACACCGACAGCGCGACATAGGTCTGCCAGCGGGTCGCGCCCTGGAAAATCGAGGTGAAGGCGGGACCGTCGACGCCGGCGCGCGCCAGCGGGCGGCGCAGCGCGAGGCAGAACAGCGACATCACCAGCGCCGCGAGCAGCAGCGCGCCGCCGACACCCGCGACCGGCACCTTGGTCAGGTCGGCCTTCACCAGTGTCTGCACCAGGAGCACCGGGAACAGCACGTAATAGGTCAGCCGCTCCAGCCCGTGCCATTGCGTATCTGTTGGCATCAGCGTGCGCTTCAGGACGAAGCCGAGCACGATCAAGAGGAACACCGGCAGCAGCGCCGCGATCACCACGGCCATGGTCAGCGCTCTCCGCGCAGTTTCGCGAGCCGGTCCAGCGCACCCTGCAGGATGAAGATCGCGGCGTGCTCGTCGATCACCTCGGCGCGCCGGGCGCGGCTGACGTCCATCCCGATCAGCTCGCGCTCGACCGCCGCGGTCGAGAGCCGCTCGTCCCACAACCCGATCGCAAGCGCGGTGAGGCCGGCGAGGTTGCGGGCAAAGGCCCGGGTCGATTGCGCGCGCGGGCCTTCGCTGCCGTCCATGTTGATCGGCAGCCCGAGCACGAAGCCGACGGCGTTGCGTTCGGCGGCGATCGCGAGCAGCCGCGCTGCGTCGGCCTTGAACTGCTTCCGCTGGATGGTCTCGACGCCGGTGGCGAGTCGCCGGTCCGGATCGGAGGCGGCGACCCCGATGGTCTTGGTGCCGAGGTCGAGGCCGACAAGCGCGCCGCGCTCCGGCCAGTGCGGCGCGGCTTCGATCAGGGGAAGGATGGGGGCGGGCATGCCTTGCGATTAGCACGCAGCCGCGCGCCGAGGCAAAGCCCGGCGGCGGGCGAGCGTCCATGCGAAAACGCCACAGCGCGGGGAGCGGGCGGCCCGCGTAAGTCGGCGATCGGCTTGGGTCACGGTCACATCAACCGGCTTGGCCGCATACACCCAAAACGTTCACGTTGCGGTAAACTGTCGTTGTGATTGTGGTTCAGTTTGTGAGGGAGGTCACATGATACGCGTGAATTTCTGTTACGATATTATGTCAAGTTATGATCCGGGGCAGCAATCGACCCGTTTCGGCCAGCCGTTTCATCGACGTGAATTCGTAAGGCTTTCACGGCGCGCCATTTATTTTTGATTTTGAACGGAGAGCATCATGCCTGATCAAGCCGACACTCATTACCGCATCGGAGCAGCGTCTCAAGCAGGCGGATTTCTCGCCGGCAGTAGACTTTCGACTGACTCCAGATATGCGATCGCGATGAGTTCAAGTCATGTGTTGAAGCAATCGCAGCCTTGCACATAATTTTTCCAGGAGTGAAAATGATTGAGAACCGCAAATCCTCTGAATTGAGGAAAACCTTCCGATCAGCGCAAGCCTCAAAGTTTCTCTCTAAGCATCATCTAACGCCAGGAAGCATCGATCGATATCTAGACGCGCGCGGTGCGTTCGATACAGCGACGATTGTCAGCACTCCGCCAAACGTCAAAGAACCAGACTTCCCGATCATCGGAGCTAACACCGATCCGAAGACTCGGCGTACCGTCAACGATAGCAATTTCGAGGCCGACATGAGCGCGGCTCTAAGCGGTTTAGGCGTCGCCGGGTACTCTATGCGCGTGCGTCGCCGCGGACAAACTGTCTTCACCCTAAATGGCGGGTCAGCAAGGATTTCGCCTGACTCAGATGCAAAGAACTGGGACACGACTATCAAAATGCACGTTGCCAGCGTCAGCAAGCTTGTTACGTCGATGGCGGTTACGAAGCTCCTGCTCGACAAGGGTATCGATGTCGACACCTCGATAACAAACTTTCTGCCACGCCATTTTCGGGTTGCTCCGACCTCGCGGCAGATCACCCTCCGCCATCTGCTCACCATGACTTCAGGCTTTCGCCAGATCCAATATGGAGGACTAAACGACGGCTATACTTATTACGATTTTAAACAGTACGTCGAACGCGGCGTCGATCCGGCAAATTTCGGTCAGTGGAGTTATCATAACGGCAACTTCATCGGTCTTCGGATCGCAATGGCAGTCATGTCAGGCATGATCGATCCTAGTGCTGAGTTTGGCGTTCCAGAAGACCCCGATGCACATGACACGCTTTGGGACGCCCTCTCGGTTGATGATTACGTCAAATACGTGAGCCGCAATATTCTGAGGCCCGCCTCCGTCACTGCAAAAATCCATCCCGCCGACGAGGACAGCCTAGCCTATTCCGCATCACTTCGAGCGCCAGGCTGGAAGGCCGACCCCTGGTTAGGTGCCGGTACCGACGCCTGGTGGTTCTCTGTCGATGAGATTCTTAACATCATGTCGGCTTATTGGGACGGCGACGGGATTGTTCGCAAGTCCGCATCGCATCAAGCTCTTCGCTATAACTTCGGTCTTGACGACACGAAAGAGTGGCAGCTCTCGGACGGCGTACAGGACTGCTTCATGAAGAGCGGTTACTGGTCAGATGGCATGAGTCGAACGCAACAATGTTCGGTCACCTTCGCGCCAGATGATACTTTAATCGCTGTCTTCGTGAATTCACCCATCGCCTCGACGAACATCCCAAGCATCGTCGAAAGGCATCTGCAGGCAAACATCAGTTAGCGGTCCAACGAACAAGAGCGCGCCACCGCAGCCGGCTGCGAGCGGAGCGGCTGGCGCCCGTCGCCTTCCAGGCGCTCGTCCACAGAGACAACGGATTCTCTCCTCAATGAGACTTGCAGTAGTTCTGTTTTGTGTGAAGACCGGTGGCGGAACGAGCGACAAATCGCCGTGGTCAACAGATGTCTGCCTCGGTTAGAATCAGCCCGGGCATGACGAGTTTTTGGAGACACTGATCGTGCCGATCCCCCAATTGTGATTGCCCCGCCGGTCAGGCGGCGATCACCCGGTCGTCGCCGGGAAGGCACGCGGCCAGTCCCTGCAACGCGCTGTACTGATGCGCGGTGCGGCGCTGGATGAACAGCGTCTCGACACGCGCATGCTGCGGGTTGAGCTTGTGGATGTTGATGTCGCGCTGGACGTGATCGCGTTCGACGACGGCGCGCGGCAGCAGGGTGACGCCCATGTCGGCGGCGACGCAGCCGACCATGCCGTCGAGCGTGCCGAACTCGAAGCGGACGGCCGACGGCCAGCCGAATTCGGTGAACACCTGTTCGAGACGCTGCCGGTAAGTGCAGCCGGTGCGGAATACCAGCGCGGTCGGGCCCGACTCCGGTGTGCCGGCGCGCAACGCGGCGAGCGATTTCCAGCGCTGCGCGGTGACCAGGACCAGTTCCTCGGTGAAGGCTGATGTCGCCGACAGTTCGGCATGCTCGATCGGACCGGCGACAAAGGCGCCATCGAGCGAGCCGTCGAGCACGGCGGCCACGAGGTCGGCCGTCGGCGCAGTACGCAAGGTCAGGCGCACCGCCGGATAACGGCGATGAAACTCGGCGAGCAGCGTCGGCAGCCGCACCGCGGCCGTGGTTTCCATCGAGCCGATCGACAGCGGACCCTTCGGCTCGCCATCGTCGCGCGCGGCGAGCACGGCTTCGCGCGAGAGCGCCGCCATGCGCTGCGCATAGGGCAACAGGCGGCGGCCGGCGCCGGTCAGCGACATGCCGCGGCTGTGGCGCTCGAACAGTGCGGTGCCGATCTCGGCCTCCAGCGCCTTGATGCGCTGGGTGACGTTGGATTGCACGGTGTTCAGCTCGTCGGCGGCCCGGGTGATGCCGCCGAGCCGGGCGACCGTGGAAAAGGTGAGCAGGTCGGTCAATTCCATCTGGGACCACCGTTCTGACTTAGAGATGGTAGCGTTCTCTAGTATTCATTATCCGAGAATGTTAGGCCCGCTTAGGCTGCAAGTCCAGAACAGCCAGTCCAGAACAGGGAGCGAACGCATGCCGATCAGCACCGAATTGACGGCACGTCTGGGCATCGAGCATCCGATCCTGCTCGCGCCGATGGACACGATTGCCGGCAGCGGGCTGGTCAAGGCGGTCAGCGATGCCGATGGCTTCGGCATTCTGGGCGGCGGCTATGGCGATAAGACGCGGCTGCGGACCGAGACCGCGAAGCTGAAGGGGTTTGCAAAGCCGTTCGGCATCGGCTTCATCACCTGGAGCCTCGCCAGGCAGCCCGAGCTGATCGACATCGCGCTGGAGGCGCGGCCGCGCGCGGTGATGCTGTCATTCGGCGATCCCGCGCCGTTCGCGCCCGACATCAAGGCCGCAGGCGCGCTGCTGATCTGCCAGGTGCAGAGCGAAGAGATGGCACAGCAGGCGCTCGATTGCGGCGCCGACATCCTGATCGCGCAGGGCACCGAGGCGGGCGGTCACGGCGCATCGCGCACCACGCTCGACATTGTGCCGGCGATCATCGATTTCGCGGCGGGGCGCGTGCCTGTGGTCGCGGCCGGCGGCATCGCGGACGGGCGTGGCCTCGCGGCGATGATGATGCTCGGCGCATCCGGCGTGCTGATGGGGACGCGCTTCTACGCCAGCGTCGAGGCCGACGCGGCCGAGCAGGCCAAGCAGCTGATCTGCGCGGCAAAGAGCGGCGAGACGGTGCGCGGCGTGGTGTTCGACTGGTCACGCAAGCTGATGTGGCCGGCGCCATTCACCGCGCGTTCGCTTGCCAACGATCATCTGCGGCGCTGGAGCGGGCGCGAGATCGAACTGATGCAGCGTGCGGACGAGGTCGCGGTGGAGTATGCCGCCGCGAAGGCCGCGGCCAACTTCGATGTCGCCGCGGTGTTTGCCGGCGAGTCCGTCGGCCTGATCCATGATATCGTTCCTGCGGCCGAGATCCTCGGTCGCATCGTCGCCGAGGCCGAGCAGTCGCTGCAGGGCCGGCGCAACTTTTTTCCTTCTCCCCTTGTCGGAGAAGGTGGCGCGGACGCAGTCCGCGACGGATGAGGTGTCTGTCCCCGCGGAGACAAACCCCTCACCCGACTTCGATGCTTCCGTATCGAAGTCACCCTCTCCCACAGGGGGAGAGGGCAATTCTGAGCAAGCACGAAAGAGACGCACCATGTGGCCCGACCGCCGGATTATCGACCTGTTCAAGACCGAATTCCCGATTGTGCTGGGGCCGATGGCGGGCGTGATGGATGCGGAGCTTGCGACTGCGGTCGCGCAGGGCGGCGGCGTGGCCTCGCTGCCGTGCGCGATGATCACGCCGGACAAGGCGCGCGAACAGGTCCACACCTTCCGCCAGCGGGTTTCGGCACCGATCAACCTGAACTTCTTTTGTCACAAGGCGGTCGACGCCGATCCGGCGCGCGAAGCGATCTGGCGGCAGCGGCTCGCACCCTATTATCGGGAGCACGGGCTCGACCCGAACGCGCAAATCAATGCCGCGAACCGCGCGCCGTTCGATGCCGCGTTCTGCGCTGTTGTCGAGGAGCTGAAGCCCGAGATCGTCAGCTTCCATTTCGGCCTGCCGGACCCGAAGCTGCTTGAGCGCGTGAAGGCGACTGGCGCCGTCATCCTGTCGTCGGCGACGACGGTCAAGGAGGCGATCTGGCTCGAGGAGAACGGCGCCGATGTCATCGTCGCGCAGGGTGCGGAGGCCGGCGGCCATCGCGGCATGTTCCTGACCGAGAACATCGCCCAGCAGCCGGGCACTTTCGCGCTGGTGCCGCAGGTCGTCGATGCGGTGAAGGTGCCCGTCATCGCCGCCGGCGGCATCGCCGACGGGCGCGGGATCGCGGCGGCGTTCGTGCTCGGCGCATCAGGTGTGCAGATCGGCACCGCCTATTTGCGCTGCCCGGAGTCCAAGGTCATTCCGGCGGCGCGGGTGATGCTGGCGCAGGCAAGCGACGAATCGACGGTCATCACCAATGTGATGACCGGCCGCCCGGCGCGCGGCGTCGCCAATCGCGTGATGCGCGAGGTCGGGCCGATTTCGCCCGACGCGCCGGCGTTCCCGCACGCAGCGACCGCCCTCGGACCGTTGAAGGCGGCTGCCGAAAAGCAGGGCAAGGTCGATTTCACCAATCTGTGGGCCGGGCAGGCGGTGCGGATGGGCAAGGAAATGCCGGCGGCGGAGTTGACCCGGGCGCTGGCCGGCGCCGCGCTGGCGCGGATGGGGGCTCTGTCTCAGGCCTGACGCGCGAGCTCTTTCAGACGAGGCAGGCCACGTAAAGGATCGCGACCCCCAGCGCCGTGCCGATCGACCACAGGGCGGGGTCCCAGCCCTCCGGGCGGGGGCTGCCGTTGAGCATTGACATGACGCGCTCCGAACTTTTTGTTCGGATCAAGTAGGCGCCGTGAATGTTTCGGGACGACTTCGCGGTGGCCGCGAAGTGGTTTCGTCATGCGTTTCGCAGCCGGAATGCGTGGCAGGATGTCTTGCCCGGTCGCCGGATGGGCTTCAAAGCCCCGTTGGACGGGCAAATTCGCGCGGTTGCGGCGCAAAACCGGCCTCTGCTATACGGCAGGCTGACCTTTCAGCCTGACCTTTCAGCCCCGAGGCCCTATATAATGTCCGTAGACGCCACGACCGTCCGCCGCATCGCGCATCTGGCGCGGATCGCGGTCAGCGACGCCGAAGTTCCCCATCTCCAGGGCGAGCTGAACGCGATGCTGGCTTTTGTCGAGCAGCTGTCGGAAGTGAATATCGACGGTGTCGAGCCGATGACCTCGGTGACGCCGATGGAGATGAAGAAGCGCGCCGACGTGGTCAATGACGGCGAGATCGCCGACGTCATCGTCCGCAACGCGCCCGACACTGTGAACGACTTCTTCCTGGTGCCGAAGGTGGTCGAGTAACGCAAGCATCGCGTTTTCGAGCGAAGTGGATACCGGTTCGCGTGAAGAAAACGCGTCAAACAAAAGCGACAAAGTCCAATGTGTCTGCTGTGCGACGATGAGAAGGCCTACAAGGCCTATATGGATTTCCTCGATGCCATGGAGCGCAAGGGGAAGGTCGCCGATCCCGACGCGGCGATGGACGCCGTGCTCGACCATCTCGAGGCGCTCGACGCCGAGCGCGCCAAGGAAAATGCCAAGGAGAACGCCAAGGCAAATAACCTGGCACGCCAAGACGACCCCGCCAACGACAAGACCCTGTCTCCGTTCTTCTGCAGCCCGATCAATAAATGACTGATTTGACATCGCTGACGATCGCCGAGGCCCGCGAGGGCCTGGCGAGCAAGTCTTTCACCGCTCGCGAACTGACCGATGCGCATCTCGCCGCGATCGAAGCCGCGCGCGTGCTCAATGCCTATGTGCTCGAGACGCCCGACCGCGCCCGCGAGATGGCCAACGCCGCCGACGCGAAAATTGCCAAGGGCGAGGGCGGACCGCTCGCCGGCATCCCGCTCGGCATCAAGGACCTGTTCGCGACCCGCGACATCAGGACCACGGCGTGCTCGAAGATCCTCGGCAATTTCATTCCGCCCTACGAGTCGACGGTGACCTCGCAGCTGTGGCGCGACGGTGCGGTGCTGCTCGGCAAACTCAACAATGACGAGTTCGCGATGGGCTCGTCGAACGAGACCTCGTGCTTCGGCCCGGTCACCAATCCGTGGCAGCGCGAAGGCAGTAACACCACGCTGGTGCCGGGCGGCTCGTCCGGCGGCTCGGCCTCGGCGGTGGCGGCACTGCTCTGTATGGGCGCGACCGCGACCGACACCGGCGGCTCGATCCGCCAGCCCGCCGCGTTCACCGCGACCGTCGGCATCAAGCCGACCTATGGCCGCTGCTCGCGCTGGGGCATCGTGGCGTTCGCATCCTCGCTCGACCAGGCCGGCCCGATCGCGCGCACGACGCGCGACGCTGCGATCCTGATGCGCTCGATGGCGGGGCACGATCCCAAGGACACCACATCGGTCGACATCGCGGTGCCGGATTACGAGGCCGCGATCGGCAAGTCCGTGAAGGGCATGAAGATCGGCATTCCGAAGGAATATCGCCTCGACGGCATGCCGGCCGAGATCGAGAAACTCTGGAGCGAGGGCGCGCAATGGCTGAAGGCCGCCGGCGCCGAGCTCGTCGAGGTGTCGCTGCCGCACACCAAATATGCGCTGCCGGCCTATTACATTGTGGCGCCGGCCGAGGCCTCGTCGAACCTCGCGCGTTATGACGGCGTGCGCTACGGGCTGCGCGAACCCGGCAGGAACATCATCGAGATGTACGAGAACACCCGCGCCGATGGTTTTGGCGACGAGGTACGCCGCCGCGTGCTGATCGGCACCTATGTGCTGTCGGCCGGCTACTACGACGCCTATTATTTGCGCGCGCAGAAGGTGCGGACGCTGATCAAGAAGGACTTCGAGGATTGCTTCGCCAAGGGCGTGAATGCGATCCTGACGCCGGCGACACCGTCGGCGGCGTTCGGCATCGGCGAGAAGGGCGGCGCAGATCCGGTCGAGATGTATCTCAACGACATCTTCACGGTAACCGTGAACATGGCGGGCCTGCCGGGCATCGCCGTGCCCGCCGGCAAGGACTCGCAAGGCCTGCCGCTCGGTCTGCAGTTGATCGGCCGCCCGTTCGACGAGGAGACGCTGTTCTCGCTCGGCGAGGTGATCGAGCAGGCAGCGGGCCGGTTCACGGCGCCGAAATGGTGGTGAGCGATGGCGGATTTCCGCGCCAGTCTCGCTGACACTGCGCCTGATGCGGCGCTGTCACCGCCGCTCGCCGCGTTGTGGTGGGCGAAGAAGGGCGATTGGGACCAGGCGCACCGCATCGTACAGGACGAGAGCGACGCCAATTCGGCCTGGGTGCATGCCCATCTGCATCGCGTCGAGGGCGATCTCGGCAATGCCGGCTACTGGTATCGCCAGGCCGGCCAGCCGGTCGCAAAGGACACGCTCGAGGCCGAGTGGGAGCGGATCGTTGCCACGCTGCTGGCGCAGCGCGGCTAGAGCATTTTTCGGTTCTGATTGCATCAGAACCGAAGCTCTAGTTTCTTGTTTTGGCGCGTTTTCTTCACGCGAACCGGCATCCACTTCGCTCGAAAACGCTCTGAAGGACGCCGGTGCGGAGGCACCGCGAGCATTAACCCTGTTTCGGCCGCCATGCCGCCGCCCAGATTGGCCGTGATAGGCTTATGGAACCGGGCGGGGGCCAGCGGCAAAAGAGAGTATTCGTGCGTGGGTCGGGCATAGGGGGATGGCTGTCAGCAATGCTGGTGGCCGTGGTGGCGGCGGGCCTTGCCGGCTGCGCCTCCGTCTACAATCTGCCCGGCAATGTGCCGCTCGGCGCCGCGCTCGCCGACAACAGCAGCGCCCGCGACATTCCGGCCTATGAAGATGATCTGCTGCTCGCGCTGTCGTTCTCCGGCGGCGGCACCCGCGCGGCGGCGTTCTCGTTCGGCGTGCTGGAGGAGCTTGACCATACGCGTTCGAGCGCGGCGGGCACCAAGACGCTGCTCGACCGCGTCGACTTCGTCTCCGGCGTCTCCGGCGGATCGATCACCGCCGCCTATTTCGGACTGAAGCGCCGCGCGGCGCTCGACGATTTCCGCCAGCGCTTCCTGCTGCGCAATGCCGAGGAGGGACTGAAGACCCGGATCTCGCTCGGCAATATCGGGCGCGCGCTCGGCGGCGGCGTCAACGACAGCCAGTTCACCGACTGGCTTGATCAGAATTTGTTCGACGGCGCACGGTTCGAGGCATTGGCCGACGATCGCCGGCCGCGGGTCTGGATCAACGCGTCCGATATCTACAACCGCACGCCGTTCGTGTTCGGCAAGACATCGTTCGATGCCTTGTGCAGCGACATCAGGTCTTATCGTGTCGCCGAAGCGGTGGCGGCATCCGCCGCGGTGCCGCTGGCATTCGCCCCGATCGTGCTGCAAACCTATCCCGGCGGTTGCGCCGCGCCGCTGCCGGCCTGGCTCGAGCGCGTGCGCAACGATCCGAATGCCCAGCCGTTGCTGCGCGCCTATGCGGAGGCCCAGGCACATTACCGCGACGGCTCGATGCGCTACGTCAAGCTGCTCGATGGCGGCCTTGTCGACAATTACGGCCTGTCGGGGCTCAGCATCGGCTTGCTCGCCGCGCAACGTCCCTACGAGCCGTTGAACGAACGGCAGGCGGCCAAGCTGAAGCGCATCCTGTTCCTGGTGGTCGACGCCGGCCGCGGCATCTCCGGCGACTTCGTGCAGACGCTCGAAGGGCCGAGCGGCGTCGAACTGGTTTCCGCAGCCGCCGACACCGCGATCGATGCCAGCGTGCGCTCCAGCTACGCCGCCTTCACGGCGCTCGCCGAGGACTGGTCCGGCAAGCTGAAGCGCTGGCGCTGCGGGCTGTCGGCGGCGGAGCGCAGCCGGCTCGGCGTCGGCGCCGGCTGGAAATGCGGCGACGTCGCGATCTATGTCGAGCGGCTCGGCTTCGACCGGCTCGGACCGGACCGCGCCGGCATCCTGAACGCCATCCCGACGCGGCTGTCGCTGCCGCCGGAGCAGGTCGACCAGCTGATCGCGGGCGGCGCCGACGCGCTGCGCTCGAGCAAGGCCTACCAGCAGTTCCGGCGCGGGCTCTGATCCCGCCTCAGGCGACGGCGGCGGGCTGCAAGTGGACGGCAAGGCGGCTTGACTGGCGCGATTGGTTGCGCGAAGCCCAATCCATCCCAGATATCCTTTTATCCGGAAACCGAGATCCATGACCGCATCTGCCGCCCCGCACAAACTGATCAAGAGCGCCACCGGCGATTGGGAGGTCGTGATCGGCATGGAGATCCATGCCCAAGTCACCTCGAACGCAAAGCTGTTCTCCGGCGCATCGACCGCGTTCGGCGGCGAGCCCAATTCCCATGTCTCGCTGGTCGATGCCGCGATGCCGGGCATGTTGCCCGTGATCAACGAGGAGTGCGTCCGCCAGGCGGTGCGCACCGGTCTCGGGCTGAATGCGAAGATCAACCTGCGCTCGGTGTTCGACCGCAAGAACTATTTCTATCCGGACTCGCCGCAGGGCTATCAGATCAGCCAGTACAAGTCGCCGATCGTGGGCGAGGGTGAGGTGTCGCTCGAGCTCGACGGCGGCCGCAGCGTCACGATCGGGATCGAGCGGCTGCATCTGGAGCAGGACGCCGGCAAGTTGCTGCACGATCAGTCGCCGACGATGTCCTATGTCGACCTCAACCGGTGCGGCGTCGCGCTGATGGAGATCGTCTCCAAGCCCGACATCCGCGACGCCGAGCAGGCCAAGGCCTACGTCACCAAGCTGCGCTCGATCCTGCGCTACCTCGGCACCTGCGACGGCGACATGGAGAAGGGCAATTTGCGCGCCGACGTCAACGTCTCGGTGCGCCGTTACGGCGAGACCGCGTTCGGCACCCGCTGCGAAATCAAGAACATGAACTCGGTCAACTTCATCGGTCAGGCGATCGAGTACGAGGCGCGGCGTCAGATCGAGATCATCGAGGACGGCGGCTCGATCGACCAGGAAACCCGGCTGTTCGACCCGAACAAGGGCGAGACCCGCTCGATGCGCTCCAAGGAAGAGGCGCACGACTACCGTTACTTCCCCGATCCCGATCTGTTGCCGCTCGAGTTCAGCCAGGCCTTCGTCGACGATCTCAAGGCGCAGCTGCCGGAACTGCCGGACGAGAAGAAGTCCCGTTTTATTACGGGCTTCGGCCTGTCGCCCTATGATGCGAGCGTGCTGGTTGCCGAGCGCGAGAGCGCGGAGTTCTACGAGACGGTGCTGTCAGGTCTTGCCGAGAAGGCGCGCGACGGCAAGCTCGCCGCCAACTGGGTGATCAACGAACTGTTCGGTCGTCTCAACAAGGAAGGCGTCGAGATCGCAGCCTCGCCGGTGTCGGCGGAGCAGCTCGCCGCGATCGTCGATCTGATCGGTGAGGGAACGATTTCCGGCAAGATCGCCAAGGACTTGTTCGAGATCGTCTGGCAGGAAGGCGGCGATCCGCGCGCGCTTGTCGAGACGCGCGGCATGAAGCAGGTCACCGACCTCGGCGCGATCGAGAAGGTGGTCGACGACATCATCGCGGCCAATCCCGACAAGGTCGAGCAGGCGAAGGCGAAGCCGCAACTGGTCGGCTGGTTCGTCGGCCAGGTGATGAAGTCGTCGGCCGGCAAGGCGAACCCGCAGGCGGTCAACGACCTCTTGAAGTCGAAGCTCGGCATCTGAACAACAGGACAATGATGTTGTCCTTGGAGCATGATCCAACCGGATCATGCTCCCTTGTATGCTTCCTTGCGGTCACCTGCGGCGTCGTCGCGCGTGCGTGAACGCGGCGTGATCCTGCCTCACACCCTCCGTTCACGGTCGCGCCAGCGCGATCGGCGCCGAATCGCCGAAACCGCGATTCGTTCGCAAATCCGGTTCGGATGACCTCAAACGAGGCAAAACCCGTCTTACCCACGAAAATTTTTTCGTTGCCAAAAATTGCGACTCGGCGTCGGCGACGCGCCGCTTTTCGTCGGCGCTCGCGACTCAACGCAATGAAGGTCGCGCGTCGATGGCTTGAATGCGAATTCAAGAAAGGCCTGCAATACAAGCGTTTCCTGCAACGTTGACAAATGCCGATGTCGGCGGCTGTTGGCTTTCTTGCATCGTCGCGCCAATGCATCGCCGATTTGAACGGCGACGCGCGCTGTGCGCGTTGCCACCGCTCCGTCAACACTTCCTTAAGCGGGACACTGTTTTTTTCGGTCTGTTGGTGTATTCGGGAAGAAGTGCATATCGATTCCCGAGTGCACGCAGCGAAGTAGAGCCATCTCACATACTGGAGGGCAACATGGCTAAGAAGGCAAAGAAGGCGAAGAAGGCGAAGAAGGCGAAGAGCGCAGTGAAGAAGACTGCGAAGAAGACCCGCAAGGTCGCCAAGAAGAAGTAAGCCTCTCGCCTCGAGAGGATTGTCGGCGGCTTGACGCCGGCACGTCGCGAGAGCCAGCGGACGGACTGCTGAGAGGCACATCCACCCAAGGCTCTGGCTGACGAAAGAGGGTGTCGGCGAGACATCAGGTCAAACGGCTGGATCGAATTTCGGAGAGGGCAACCTTCCCAAAACCGGTCCGGCAGAAGAAACAGAGATTTCTTCGTTCGGTGCGGAGCCCGCTTGGTTCCGCAATTTCACCGGCGAGAATGCCGAGCTGAAATCTGGTCCTGACGTGTTCGCCGACCCCCTCGTTCCGGCGGCCCGCGCAGTCCGCGCCCGGCAGCCACTTTCCCCATCCCCCTGCTGGATCGACGTTGGGCCTGACGGCCTCGCTTTGCTTTTGTCTGTGCAGCCGACCGCACGCCGTTCCGCAGTTCGTCAATCGGTCGCGCCGTCCCTCCGTCAATTTCGAAACTGATTGCCTGGCGGGACCCGCCGGCGCCCGCGGCCAATGTCCGCGATGGTTATCGTT
This sequence comes from Bradyrhizobium sp. BR2003, assembly GCF_009720285.1. NCBI lineage: Bacteria > Pseudomonadati > Pseudomonadota > Alphaproteobacteria > Hyphomicrobiales > Nitrobacteraceae > Bradyrhizobium > Bradyrhizobium sp. BR2003. The sequence goes on from NZ_SMYJ01000009.1 coordinate 94,388, forward strand.
GTCCCAAGCACCAGGGTAAACCGGCGTTCACGAATGTAAGGAAGTGCCTGCGGCACAGGCACTTCTACGATTCCTGGCGGCCCACCTGGCGGTGCCGATTTACATCCCGTTCATCGCGATACTTAAACCGCTCTTCAAATTTGATGGGCCATGATCATCCCAACAAGCCGGCAAACGGCACGCGGTGATCCCAAGGATCGGCGCGGGGCATGATCAAGCGATCAGCCCGGGAATGACAGGGTAGTTTTAACAGTGGACGGGGGCCGCGCTCGGGGGAGGGCGGCCAACAACAAAAAGGGGAATGAGAATGTTTCAGGGGGTCATCGATCAGGAAAGCGCTGTCCCGGTTGCCGCAACGGCAATCCAGGACGTGCTGTTCGAACGTGGCATGTATTGGGCGAGCGGCCGCTCCGGTGTGGTCAACCTCATCGCGGCGCACAAATGGTTCAACCTGGCGGCGCTCAAGGGACGTACCGACGCGATCGCGCACCGCCGCGAAGTCGCCGAGCAGATGTCCGATGTCGAGATCGCGGCCGCCCAGCGCGAAGCCCGCGCCTGGATGACGACGCACTAAGCAAGGCAACCGATATCGATGGGAGCCTCGGCTCCCTCGCTCCACCTAGAACCAGTATCGCGCCGCGTAGATCACGGTCATCAGTGCTCCGGCCACGATGACGAACTGCCGGACGATGTGGGCGGGAAGGATCCGGATCAGGAAGCCTCCGGCATAGCCGCCGATCACGGCGCCGAGCAGCATCGCCAAGGTTTCCGGCCACCGCACTGCTCCCTGAAAGACAAAGATCAATGTGGCAGCGAGCGACACGCAGGTCGCGAGCAGGTTCTTCAACGCCTTGATCGCCCTGATGTCGTTGGGCTCGGTGATCGACAGCACCGCGGTCAGGATGACGCCTAATCCGGCACCGAAGAACCCTCCATAGACGCACGCCAATCCCAGGGCGGCACCGCTCGCGCCGGTCGACGACGGGGCCGCGGCCCTCTCGCACCCGACGGTCCATCCCTGGATCCGCGGCGCGAGGGCAAACAACAGCGTTGCAAATGCGATCAGAGCCGGTACCGGCAGCACGAACAGCCGTTCTGGAAGCAGCAACAGCACGCCGGCGCCGACCGTGCCGCCCACCGTGGCGATCACGACGAAGCTGATCGTGCGCCGCGTCGGCGGCGGCATCTTGCCGCGATCGGCGAGCGCTGCGATCAAATGCCCCGGCGAGATCGCCACCGCATTCGACGCGTTGGCAATGACGGCCGGCAGGCCCGCAGCGAGCATCGCCGGAAAGGTGATGAGCGTCGCGCCGCCCGCCAGTGCATTGATGATGCCTCCGGCGACCCCGGCCGCGAGCAACAGAAGACTTGTCTGGGTATCCATCCTTCACCCTCTTGAGGGTGAGCAGGCTAGCGGGCGGCGCGCCAATCGGTCTGGAACGTCTGTGACGTCGGTTCAGCCGCGCCAGTAGACGCCCGGCGTCGTGCCAAAGGTGCGGCGGAACAGCCGGGTAAGGTGGCTCTGGTCGGAAAAGCCTGCATCGGCCGCGACTGCCGCAATCGGCTCGCCGGCGCGCAGCAATTGCCGGGCAAGATTGAGGCGGGCCAGCAGGCGGAAGGTATGCGGCGGGATGCCGAACTCGCGGCTGACCATGCGGCTGAACCCTTCGCGGCTTCGCCCGAAGCCGGCGGCAATCGCTCCGATCGGCGCGACGCTCTCGGTCAGCGCGATGCCGAGCTTCGTCCTGTCGGTGCACCCGGCGGGGTGAGACGGCGTGCACGACAGGATGTCGTCGGCGATCTCGCTGACCTGCTCAGGCGAGATTTCGTCGACGTTGCGCCAACGCTGCCGGAAGCGGACGATCCGCACCGACGAGCAGACGCGGCCGGCTGGAACGTAGGCGTTGAGGCAGACCGTTTCCTCGTCCGACATCGTCATCGGCGCATGCAGCATTCCCGCCGGAATGAGCGCGGCATGGCCGGCACGCACGGTGACGGTCGCGCCGCCGATGCGAAAGGCGCGCGACCCCGACAGCACCAGCACGATCTGGCTCTCGTCATGGAAGTGCGGCTTGAGGCCAAGCGAGCCGGCGCCGCGCCACGATGCCAGCTCGACGATGCCGGCGTCGTCCGCTCGCCGGTAACTCCAGGCATTGGTCATGGCGAACGGAGTGATCACGGAGGCCTTGAAGCGATCGGGCAGGTGATCCGGAACGTTAGCACAGGGATCGCCGACCGTCATGAGGGCCTCACGCCTGCGCAACCAAGATGATCGGCGAGGCCGTTCGCATGGTCGCCATTGCGATGAGGGCGGCGACGAGGTTGGCGGCTGCGCTGATCGCCACCGGAATAAAGTAGCTGTGGCCGATGTCGTAGGCGAAGCCGGCGGCGCTTGGGCCCAGCAGCGTGCCAACAGCGACGCTGGTGTAGAGGATGCCGATGATGCCGCCGACATTGCGGCCGCCGAAATGGTCGGTGACGACAGCGGGCAGGATCGCGACCCAGCCGCCATAGAACAGGCCGAACAGCAGCGCGAAGACCGTGAGCGACCAGAAGGTGCCGGCGATCGCCCAGATCGCCAGCGAGACGGCCATGCCGAGGTACATCGCGACCAGGAATGCATCGCGGCCGACGCGGTCGGCGATGCCGCCGAGGAAGAACCGGCCGGCGGTGCTGCCGACCCCGATCATCCCGAGCAGCAGCACGGCAAGCGTCGGCGCGACCTGATGATCGACCGCGAAGGGCACAAGGTGCACGAAGGGCACGAACACCCCGAACGCGCTGATCAGGCAGGCGGCATAGAGCCCGGCGAAGCGGGCGGTCCGCACCGCAGCGCGGATCGAGACGCCCTGGCCGAGCGGCGCGCCCGAGACCGTCTCAAGCGGATCGCCGTCCGGTCCGGTGCCGTAGCGGCGCGGATCGTCCGCGATCAGTAGCGATGCACCGATCCCCGCGACGGCGGCGACAACGCCCAGTACGACATAGGCATCACGCCAGCCGAGGCTCGTGATCAGCCAGGTCGCGAGCGGAGGCATCACCAGCGTGCCGACCCCGATCCCGCTGACGGCGAGGCCCGACGCAAAACCGCGCCGCCTGACGAACCAGCGCTGCACGGCGCCCAAGGTCGGAACGTAGGCGCAGCCGACGCCGGCGCCGATCCCGATGCTGTAGGCGGCATAGACTTGGAGGATGGTCTGGGCCTGTCCCGCCAGCACCATGCCGAGACCGACCAGCGCCATTCCGAGGCCAGCGAGCCGGCGTGCGCCCCAGCGATCGGCAAGCGGACCGGAGATCATCCCCAGGCCGAAATACAGGAAGCCCGCGAAGGAGAACACCAGCGACACCGAGCCGCGCGAGGCGCCGAACTCCCGTTGCAGGGACTCGACGAAGGACGAGAACGTGTAGGCGCTGCCGAAGCCGATCAAAGTGACGACGAAGGCTGCTGTGACGACATACCAGCCGTAGAAGGGCTTGGTTCGTTGATAACCGGCGTGCATGACGACATTCCTCATGATCGTTCTCCCTGTGCCGCGTGACCACCGGCCTTGCCCGGCGGGTAGAGCAGCATCTGCGTGCAGCGAAACAGCGCGATGGTCTTGCCCGTCGCCTCGCTGCGGATCTCGGCGTCCCACACCTGGGTGGTGCGCCCGGCGTGAACGAGGCGCGCCTCGCAGCTCACGCCGCCTTCGCGCGCGACGCCGATGAAGTTGGTCTTCAACTCTCCGGTGGCGAAGCCGATGGCGCCGTCCGGCAATGACGCGAGGCAGCCGAACCCGCATGCAGTATCGGCCAATGCGACGATGCTTGCGCCGTGCAGCAGACCGTGCGGCGAGAAGTGTTTTGCCGCAATCTCGAAGCGGCCGCGGATGTGGCCGCGTCCGGCTTCGAGCCATTGAAAGTCCAAAAGGCCGGGCAGGCTGCCGGCTAGCGACGCATTGATGCGCTCGACGAGCGGGCCGGTCTGGCCGCCTGCAGCGATTTCGCGGTGAGCGAGGCTGTTTGCGACCTCGGTCATGGCATGGCCCCATCAAGAAAGTGGGGTCGCCGGGGATGCCATATGAAATTAGAAAATCTAAGTTCCATGGTTCGACTTTCTCTGCGTTGACGCGGCGTTCAGCATTGGATTAAGCTGATAGAGCGCCCGGAAGGCCGAGTTGGCAAACCAGATTTGCTGGTCAAATCAGATTAGAAAATCTAAATCATGGAAAGCAGGCTTCCACCCCTGAACGCGCTCAAGGCGTTCGAAGCCGCCGCTCGCCATCTCTCGGTGAAGCTCGCGGCCGAGGAGCTATGCGTGACGCCGGGTGCGGTCAGCCAGATGCTCAAGACGCTCGAAGCCCATCTTGGCGTGAAGCTGTTCGAGCGGGTGCCGCGCGGCATCTATCTCACCGACGCCGGCCGCGACTATCTGCCGTCGATCCGCAATGCGTTTCGCCAGATCGCGGATGCCTCGCGCCGCGTCGCGGCATCCGTCGATGTCGGTACGCTGACGGTGAGCGTCACGCCGTTCTTTGCGTCGGCCTGGCTGGTGCCCCGCATGGCCTCGTTTCAGGGCGCGCATCCTGAGATCGATCTGCAGGTCGTCACCAGCAACACAGTGGTCGATTTCTCGCGCAGCGGCGTCGACGTCGCGGTACGCCACGGCCTTGGCCGCTATCCGGGGCTGCGCAGCGACCGCGTCGTCACCGTGGAGATGGTGGCGGTCGCATCGCCGTCGCTGGTGGCGCGCCTCGGGCGACCGGCATCTCCTGGCGCGCTCGCGAGCTGGCCGCAGGTGCATGATGCCGATCGCAAGGGATGGAGCCTGTGGTTTCAGGCCAACGGCATCGCGGAAGTTCGTACGCCGCGCGGACCCTCGTTCGATGACAGCGGCCTTCTGCTGAAGGCCGTGCTGACGGGGCAGGGCGCGGGCCTGCTGCCGGCCGCGATGGTGGCAAATGAGATCGCGAGCGGTGAACTGATCCAGCTGCTCGAGACCGCGCATCTGGAGGAGTTCGCGTACTATCTCGTCTGTCCCGACAACAGCCAGTCGCTACCGAAGATCGCGGCGTTCAGGGAATGGATCCTGGGACCGGTCGCCCAGTCAGCCGACGCTGGGCGGTAGCAAGCGATCCGGTGGCGGCTTACCGATAGAACGCGTTGGGCGGCACGCCAAAATGCTTGCGGAACATCGCGGTGAAGGCGCTCTGACTGGCATAGCCGGAATCGAGCGCGACATCGACCACGCGCGCGCCGCGCGCGAGGCGTTCGAGCGCGAACAGCAGACGTGCCTGCTGACGCCATTCGCCGAACGTCATGCCGGTCTCCCTGGCGAACAGACGATGGATGGTCTTCGACGTCAGCTTCAGCCGGCGTGCCCATTGCTCGGCCGTGGAGCCATCGTCCGGGCGGGCCACCAGCGCGGCGCAGACACGCGCGAGTCTTTCGTCGCGCGGCATCGGCAGATGCAGCGGCAGCACATCGACCTCGCGCAGCTGGTCGAGCAGCACGCGCATCAGGCGCTCGTCGGAGGTCGCGGGCGCATAGTCCAGCGGGACGCGCATCGCGGCGACGAACAATTCGCGCAGCAGCGGCGAGACCGCGAACACGCAGCTGGCCTGCGGCAGATCGGGAGCCGCGTCGGCGTCCACGAACACGGTGCGGATCTTGACCGCGCCGCACATCCGGACCTCGTGCTCGAGATCGGCCACGAGCCACACCGCGCGATTGGGCGGCACTACCCAGGTGCCCTCGGCACATCGCACGACCATCACGCCTTCGATCGCGTAGAGCAGCTGGCCGCGCGGATGCGCGTGCAGGCCGGTCGACGCGCCGCTCGGATAGTCGATCTCCATCGCCGCCATCGGCCGCGCCGTGGCGTGATAGCCGAGGTGCCGCGTGATCAGCTCGTCCAACACGTCTTCATCTCGCCTGTCCCAATCTCGCTAGGCGAGGTCATTCTAGCGTGAGACGGACGTTGGCGCGACAGCTAGTTGCTGGTGTGTCCTTCACCAACGCGCTGCCGGGTCATGTTCAAGCAGAAAGTTGCACTTCTCTATCCATTCGTTGCCATCGTGCTGTGGGCAGGCAACGTCATCGTCTCTCGCCTCTCGGCGCACACGATCGGTCCGCAGGCGATCACCTTCTATCGCCTGCTGGTCGCCGTGCTCTTGATGTCTCCGTTCGTGGCGCGTGGCGCCTGGCGCAATCGCCGTGCGATCTGGCCGCATCTCGGTCCGCTCGCGATCCTCGGCCTCCTTGCGATGTGCCTGTTCCAGAGCCTGTCGTATCTGGCGGCCGAGACCACCACCGCGACCAACATGGCGGTGTTCACCGCGCTGACGCCGCTGTTGACGGTCGCCCTCAGTGCCGCGCTGCTCGGCGAACCGCCGACGCTTGGCATGATCTGCGGCGCGCCGCTGTCCTTTGCGGGCCTCGTCTATCTCGTCAGTGGCGGCGACTTGTCGTCGCTGTTGCAGAACGGCGTGCATGCGGGCGACGCGCTGATGCTGCTGGCCGCTATCGTCTATGCGCTCTACGGCGTGCTGCTGAAGCGCTGGAATCTGCCGATCACCGGATGGCAATCCACCTACATGCAGGCGCTGTGCGCGCTGGCCGTGATGTTTCCCGCCTTCCTCGCGACGCCGGCGGCGCTGCGGCAGGTCAATGCCGAGACGTGGCCGCTGATCGTCTATGCCGGCGCGCTGGCCTCGGTCGTGCTGCCGTTTCTCTGGATCCGCGGCGTCGCGCAGCTCGGCCCGAACCGCTGCGCGATCTTCATGAACCTGCTGCCGGTGCTGACGGCCGCGGCCGCTATCGTGGTGCTGGGCGAGCCGGTGAGGCCATTCCACGTCATCGGCGGCGGCCTCGCGCTGCTCGGCGTGGCCTGCGCGCAGGCCTTGCCGCAGCCGGTCAAGACGGCCCGCGATGCGCGATGACTCGCAAGTCAAGGATTGGCGATCTCGACGTTTTGATCGCATGTGAGGGGCCAGGGCAGAATAGGGCGCTACGCTCGGCGATCACCAGTTCGGTGAGACGGAGTGATCACGATGCGTGTTGCCTTGCGCCTATGCTTGCGTATTTCCCTGGCCCTGACGTTGCCGCTTGTGATGCTGTGGAGCTCGTTTGCCGGCGCCGCAACGGGGCATCACCGTCGCGCGCGACAGCACCTCATCATTCGTCCAAGTGAACAGGTCGCTCCTCCGGACCGGTACGTGTATCCGGGCTTTGGCCCGATACCACCCGGCGAGAACCGAAATCTCGATCCATCCACCCGCGGCAGCGGCTGATATCGGTCAGCGCCCGCACTGATGGTTCATCGCATCGGTCGCTCTGCCCGCGTCCAAGCAGTTGGTCAAAGACCGCGCTATGCTGCGTCGGTGACCAATTTGTGCTGAGAACTCTCGGCGACACGCTTTTCGAGCGTCGCAATCGTTCCCTTGAGATTGGCGTGCCGGTCGTTGAGGGACCTTGCCAAGATCGGATACCTCGCGTCCGATCGGTCGTAAATGCCCGCGCGCGCCTCTTCGGTCGCGATATCGGCTTCGATCTGCTTGCAGGCCAGGATGAGATCGGACAGCATCTTGCTGACCGTCGACTCTCGTCCGCCACGTCCGCGAGCTGTCTCAAAACGATGATGCATGTTCATTTGCGTGCTCCGAATGTCTGAGTTCGGCACATCGAGGACAGCGGCGCCGAACTATTCACGGATACATCGCAAGTTGCCTGCCAGTCGCGGGACCGTAGGAATACGGTCGGGCGGTCTGGCGCGGGATGCGCCACCGGGTGACGACAGTCCGATGGGTCTCGCAGGTTAGTCTCGCCGCCACGCCGGAACGCAAGCGCCCAGCTTGACGCGTTTGAAGTCTCGCGCGGCGTCCTGATCTCCAGCCTGTTCGGCAAACCTAACCGCTGCCTCCATGTCCTGAGCGGCCGACGCGCTCTGGCAGAATTGGCTGCGAATTTCAGCCCGGTATCGATATGCCCTGTAGTTCATCGGGTTGTACTGAAGCGCCAGGTTGTAGCTATTTTGCTCCTCAGTGGCGCCTCGGCGCGCTTCATCCGACTGACTGCCGAAATTGGTTTGGCGATTGAGCGCCAGGAGTGTCCCGAGCTCCGTGTAACGCAGCGACATCGCGCCAAAACTGGCAGGAAGTGCTTCACCCGACGAGGAAGGTTGCCTCGCCGAGGTACGTTCAATTTCGATCTGTTTGTATTTGATGGCGTTGCCGTAGTCCCGCAAGCTTTGGAACGTGCTCGATATTTCGCCGGTGATCGGCGCGAGATAGGCGGTCGGGAGGCGGCGATCGGTCAGCAGGTTGAGGCATGCCCGTATCTTTGCCTGAGCAGGCGAGACATCGCGACATTCCTTGTCAACCACACGCCACTCGTCGCGCGAATGCAGCGTCGGCGGCGTCTGAGCAGCAGGCAGAACGAGAACCAGCGCGAAACAGATCGCCAACCTGAGACCGCGACTTGGGCTATCCATCTATTTCGCCTCTCGACCGGCCGGCGGATCTTCGAGCGCGCTTCATGATCATTTGATGCCAAATAATCAAGCCGAGGGAAAGCTGAGTTCGTAGATGGACCTAAAAGTGAGGCCGTTCGTGACTGGGAAAGATCGAACGGCCCCAGCCGGCCCGTAGTGCCAAAATGGAAGAAATGGGCCGGCGCTCCAGCTACGGAGCCGCCGGACAATGGTTTCACCGCTGTCCATTGGCGTCGCTACCGTACGCCCGCCGATGCGGCCGATTGCTATGAGCGCGCAGGGTCGGCCTGACGACAGGTCGTCAAAACAAACGCCGCCTTGCTACATTTCCACTCGCTGCCGAGCGCAGCGCTTGAGACCGGCCGTGGGGCAGCAATGATCGCCAGCATGACAACCATGCAAGCCAGCGAAGTTGCGACGACGAGCCTGCCTGCTTTCGATGAGAAGCGCTGCCGCAACCAGAAGCCTAAGTCGTCGGATCGGCGAAGCTGGGCGGTATGCAGAACCTGGTCGAGATCCTGGAATTGGATGCCACTGTCTTGCTGCATGGCCTTACCCCGGAAATGTTCAGGTGAAAAAGACAATGCGGGTATTGTGGGCGCGGTTTGTTGCGCGCTCGCTTCGCGGCGCCGGGAATGATGTTTCATTCACGCGGAGGTTACTGCCGGTTCATACCGGGCGGGCCGACGCCCGAATTTCTCCACGGAGATCCCTAGGGACCATCGTTGGGTAGCCAGTTGTGGGGGCTGGCGGAGAGGGAGGGATTCGAACCCTCGATACAGCTTGAGACCGTATGACGCTTTAGCAAAGCGTTGCCTTCAGCCACTCGGCCACCTCTCCAATGGCGCCGATATGCCCGAGTGGGCGCTGAGCCGCAAGCGGCAGATTCAGATTGCGACAAGGTGATTTGAGGGCAGCTCGGCCGTCGGCCTTCCCCGAACCTTTATACACCGTGCCAATCGGTAGGCAGCGGAACGCGCGGATGCATAAAATACAAGATATAACAAACAATTAGCGCGATATTGGGTGGGGATTGGAAGCGCCCGGCGCCAAGCCTGTTGAAAACCGGTTGCGCCGGCTCATTCCACGCTGGCGCCGCGGCGCAAATCGGCCTCGATCTGCAATTTGGTGCCGCCGCCGAACCGGGCGCGATAGACCTGCAGGTTTTCCATGATCCGCTGGACGTAGTTCCGCGTCTCCGAGAACGGAATCAGCTCGACCCAGTCGACCGCGTCGACCTTTGGATCGCGCGGATCGCCATAGCGCTCGATCCACTTCCGCACGCTGCCGCGGCCGGCATTGTAGGCGGCGAAGGTCAGGATGTAGGAGCCGCGATAGTCCTCGAGCAGGCCGCCGAGCTCGGCGGCGCCGAGCATCGCGTTGTAGACCGGATCGGTCTTCATCCGGTTGAGGTCGAAGCCGATGCCGGCGCGCTTGCAGACGTAACGTCCGGCGTCCGGCGTCACCTGCATCAGGCCGTAGGCCTGGGCCGGCGACACCACCGCCGGATTGAACGCACTCTCCTGGCGCGCGATCGCATAGACGACGCTCTGCTCGACCTCCGGCCCGACCTGGCGGAACGAGGGGATGCCGTTGACCGGGTAGGCGTAGTGGTCGAACGGCAGTCCGCGGTTGAGCGCGGCCTTGCCCATCAGCAGCATGCCGCGGGCATCGCCGTGGCGCGCGGTGAGCTCGCCGAGGCCGGCGAGGGCCTCTGGATCGCCATTGTCGCCCATGTCGCCAAAGATCGGGATCGCGAGCTCGCGCGCGTCGATTTCGTAGAGCAGCGCCACCGCGCGCACGATCTCCAGCCGTTCGGCGCCGCGGCCGCGCGGCGCGCTGTTCAGCGCGATCTGCGGCAGGCCGAGCTTGGCGCGCGCGAGCTGCCCGTAATAGCTGGTGGATTGTTCGGCCGCGCGTGCATAGGCGGCACGTGCCTCCTGACCTTGGCCGGCAGCCTCGGCCGCACGGCCTTGCCAATAGCCGGCACGCGCCAGCGCGGTCGGGTTGGCGCTGCCGACGCCGATCCGCGCGAAATGCTGGGCGGCGAGGGCGGGATCGTTGAGGAAGCGCAGCGCGATCCAGCCCGAGGTGAATTCCTGCTCGGTCTTGTAGATGTCGCGGGCCGGCAGTGCCGCGTCGCGCGCGATCAGATAGGCGGTGCGAAACTCGTTGCTGTCGATCATCTTGCGCGCCAGCAGCCGGCGCTCGATCCACCATTCGTCGACATTGTAGAGGCGGGAGGCTTCCTTCGGTGCGCTCAGCATCAGCCGCGCGGCCTCGGCGAATTTCTCCTCGCGGCGGAGCAACTGAATCTTGGCGAACAAATAGCCGGTGTCGCCGGAGAGCTCGCTCGGCACGGCTTCCAGCAGCGCGCGCAGGTTCGAACCCTTGCGGGTGGCGGCGATGCGTGCCTTCGCGAGCGCCACGTAGCCGGAGCCAAGGCGTTTGGCTTCGCGCATGCCGGCGGCCTCGTTGTCGGTGCCGTACAGCATGGTGTCCATGCGCGCCTTGTGGTCGCCGGCAGTCAGCAGCGAGCCGAACAGGTCGAGCGCGGTGTTTTCGGTGTCCTCGCTCATCCCGTCGTTGCGCCAGGCCTCGCGGACCAGACGCTCGGCATTGCCGCGGTCGCCGCGTCCGATCATCACCTTGGCGAGCGCCAGCCGGCCCTTGGCCGAGACCGGCGATTCATTCTGGAACCAGGCCCAGACCGCGGAGTCGTCGCGGCGGTCGTCCCACAGCGAGGCCTCGATGCGGCGACGCAGGAAGGTCTGCGACGGCCAGCTCGGATTGGCATCGAGGAAGGTGCGGTAGCGCTCGACCGAGGCGCCGTTGTCCTCGCTGCGCAGGATCAACCATTCGGCGAGCTTGCGCGCGACCGGATCGGAGATCGAGGCCTCGGCCTCGGTGGCGTCCGCCGGCCTGCGCTTGCGCAGCAGCTCGACGACGCTTGCAAGCGCTTCCTTGTCCGACTGCGACGTCGAGGATGTCGCGGCCACGGCCGCAGGCAGCACCGGCTTTCGCGCGATCGGCGCGGCATGCTGGCGGGTTGCCGGAACCAGCGCGGGCGCGGGCACCGATCTGTTCGATACGGTTCCCCTCGCAACCGGAGCGGCCGGCTTGGCCGCGGTGGTCTTGGACGTGGTGCCCTTGGATTCCGGGGTCTTCGGAGCCGTTGCCTTGTGAGCTTCGGTCTTGGCAGGAGCGGCCTTGGCCCCATCGGTCTTCACCGCGCCGGACTTGGGCGACGTGGTCTTGTGAGCCTCGGTCTTGTGAGTGTCAGTCTTGGCAGCGCCGGGTTTGGCTGCCGTTGATTTTGAAGCCGCCGCCTTCGGAGCCGTGGACTTCGGCGCGGTCTTGGAAGGGGCAGGCTTGGAAGCCGTGTCTTGGGCCGCCGGCTTTGCGGTTGAAGCATCTTCGGCGGCCCAGGCGTCGGCCGTGATGGCGGCAAGGCCGACAACGAACGCCAGGCTCGTCGCCAGCGCCGTCGACCGCAATGTGCTCGCGCGAACGGAACGGATCACAGAAGTCCTCTGCGGCCCCGAATCATCTGGTCGTTTGGGCCATGGGTTCTTATTTGATTGAAAACGTACACAAAATACTAAGAAGCCTGCCGGTGCGGCTGTTTGCGCCAGCACAACGGCAAAATCGCGGCTGGAAACGATTTCGCGCGCCGCAGATTACCGTTGGGAATAGGTACGGTACGGCCCTTTCGCCTGCCGGCCAGACCCGATATGAATTGCCTTTCATGGCGTTTCGCAACAATCGGGTGCCGGTCGCACGGACCTGAAGCGCGCCAACAACAAGGGTCCGTCGACCTAGCCTTTAGCCTGAAGCGTTTGGAGGAAGTCCATGGCAGCCAAGACAAAATTCCGGGGATCATTCACTGCCTTGGTGACGCCTTTCAAAAACGGCTCGGTGGACGAAGCAGCGTTCCGCAGCCTCGTGAACTGGCAGATCGCCGAGGGCACCCACGGCTTGGTGCCGGTCGGCACCACAGGCGAGAGCCCGACACTGAGCCACGACGAGCACAAGCGGGTTGTCGAGTGGTGCATCGAGGAGGCCAAGGGCCGGGTGCCCGTGATCGCGGGTGCCGGCTCGAATTCGACCAAGGAAGCGATCGAGCTCGCCGAGCACGCCGAGAAGGCCGGCGCCACCGCGGTACTGGTCGTGACGCCGTACTACAACAAGCCGACCCAGGAAGGCATGTACCAGCACTTCAAGGCGATCAACGATGCGATCGGCATTCCGATCATCATCTACAACATCCCGCCGCGCTCGGTGATCGACATGTCGGTCGACACCATGAAGCGGCTGTTCGAGTTGAAGAACATTGCCGGCGTCAAGGACGCCACCGCGAGCATGGTGCGGGTCTCGCAGCAGCGCGCCGCGATGGGCGAGGATTTCAACCAGCTCTCCGGCGAGGACGCCACCATCATCGGCTACATGGCCCATGGCGGCCATGGCTGCATCTCGGTGACCTCGAACGTCGCGCCGCGGCTGTGCTCGGAGTTCCAGACCGCCTGGCAGAAGGGCGACGTCACCACGGCACTGAAGATCCATGACAAGCTGATGCCGCTGCACACCAACCTGTTCATCGAGAGCAATCCGGCGCCGGTGAAGTACGCGATGTCGCTGCTCGGCAAGCTGGACGAGAAGCTGCGCCTGCCGATGGTGCCGGTCACCGAAGCGACCCGCCAGGCGGTTCGCAGCGCCATGGTGCATGCCGGCCTGATCAACTGAGCCGGACCGCGACCGCCGTGAACAGTGCCGTGCGCAATGTCGAACAGAAGGGGATGGGCATGCTGAAGGAATTCCGCGAGTTCGCCATGAAGGGCAATGTCGTCGACCTCGCCGTCGGCGTCATCATCGGTGCGGCCTTCGGCGCGATCGTCACCTCGCTGGTCGGCGACATCATCATGCCGATCATCGGCGCGATCACGGGCGGTCTCGACTTCTCCAACTATTTCACCGGGCTTTCCAAGGCCGTCACCGCAACCAACCTCGCCGACGCCAAGAAGCAGGGTGCGGTGCTGGCCTGGGGCAACTTCCTGACGCTGACGCTCAACTTCCTGATCGTCGCCTTCGTGCTGTTCATGGTCATTCGCGCCATGAACCAGTTCAAGCGCAAGGAAGAGGTCAAGCCTGCAGAGCCGCCGAAGCCGTCCGCCGAGGCCGTGCTGCTGACGGAAATCCGCGACCTCCTCAAGAAGAGCTAAAGTGGCCGAGAAGAACGAACGTCCAATCAAGGTCGTAGCCGAGAACCGAAAGGCCCGCTTCAACTACGCGATCGAGGACACGATCGAGGCCGGCATTTCGCTGACCGGCACCGAGGTGAAATCAATCCGCAGCGGCAAGAGCACGATCGCGGAATCCTATGCGGATTCCAAGAACGGCGAGCTGTGGCTGATCAACGCCAATATTCCTGAGTATCTGCAGGCCAACCGCTTCAACCACGAGCCGAAGCGGCCGCGGAAGCTGCTGCTGCATCGCAAGCAGATCAACAAGTTGCTCGGAGCGGTCGACCGCGAGGGCATGACGCTCATTCCGCTGAAGCTGTACTTCAACGAGCGCGGCCGTGCCAAACTGCTGCTCGCGGTCGCCAAGGGCAAGAAGCTGCACGACAAGCGCGAGACCGTGAAGAAGCGCGACTGGGGCCGCGAGAAGGGCCGCCTGATGCGGGCGCGCGGGTAGGGCGGTTGATTTGTCGTCATCGCGTCGTCGCTTCAGCGCAAAATTGCTCCGCAATTTTGTCGCGAGCTGCTCGCGATGACGGTGGATGGAGATTTGGGCCATGAGCCAATCGAGCCTGACCGATGTCGACTGGAGCAAGATCCCGGCGCCCACGGATGACGGTGGCGCGGCGCATCTGACCGGCATGACGATCCCACCGGTCAGGCTGCGCGCGACCGACGACACCGCGGTGGCGCTGTCGGCGCTCAAGGGCCGCACCGTGGTGTTCGCCTATCCGCGAACCGGCGAGCCCGGCAAGATCGGGCTGGTCGACGATTGGGACATGATCCCGGGCGCCCGCGGCTGCACCCCGCAGACCTGCGCATTCCGCGACCTGTTCGCCGAGCTGAAGGCGGCCGGTGCTGCCCAGGTGTTCGGGCTGTCGACGCAAAGCAACGAGTACCAGACCGAGATGGCGTCGCGGCTGCATCTGCCGTTTCCGGTACTGTCCGACGAAGCGCTGGAAATGACGCGCACGCTGAGGTTGCCGACGATGTCGGTGGCCGGCCTGACCCTGATCAAGCGGCTCGCGCTGGTGATCGACGATGCACGCATCACGCACGTGTTCTACCCGGTGTTTCCGCCCGACCGGAACGCCGGCGACGTGCTGGCTTGGCTGAAGGCCAATCCGCGGAGGGACTAGACCAATATGATGCGATGGGGCGGTCGCAGGTCACGCTGCCAAAATATCGAAAACAACCCCATGCAAAGTAGCCGGCGGCGACCGGCGTTCGACCAAGCATCCTTGACACGTCGGGCAATTCGGGGATACATTTCTAATATCCAGAAGTCGCGCGGCCTCCGCCCCGGGGGCGTCGCGTATGCTAGCCCAGCTCCTTGCGCACGGTCGCGAAGACCTTGCGGAACATATCGGCCGTCAACACGCCGGTGTTCGTGTTGTAGCGCGAGCAGTGGTAGCTGTCGTAAAGCTTGAATTTGCCTGCACTATGCACGGCACCGTGCACAAAGGGCGCGGCCGCCAAGCGAACGTCCAGCGCCTTGAGAGTCGATTCGTGGGCGATTCGTCCGAGCACCACGATCGCGCGCAGCTTCGGCATCGTCGCGATGGTGGCGCGGAGGAATTGCCTGCAGGTGTTGATCTCGGCCGGCAGCGGCTTGTTCTGCGGCGGCACGCAGCGCACCGCGTTGCTGATCCGGGCGTCCACCAGCTTCAGCCCGTCGTCCGGCCGCGCCTGATAGACGCCGCTGGCGAAGCCATATTCGAGCAGGGTCGCGTAGAGCAGATCACCGGCGTAGTCGCCGGTGAAGGGACGGCCGGTGCGGTTGGCGCCCTGCAGGCCCGGCGCAAGCCCGACGATCAACAGCCGCGCGTTCGGATCGCCGAACGATTCCACCGGCGAGTTGAACCAGCCCGGCTCTCGCGCGCGCGCCTGCGCGCGGAACTCGGCCAGCCGTGGACAGAGCGGACAGTTGCTGTCGGGGCGCGTGGCAGCGGCGACGAGGTTACTCGTCGAAATCGTCATCGGCTCCCCGCGGGGCCATGGTGGTCGCGCGCTGCAAGAATTGCGGGGAATGGTGGCGCGGTTCGCGCGGGGCCGGACGTTCCGACGGATCGCGGCCGAGCTTGGATTGCAGCTCGACCAAGTCGGTGAAGACGTCGGCCTGGCGGCGCAGCTCGTCGGCGATCATCGGCGGCTGGCTGGCGATGGTGGAGATGACCGTGACGCGAACGCCGCGGCGCTGCACGGCCTCCACCAGCGAGCGGAAGTCGCCATCGCCGGAAAACAGAATCATCTGGTCGATGTGCTCGGCGAGTTCCATGGCATCGACGGCGAGCTCGATGTCCATGTTGCCCTTCACCTTGCGGCGGCCGCTGGCGTCGATGAATTCCTTGGTCGCCTTGGTGACGACGGTGTAGCCGTTGTAATCGAGCCAATCGATCAACGGGCGGATCGACGAATACTCCTGATCCTCGATGATCGCCGTGTAGTAGAACGCACGGAGCAGCGTACCGCGACTCTGGAACTCCTTGAGGAGGCGCTTGTAGTCGATGTCGAAGCCCAGCGTCTTAGCGGTGGCATAAAGATTCGCTCCGTCGATGAAGAGCGCGATCTTGTTGGAAACAGGTGACGACATCAAAGTGTTCTCGCGTGGTTGTTAGTGTTCTTAGCGCGGCGGTGATCAACCGCGCGCAATTTCCGGCGTTGCTGCCTAAAGTTCTGTGAATCTTTCCCCACGATAGTCACCACCGCAATTATGGTGAGGCGAGGGCAAAAAGCCTAGACCTTTGACATTGCAATGAAGAGATTTACTCGCCTGGGACAGCAACCTAGCCATGTCGTCAGACGCTCCGGCCCTTCTGGCCCCCGTGAGACCGGGTTATCAGAGCCTGTTCGGAAGGCAAATCACAAATTTACCTTGCGAAACGGGGGCTAGGCCTATAACTAACCCTCATAACCTACATGTTCGGTCCCTTTTACCACGGAGCGCCTCGAGATGGCTCGCGTCACCGTCGAAGATTGCATTGACAAGGTCGACAATCGTTTCGACCTCGTCCTGTTGGCCGCGCATCGCGCCCGGATGATCTCGTCGGGGTCGCAACTCACGGTTGATCGCGACAACGACAAGAATCCGGTCGTCTCGCTGCGGGAGATCGCCGATTCGACGATCTCGCCGGAAGACCTGAAAGAGGAGCTCGTGCACTCCCTGCAGAAGTTCGTCGAGGTCGACGAGCCCGAGCCCGACACCGTGCCGTTGATCGGTTCCGCCGGTGCCAGCGTCGACGCCGACGACACCGAGGTGGCGGTCGAGCGGATGACCGAGGAAGAGCTGCTGAAGGGCCTCGAGGGTCTGGCGCCCCCGGAGGAACAGCCCGAGGAAGACGAGTAAGCTCGCCGTCGTTTCGAACCGATTTGCCGAAGGCCCGGACATTGCTCCGGGCCTTTGCTTTTGTTGACAATTTTGCTGTTACGGTGCGTCCTATGCGGACGCGGGAAATTGAATGGTTCCAGGGCCCGCGCGGGGTGCTGCTTCATTCGAAAGCGCACTAGATTGAGGAAAGGTGGGACGTTCCGGTCCCGCGCGAGAGGCAACGAGTTCATGGCGTACCGACGCCGCAGTTCCATCCAGATGCAGGCTGCAACCGAAACGGTAGCGGTGGCGCCGACGTCGTCCACGGCGGAGAGGCCGGCCAAGCCGCGGACGCGAATGATGCGACAATATGACCTCGTCGAGCGCGTCCGCTCCTATAACCCCGACACCAACGAAGACCTGCTCAACCGCGCCTATGTCTACGCCATGAAGGCGCACGGCACGCAGACCCGTGCCTCCGGCGACCCCTATTTCTCGCATCCGCTCGAGGTCGCCGCGATCCTCACCAACCTCAAGCTCGACGACGCCACGATCGTGGCGGCGCTGCTGCACGACACGATCGAGGACACCGAGGCGACACGGGCCGAGATCGACAACGTGTTCGGCCACGAGATCGGCGCGCTGGTCGAAGGCCTGACCAAGCTGAAGCGGCTGGAACTGGTGTCGCGGGAGGCCAAGCAGGCCGAGAATTTGCGCAAGCTCCTGCTGGCGATCGCTGACGACGTCCGCGTGCTGCTGATCAAGCTCGCCGACCGCCTGCACAACATGCGCACGCTGGAATTCGTGCCGCCGGCCTCGCGCCGGCGCATCGCCGAGGAGACGCTGGATATCTACGCGCCGCTGGCCGGCCGCATGGGTATGCACGAGATGCGCGAGGAGCTCGAGGACCTGTCCTTCTTCGTGCTCGATCCCGAGGCCTATGCGGTGGTCAAGCAGCGGCTCGATTCACTGGCCGAGCGCAACCGCAATTTGATCGGCGAGATCGAAACCCAGCTCTCCAAGAACCTGCAGAAGAACGGCATCACCGCGCGGGTGTTCGGCCGCCGCAAGCAGCCGTTTTCGATCTGGACCAAGATGGAGCGCAAGTCGGTCGGCTTCGAGCAGCTGTCCGATATCTACGGCTTCCGCATCATCCTCGACGATGTCGGGGCCTGCTACCGCGCGCTCGGCATCGTCCACACCACCTGGCCGGTGGTGCCGGGCCGCTTCAAGGACTACATCTCGACCCCGAAGCAGAACGACTACCGCTCGATCCACACCACGGTGATCGGGCCGGGCAAGCAGCGCGTCGAGCTGCAGATCCGCACCGAGGACATGAACCAGATCGCCGAGTTCGGTATCGCCGCGCATGCCTTCTACAAGGAGGGCGCGGGCTCGCCGCACGAGCGGCTGAAGCACGAGTCCAACGCCTTCGCCTGGCTGCGCCACACCATCGGCATCCTCTCGGAAAGCGCCAATCCGGAGGAATTCCTGGAGCACACCAAGCTCGAGCTGTTCCACGACCAGGTGTTCTGCTTCACGCCGAAGGGCAAGCTGATCGCGCTGCCGCGCAACGCCAACGTGATCGATTTCGCCTATGCCGTGCACACCGGTGTCGGCAACAGCGCGGTCGGCTGCAAGATCAACGGCAAGTTCGCGCCGCTGTCCTCCGAGCTGCAGAACGGCGACGAGGTCGAGGTGCTGACCTCGAAAGCGCAGTCGGCGCCGCCGTCGGCCTGGGAGGCGCTCGCCCGCACCGGCAAGGCGCGGGCCGCGATCCGCCGTGCCACCCGCGACGCGGTGCGCGACCAGTATGCCGGCCTCGGCCGCCGCATCGTCGACCGCCTGTTTGCCCGCGCCAAGATCGAATACGCCGACGACAAGCTGAAGGGCGCGTTGCCGCGGCTCGCGCGCAGTTCGATCGAGGACGTGATGGCCTCGGTCGGGCGCGGCGAGATCAAGGCCTCCGACGTCGCACGCGCGATGTATCCGGACTACAAGGAAGAGCGGCTGGTGCGCTATGGGACCAAGAAGGGCCTCGCCGCCAAGCTGAAGACGCAGAACCCGCCGCATCCGGCGCGCGCCACCTCGGTGATCCCGGTGCGCGGCATCAATTCCGACCTGCCAGTGAAGTTCGCGCCGAACGGCGGCGCAGTGCCGGGCGACCGGATCGTCGGCATCGTCACGCCGGGCGAGGGGATCACGATCTATCCGATCCAGTCGCCGGCGCTGAAGGATTTCGAGGAGGAGCCGGAGCGCTGGCTCGACGTGCGCTGGGATATCGACGAGACCATGCCACAGCGCTTCCCGGCGCGCATCCTGGTCCACAATGTCAACGAGCCCGGCAGCCTCGCCCAGATCGCGACCGTGATCGCCGAGCACGACGGCAACATCGACAACATCCACATGTCGCGCCAATCGCCTGATTTCACGGAGCTGACCATCGATCTTGAGGTCTATGACCTCAAGCATCTCAGCGCTATCATCGCCCAGTTGCGCGCCAAGGCCGTCGTCGCTCGGGTCGAGCGCGTCAATGGTTAGGGTTCCGCCTGTCATCGGCCCTCATGGTGAGGAGGCGCGTCAGCGCCGTCTCGAACCATGCGGCCCGAGGCGGGGCCATATCCTTCGAGACCCGGCGCAGGCGCCGCTCCTCAGGATGAGCGGATGGTTCAACTGGTTTGTCAGAGAGTGATTTGATGTCGTCTCCGCCGCTGCGTCTCGGTATCAATGTTGATCACGTCGCCACTCTCCGCAACGCGCGCGGCGGTGCACGGCCCGATCCGGTGCGGCTGGCGCTTGCCGCGATCGAGGCCGGCGCCGACGGCATCACCGCGCATTTGCGCGAGGATCGCCGCCACATCCGCGATGAGGACATGGCGCGGCTCAAGGCCGAGATCTCCAAGCCGCTGAATTTCGAGATGGCGGCGACCGACGACATGCTGCGGATCTCGCTCGCCACCAAGCCGCACGCGGTTTGCCTGGTGCCGGAACGGCGCCAGGAGCTCACCACCGAAGGCGGCCTCGACGTCGTCGGCCAGCACAACGCGCTGGCGCCGTTCATCGCGCGGCTCAATGACGCCGGTATCCGCGTCTCGCTGTTCATTGCCGCCGATCCCAGGCAGATCGAGATGGCCGCGAAGCTGAAGGCGCCGGTGATCGAGATCCACACCGGTGGCTGGTGCGACGCCGTGGTCGACGGCCACCAGGACAAGGCGGAGGCCGAATGGAAGCGGATCGTCGCCGGCGCCAGGCTCGCGCAGGGGGCCGGGCTCGAGGTCCATGCCGGCCATGGGCTCGACTATGACACTGCGGAGACGATTTCCGCGTTGCCCGAAATCCGGGAGTTGAACATCGGCTATTTCATGATGGGCGAGGCGCTGTTCGTCGGCATTGCCGGGACGGTGCGTGAGATGCGTGCGGCAATGGACCGCGGCCGCGCCAGGGCTCAGGGCGCCGTCAGCGCATGATCATCGGCATCGGCTCCGACCTGATCGACATCACCCGGGTGGCCAAGGTGATCGAGCGCCATGGCGAGCGATTCCTCGAGCGCATCTTCACCGACGCCGAGCGCGCCAAGGCGATGCGCCGCGCCAACAACGAGAAGATGGTGGTCGCAACCTACGCCAAGCGCTTCGCCGCCAAGGAAGCCTGCTCCAAGGCGCTCGGCACCGGTATCCGGCGCGGGGTGTGGTGGAAGGACATGGGCGTCGTGAACCTGCCGGGCGGGCGGCCGTCGATGCGGCTGACCGGCGGGGCGCTGGCCCGGCTCCAGGAACTGACGCCCGAGGGCATGCAGGCGCAGATCGACCTTTCGATCACCGACGATTGGCCGCTGGCCCAGGCCTTCGTCATAATTTCGGCGGTTGCGCCCGCCAGATGAGCCCGCGGCGCCAGATTCCGCCGGAAAACTTCAGAAAACTAAAAAATCATTGATATTTCAATGAATTGCGAAGTTTTGAGGCGACGATTGATTGCGCCCCTGCGAACAACCGTCTAAAACGCCGCAGGGTTATATCGAGCGAGATGCTGATTTCGGGTTTAGGCCGGAATTTGCCCTCAAGATCAGAATCAAGGCCATTTTCCTCACGCGAAGGCCGAACGCTTCGCGCGAAGAGAACGTTCTGCCACCGCGTGGACATCAGTCCACGGGAATTGGGAAAGCAATGAGCGTGACCACCGGGACCAAATCTGAAAGCGGCTTGGGCGAGACCATCCGCGTCGTCATCCATGCTCTTCTGATCGCGCTCGTTATCCGCACCTTCCTGTTCCAGCCGTTCAACATCCCCTCCGGGTCGATGAAGGCGACGCTCCTGGTCGGCGACTATCTGTTCGTCTCGAAATATTCCTATGGCTACAGCCACTATTCGATCCCGTTCTCGCCGAACATTTTCTCGGGCCGCATCTTCGGCTCGGAGCCCAACCGCGGCGACATCGTGGTGTTTCGCCTGCCGCGGGATGACTCCACCGATTACATCAAGCGCGTCATCGGGCTGCCCGGCGACCGCATCGAGGTCAAGAGCGGGCTGCTCTACATCAACGACGAGCCGATCAAGCGGGAGCGGCTGAGCGATTTCGTCGGCGAGGATCCCTGCGGCTCGGCGGATGCGACCGCCCGCGTCAAGCGCTGGAAGGAGACGCTGCCGAACGGCGTCAGCTATGAGACGCTGGACTGCACCGACAACAGCTACATGGACAACACCATCGTCTACACCGTTCCGCCCGGGCATTTCTTCATGATGGGCGACAACCGCGACAACTCCACCGACAGCCGCTTCCTGTCGCAGGTCGGCTACGTGCCGTTCGAGAACATCATCGGGCGAGCCCAGATGATCTTCTTCTCGATCGCCGAGGGCGAGCAGGCCTGGATGATCTGGCGCTGGCCGCTTGCCGTGCGGTGGAATCGCCTATTCTCTATCGTGCGATGAACGACGATACCGCAGCCATCAACGACCAAGCGCCAACCGGCGAGCCGAGCCAGACGCCTGCCGCCGACAGCACAGCCGCGCCGAGGAAGCGGCGCAGCAAGGCGGCCAAGGCCGCTGAGGAGAAGGCCGCGATCGCGGGCACCGAGGCGCGGATCGGGTACACGTTCCAGGATCCCGCGCTGCTGACCACCGCGTTCACCCACGTCTCCGCGCTGAAGCCCGCCACCCGCAACCGCGCCGACAGCTACCAGCGGCTGGAGTTCCTCGGCGATCACGTGCTCGGGCTGATCGTATCGGACATGCTGTTCCGGTCGTTCCCAAAGGCCGACGAGGGCGAATTGTCGAAGCGGCTCGCCGACCTCGTGCGCAAGGAGAGCTGCGCCGACGTTGCCAAGGCACTCGGGCTGCTCGAGGACATCAAGCTCGGCATGGTGAAGGCGGTCGAGGGCGCCCGGCTGCGCAAGTCCGTGCTCGGCGATATCTGCGAAGCGGTGATCGGGGCGATCTTTCTCGACGGCGGCTATGAGGCCGCGCGCCAGTTCGTCGAGCGCAACTGGACCGAACGGATGCACAAGCTGCGCCGGCCGCTGCGCGATCCCAAGACCGTGTTGCAGGAATGGGCGCAGGGCAAGGGGCTGCCGACGCCGGTCTATCGCGAGGTCGAACGCACCGGCCCGCATCACGATCCACAATTCCGCGTTGCGGTTGACCTGCCGGGCCTGGCCTCCGCCGAGGGCCTCGGTGGCAACAAGCGCGCGGCCGAGAAGGCGGCAGCATCCGCGATGATCGAGCGCGAAGGCGTCGGCACCAATGATTGACGAGGCCAAAGGTCAAGGGGACGCGACGCGCTGTGGCTTCGTCGCGCTGATCGGCGCGCCCAATGTCGGCAAGTCGACGCTGGTCAACGCGCTGGTGGGCTCCAAGGTCACGATCGTTTCGCGCAAGGTGCAGACCACGCGCGCGCTGATCCGCGGCATCGTGATCGAGGGCAACGCGCAGATCATCCTGGTCGACACCCCCGGGATCTTCGCGCCGCGGCGCCGGCTTGACCGCGCCATGGTGTCGACCGCCTGGAGCGGCGCGCACGACGCCGATCTCGTCTGCGTGCTGCTCGATGCGAAGTCGGGCCTCGACGAAGAGGCCAACGCGATCCTGGCCAAGCTCGAGACCGTCGCGCATCCGAAGATCCTGGTGCTGAACAAGGTCGATCTCGTGCAGCGCGAAAAGTTGCTGGCACTGGCGCAGGCCGCCAACGAGCGGATGCGCTTCGAGCACACCTTCATGATTTCGGCGCTGTCCGGCGACGGCGTTGCCGATTTGCGCCAGACGCTGGCCAAACTGGTGCCCGCAGGGCCCTTCCTCTATCCCGAGGACCAGATGTCGGATGCGCCGATGCGGCATCTGGCGGCCGAGATCACGCGCGAGAAGATCTACAGCCATCTGCATCAGGAACTGCCGTACCAGTCGACGGTCGAGACCGACAGCTGGACCGACCGCAAGGACAAGTCGATCCGCATCGAGCAGACGATTTTTGTCGAGCGCGAGAGCCAGCGCAAGATCGTGCTCGGCAAGGGCGGCGCCACCATCAAGTCGATCGGCGCGCAGGCACGTGCCGAGATCGCCGAGATCATGGGCGTGCCCGTGCATCTGTTCCTGTTCGTCAAGGTGCGTGAGAACTGGAGTGACGATCCCGATCGCTACAAGGAAATGGGATTGGACTTCCCCAAGGAATAAGAGTCGACGTTTGCATGAACGTGCCCAGAAACGTGCTGTGGTTTGAGGTTCTGCTCTATGTGTCGCTGACGCTGGATGCGCTGTCGGTGGCGTTCCAGGACCGCACGCCGACTGTGCTGAAGACCGAGCAGATGATCATGGGCGAGACCCTGACGGCCGGCTGCATGATCCTGCTGCTGATGTATTTCGTCCGGCTTGCCGCGCAGCACCGCAAGAACTGGCCGCGCTGGGCGCTGCTCGCGGTACTTGTCCTGTCGGTGATGTCCCTGGTGCAGGTCATCGGCGCAAAGGGCGTGGAGATCGACAGCGCCATCGAGGTGGTGTCATGCATCCTGACCACGGCCGGACTTTATTATTCCTTCACCGGCGACGCGCGGGGCTGGTTCAACGCGTAGTCCCGCTGTCGTTCCGGGGCGCGTCGAAGACGCGAACCCGGAATCTCGAGATTCCGGGTTCGATGCTTCGCATCGCCCCGGAATGACGCGTCGAGATCGCTGCGTTCATCCGCGGAATCCTGCTAGACTCCGCGCATGGAATGGACCGACGAAGGCATCGTGCTGGGCGTGCGGCGGCATGGCGAATCCTCCGCCATCGTCGAGCTGTTGACGCGCGAGCACGGCCGCCATCTCGGCCTGGTGCGTGGCGGCGCCAGCTCGCGGATGCGGCCGCTGCTGCAGCCCGGCAATAGCGTCACCGCGGTGTGGCGGGCGCGGCTCGACGAGCATCTCGGCATGTATGCGCTGGAGGGCACGCGGCTGCGCGCGGCGACGCTGCTCGGCTCGTCGCACGCGGTCTACGGCGTCACGCATCTGGCAGCGCTGGCCCGGCTGCTGCCGGAGCGCGATCCGCATGAGGACATCTACTGGATGCTGCAGGTGACGCTCGACGATTTCGAGGACGCCGGCGTTGCCGCCGTGCACCTGATCCGGTTCGAGCTCGCCATGCTGACCGAGCTCGGCTTCGGGCTCGACCTGGAGAACTGCGCGGCCACCGGGGAGACGTCGGACCTGATCTACGTGTCGCCGAAATCCGGCGGCGCCGTGTCCCGCGCCGCCGGCGAGCCGTGGCGCGACCGGCTGTTGCCGCTGCCGGAGTTCCTGCGCGAAGGCGAGGGCGGCGCCAACAGCTGGTCGGACCAGGACCTGCTCGACGGCTTCCAGATCACCGGCCTGTTCCTGCTCCGCCACGTGTTGGAGCCGCGTGGCCAGGGCCATTCCGACGCCCGCGACGGATTTATCAACGCCGTAACGCGGCGGCGGGGCCGGAGCGCGGTTCCGTAAGGCCGATTCGGGCCTTAAATTCCCGCTGATTCGCGGCTTGCCCGATTCAGCGCCAAGGTTTAACGCCTCCCCATGGGAAAACGACAGATACCGCCGGAAGAGCCGGCCGAAATTCACGAGGTGCCGCTGCGTGACGCGCTCGAGGAGCGCTATCTCGCCTATGCGCTCTCGACCATCATGCATCGTGCGCTGCCGGACGCCCGCGACGGGCTGAAGCCGGTGCACCGGCGCATCCTCTACGGCATGGACCTGCTCGGGCTCGACCCGCGCGCCGCATTCAAGAAGTCGGCCAAGATCGTCGGCGACGTGATGGGCTCGTTCCATCCGCATGGCGACCAGGCGATCTACGACGCCATGGTGCGCCTGGCGCAGGATTTCTCCTCGCGCTACCCGCTGGTCGACGGCCAGGGCAATTTCGGCAATATCGACGGCGATAATCCGGCCGCCTATCGCTACACCGAAGCGCGCATGACCGAGGTCGCGCGGCTCCTGCTCGACGGCATCGATGAGGACGGCGTCGAGTTTCGCCTCAACTACGACGGCCAGTCGAAAGAGCCGGTGGTGCTGCCGGGCGGCTTTCCGAACCTGCTCGCCAACGGCGCGCAGGGCATCGCGGTCGGCATGGCGACCTCGATCCCGCCGCACAACGCCGCCGAGCTCTGCGACGCCGCGCTGCATCTGATCGAGAAGCCCGACGCCAAGTCGAAGGCGCTGCTGAAATGGGTCAAGGGTCCGGACTTCCCGACCGGCGGCATCGTGGTCGATTCCAAGGAAGCGATCGTCGAGGCCTACACCACGGGGCGCGGCTCGTTCCGCACCCGTTCGCGCTGGACCCGGGAAGAGGGCGCGCGCGGCACCTGGGTGGTCGTCGTCACCGAGATTCCCTGGCTGGTGCAGAAGTCGCGGATCGTCGAGAAGATCGCCGAGCTCATCAACGAGAAGAAGCTGCCGCTGGTTGCCGACGTCCGCGATGAGTCGGCCGAGGACGTCCGGCTCGTGATCGAGCCGAAATCGCGCACCGTCGATCCGGCGCTGATGATGGAGTCGCTGTTCCGCCTGACCGAGCTGGAAAGCAAGATCTCGCTGAACCTCAACGTGCTGATCAAGGGCCGCATCCCGAAGGTGGTCGGCCTTGCCGAGTGCTTGCGCGAATGGCTCGACCATCTGCGCGACGTGCTGGTCCGCCGGTCCAACTTCCGCAGAACCCAGATCGAGCACCGCCTGGAAGTGCTGGGCGGCCACCTCGTCGCCTATCTGAACCTCGACAAGGTGATCAAGATCATCCGCACCGAGGACGAGCCGAAGCCGGTCTTGATGAAGACCTTCAAGCTGTCAGAGATCCAGGCTGACGCCATTCTCAACATGCGCCTGCGCAATTTGCGCCGCCTGGAGGAGATGGAGATCCGCACCGAGGACAAGGATCTTCGCAAGGAGCTGAAGGGGATCGAGGGTCTGCTCGCTTCCGAGCCCGAGCAGTGGGCCAAGGTCAGCGATCAGGTGCGCAAGGTCCGCGACATCTTTGGACCCAAGACGCCGCTCGGCAAGCGCCGCACCACCTTCGCCGATGCGCCCAAGCATGACCTCGCCGCGATCGAGGAAGCGCTGGTCGAGCGCGAGCCGTGCACCGTCGTGATATCAGAGAAGGGCTGGGTGCGGACGCTGAAGGGCCATGTCGAGGATCTCTCCGGCCTTGCCTTCAAGACCGACGACAAGCTCGAGCACTCGTTCTTCGCCGAGACCACCTCGAAGCTGCTGCTGTTCGCGACCAACGGCAAGTTCTACTCGCTCGACGTGGCAAAACTGCCGGGCGGCCGCGGCCATGGCGAGCCGATCCGCATGTTCATCGACCTCGAGCAGGACGCCGCGATCATCTCGCTGTTCGTCAACAAGGGCGAGCGCAAGTTCCTGATCGCGAGCAGCGAGGGGCAGGGCTTCATCGTCAAGGAAGAGGACTGCGTCGGCAACACCCGCAAGGGCAAGCAGGTGCTCAACGTCGAAATGCCGAACGAGGCCCGCGCGATCACGACCGTGAACGGCGACACCGTCGCGGTGATCGGCACCAACCACAAGATGGTGCTGTTCGGCCTCGACCAGGTGCCGGAGATGGCGCGCGGCCGCGGCGTGCGGCTGCAGAAATACACCAGCGCGTCGCTGTCTGACGTTGCGGTGTTCGACGCCAAGGCTGGCCTGACCTGGAAGGATTCCGCCGGCCGCGAGCACAGCATGACCATGAAGGAACTGGCCGACTGGCGCGGCAACCGCGCCGATGCCGGCCGGCTCGCCCACGGCCTGCCGAAGTCGAACAAGTTCAATCGCGGCGTGGAGTAACTGTGTTGTAGCCCGGATGAAGCGAAGCGAAATCCGGGGCCGCTGTCGCATTGGGCAAAGATCCCGGATTGCGCTGCGCTCCATCCGGGCTACGCTTTCGGCGAGCGCGGTGTGATAGTATCCACATTTCACCGCGCTATAACCGTCGCCGACGACATCGGGCGACGGTTGCCATGGCGCACAATCACGACCACGACCACAACGGTCATTCTCACGGACATGCCCACGCCGGGCATTCCCATGCCGGGCACAGCCACGCGCCTGACAGTTTCGGCACGGCCTTTGCGGTCGGCGCGTCGCTGAACACTGCCTTCGTCGTCGCGGAGCTGATCTTCGGCTATTCCGCCAACTCGCTGGCGCTGGTCTCCGACGCGGTCCACAATTTCTCGGACGTCATCGCGCTGCTGCTGGCCTGGGGCGGGACATGGCTCGCCGGCAGGCGGCCGACCGATACTCACACCTATGGCTACCGTCGCGCCTCGATCCTGGCGGCGCTGTTCAATGCCGGTCTGCTGCTGATCGCGGTCGGCGGCATCGCGGTCGAGGCGATCAACCGCTTCCGCGAGCCGGCGGAGGTCGCAAGCTGGACCGTGGTCTGGGTCGCCGCGCTCGGTATCCTGATCAATGGCGGCACGGCGCTGCTGTTCATGCGCGGCCGCGACAGCGATCTCAATGTGCGCGGCGCCTATCTGCACATGGCGGCGGATGCCGGCGTCTCGCTCGGCGTCGTGATCGCCGCGCTCTTGATCATGGCGACCGGCTGGCAGTGGCTCGATCCGGCGATCAGCCTGGTCATTGCGGTGGTGGTGATGCTGAGCGGCTGGGAGCTTGCCCGCGACAGCGTCAACCTCGCGCTCGACGCGGTGCCGAAGGGGATCGATCTCAAAGAGGTGAGGGACTATCTCGCCGCGCTCGAGGGCGTCACCGAGGTGCACGATTTGCACATCTGGGCGATGAGCACCAGCGAGACCGCGCTGACCGCGCATCTGGTGCGGCCCGGCGGACACGACGATGTCTTTTTGCATCACGTCTGCGCCGAGTTGTCGGAGCGGTTCAGCATCCACCACGCGACGCTGCAGGTCGAGATCAGCAGTGAGACCTGTCGGCTGGCGCCGGCGGAAATGGTCTAGCCGACGCAGCTGCCGCGCACTCGCATTCAATTGATCACTCGACCCATGTCCAGGTCTTCCACGGGCGGCGACGACACGGCACATTGCGACCGCGCGAATGGCCGGCGTGATCAACGGAGGGCGACGTGAAAAAGGCAATCGGTCTTGCAATGTTGTTCTGGGCCATGGGCGCGCTGTCGCATGCGGACGCTGAGCCGGCGAAATCAGGCGTCGAGAAACTCTACATCCTCAACTGCGGCGAAGGCGTTGCAGGCGACATTTCGCGTTGGTCGCCCGGCGTCAACGAAGGCAAGTCGATGGACTTCGTCGACAATTGCTACCTGATCAAGCATGCCCAGGGCTGGTTCCTGTGGGATACCGGGATTCCCGACGCGGTGGCGGCGATGCCGAATGGTCTTGCGCCGGCCGATCCGAAGGCGGTCACCTGGCGGCGGCCGAAGACGCTCGCCGCGCAGCTCGACCAGCTCGGCGTCAAGCCGTCGGACATCAAGGCGATCGCCGTGTCGCACACCCATCCCGATCACATCGGCAATGTCGAGCTGTTCCCGGCCGCGATGCTGTATGTGCAGAAGGCGGAGTATGAATGGCCGGGCGCCAACAACGCGCCGCGTTTCAAGCCCGAGCATCCCGTGACGAAGCTCGAAGGCGACCGCGACGTGTTCGGCGACGGCAGCGTCGCCATCCTGTCGACGCCGGGCCATACGCCCGGCCACCAGTCGCTGCTGGTGAAACTGCCGAAGACAGGCGCGGTCGTGCTGACCGGCGATGCCGTTCACTTCAGCGACAATTGGGACAATCGCCGCGCGCCGAGCATGAACGCGAACAAGGAGCAGACGCTGGCCTCGATGCAGAAGATCGCCGACACGCTGACGAAAGAGAAGGCGCAGCTCTGGACCAACCACGACAAGGCGCAGCGCGACGGGCTGAAGCTGTCGCCTGAGTTCTACGACTGAGCCGCCTTGGCGGCGTTCGCTTTCGACCAGGCTCGAAAAATCCGGAAAGAAGCTTTCGATGCGCAACTCCTGCAGCGTGACGTCCTGCGGTGTCCCCAGCGTCGCGATCGTCGTGAACAACTGCAGGCGGACGTCGCCCTTGCAGAATAGCATCGGCAGCACCGGCCCGGATGTGGGTCCCGCCGGCGCGGCCAACGCGGCCTCGACACCGTCATAGGCCAGCAGGCGCTTGAGCAATTCCGCCGTCGCAGTGGTGCCGTCGGCGGCGGCATCGGCCTCGACGGTGCGGACAAAGTAGCCGGCCACCTCGGTCCAGTTGGTGAGATAAGGGCGCAACACACGGGGCGCGACCAGCGCATCGGCAAGGTTGACCGCCGCGCCTGATACCAGCGGCCCGACCAGGAATTCGACCAGCTGCCCCGCGCCTGCATTGGCGAGCAGCAGATTCCAGTGCCGGTCGACCACGACCGCCGGGAAGGGCTCCTGCTGCGCCAGGATGAAATCCAGCGCGTAACGGATCTGGGCGAGCTCCGGTGCGGCAAGGTCGGTTTGCCGCCATACCGGTGCGAAGCCGGCCGCGACCAAGAGCGCGTTCTGCTGGCGCAACGGCACGTCGAGCGCCGCGGCAAGCCGGATCACCATGTCGCGGCTCGGTGCGGCGCGCCCGAGCTCGAGGAAGCTGAGATGGCGCTGGGAAATATCCGCGCGCCCGGCGAGCTCGAGTTGCGAGTGCCCCTTGCGCTGCCGCCACCAGCGCAGGCTGGCTGCAAAATCGCGCTGCTGCGACATGGGTACCTGCCAAATACCTGCCAAGTAGTTGCCGGAATGATCTCGCCGGGCAAGATGCCACAAGCGAATGCGAAACGCATGGGGATCGGGATGGGCGAGTGGATCGGCGTTGCGATTGCCTTGGTCTCGAGCTGCCTCGGCGGCACGGCGGCGGCGATCACGCGTTATCTGGCTGGCAACGCCGACCCGATCACATTGGCGATCCTGCGCTGGGCGATCGGCTTTCTCTGCGTACTTCCCGCCGCGGTCCTGCTCGGCGCGAAGTGGCCGCGGCGCGAGGACTTGCCGGCGGTCGTGGCGCTGGGCGTCGCCTTCTTCGGCGTGTTCTTCGTGCTCTATAATCTCGCGATGTCCTACACGACGGCAGCGCGCGCCAGCCTGGCGCTGGCGACCTTGCCGCTCTCCACCATGGTCGTCGGCGCCTTGCTCGGCATCGAGCCGCTGACGATGCGCAAATCGATCGGGGTCTCGATCGCGGTGCTCGGCGTGGCGGCGGCGCTGGCATCCGGGCTGACGGCAGCGCCAGCGGGGGCATGGCGCGGCGAACTGATCATGGCCGTCGCGGTGCTCTGCATGGCCTTCTACAACGTGCTGTCGCGGCCGTTCATCCGCCGCTCCAGCGCGCTCGGTTTCCTTGCTGTCGGCATGGGCGCCGGCGCGGCGGCGCTGGTGGCGGTGGGGTCGTTCACCGGCAGCCTGGCGACGCTGCGCGAGTTCGGCATGTCGCAATGGATCGCGGGGCTCTATCTCGGCATGGCCGGGGGTGCGCTGGCCTTCATCCTGTGGGTGCTGGCGCTGGAGCGGGCCTCGCCGACCCGCGTCGCCAACACCATGACGGTCAATCCGATCGCTGCCGGGCTGCTTGCGAAGCAATTGGTCGGCGAGCCGATCACGGCCAATCTGGTCGTCGGTCTGATCGCGGTCTTCGCCGGGATCTGGATCGCGACGTCGGAAACCAAATCGGTCTGATCAGCCGCGCGGGGCGGCCGGCGCGGTCGCCGGCGGGGCAGGCGGGTGCTTCGGCTTCAGCGTGCCGGCGTAGAACGACAGCACGAACACCAGGATAAGACCGACAAGATAGACCCCATAGGATTGCGGCGGGGTGATCGCCCATTGCATGAGGCGACGGATCGGGTTTTGCGGGTCAGTGTCGTTGTGCATGCGC
Source organism: Bradyrhizobium sp. BR2003 (assembly GCF_009720285.1). Taxonomy (NCBI): domain Bacteria; kingdom Pseudomonadati; phylum Pseudomonadota; class Alphaproteobacteria; order Hyphomicrobiales; family Nitrobacteraceae; genus Bradyrhizobium; species Bradyrhizobium sp. BR2003. The sequence continues at coordinate 125,703 of NZ_SMYJ01000009.1, forward strand.
TGTTGTGCGCGAGCGGCCGAACAAAAGGAAGCGGAATCGGCGCCATTCGGCGGCCGTGTTCCGCGGGAAACGGTGAGGCGGGCGGCCTTGCAATGCCGCATTGACGTTCGCATCTGTCACGCGACGACCAGGCCTTCCTCCCGCACCAATTGCCCGGCATAATCCAATCTATGGAACTGACGCCCCGTTTGCGCCTGATGAATTGGCTGGTCCGCCAGGGTCTGACGGGCCTGCCCGAAAACGACCTGCTGCGCGGTTTCTGCGAGCGCTGCCGGGCCGCGGGCATGCCGCTGTCGCGGGCGATCGTCTTCATCGACACCCTGCATCCGATCTTCGAGGGACGCGGTTTCCGCTGGAACGACGGCGAGAGCAACGAGGCCGACATCTTCGAATACGGCTCGACCAGCACCGGCGAGGCCAGTCAGACCTGGCGGCGGTCGGCCTTCTATCACATGCTCGAAAACGGCCATGACGAGATCGTGATCGATCTTGCCGACACCTCGCACGATTTCTCGATGATCGGCGAACTGGCCGAGAAGGGCCACAAGCATTTCGCCGCCTTCGTGCATCGCTTCGGCGAGGCCGGCACGATCGGCGAGATGGACTGCTTCTATTCCTACTACACCACCCGCCATTCGGACGGGTTCGACGAGAACCATCTGGCGGCGCTGCGCGACCTGGTGCCGGTGCTCGGGCTCGCGATCAAGTCCGCCGCCCAGGTCGAGATCGCCCGCACGCTGGGGCGGGTCTATCTCGGACGCGACACCGCGGAGCAGGTGCTGCGCGGACGCATGCAGCGCGGCATCACCGAGAAGATCAAGGCCGTGCTGTGGTACTCCGACGTGCGCGGCTCCACTGCGATCAGCGAGCGGATCGGCCCGGACGAGATCATTCCGTTTCTCAATGACTACGCCCAGGCCTCGATCGACGCGATCCATGACGCCGGCGGCGAGGTGCTGAAGCTGATAGGGGACGGCGTGCTGGCGATGTTCACCGGCGAGAACGTGGCAGGCGCCAAGCGAGCGGCGCTGCGGGCCGAGCACAGATTCCGGCATAACATCCGCGTGCTGAACGATCGCCGCGAGAACGAGGGCCGGCCGACCACCAGGGCCTATGTCGGGCTCCATGTCGGCCAGGTATTCTACGGCAATATCGGCAGCGAGGACCGGCTGGATTTCACGGTGGTCGGGCCCGCCGTCAACGAGGTCAGCCGGATCGCCTCGATGTGCGCCTCGGTCGACCGCGAGTTACTGACTTCGACGGACTTTCGCACCGGGCTCGACGCCGCCGGCCGCAACTATCTGGTCTCCACCGGCCGCTTCGTGCTGCGCGGCATCGGCCATGCGCAGGATCTCTACACGTTGGATCCGGCTGTCGCCGCCGACGAGGTCGTCGGCGGCAAATACGAGCGGTACCTGGCGAGCTGATCAGCAACGCGCGGGTTCGCCGACCATGTCGGGCTGCCGCGTCAGCGACACCGCGGGCGACATCAGAATCACCAGCGCCTGGGCGGCGAAGATTGCGGCCGCGAGATAGAGGCAGGCTTCGGCACCGTAGAGGCCGCCGACGATGGCGCCGAGCGCGGAGCCGAGCGGGCGCGCGCCGTAGCTCATGATGTTGATCGCCGAGACGCGGCCGAGCAGCGAGGGCGGCGTCACCGACTGCCGCAGCGTGGTGGTCGAGATCACCCACAGGATCGGGCCGACGCCGAGCAGGAAGAAGCTGAGGCCCGCGAGCAGCGGCGTCGCAATCCAGGTCGTCAGCGCCATCACGGCCGCGGCGACGAAGCCGGTGACCGGGCCGAGCCCGATCACGGTGCCGAACGCCAGCCGCTTCATCACGCGGGTGGCGAACAGCGCGCCGACCACCATGCCGACGCCGTACATCGCAAGCGTGGTGCCGACACCGGTGGCGCTGAGCCCGAGATGACGCACCGCATAGGGCACGAAGACGGCGAGCAGCAGGAACGACGCCGTGTTGAAGATGAACTGGGTGATGAACACCGGCCGCAGCAAGGCGTGGTGCATCACGAAGGCTGCGCCTTCCTTGATGTCCTGCAACGGATGGCGCCGCGGGGCAGGCTGGCGCGCCGGCTCGTAGATGCCGGCGAGCAGCACGACCGCGATCGCCGACAGCGCTGCGGCGAAGCCGAACGCCGGCGCGGCACCGACCCAGCCGACCAGCACGCCGCCGAGCGCGGGGCCGCTGGCGAACGCGACGGTGCGCGCGAGCTCGATGCGGGCGTTCGCCGCCGGCAATTGCTGTGGTGTCACCAGCGAGGGGACCAGCGCCGGCGCGGCGACGCTATAGGCGACCGTGCCGCAGACCGCGATGAAGCCGAGCAGGGCGAGCAGCGGCAGCGTCATCAGGCCGAGCCACAAGAGCAGCAGGATCGCGGCGAGCGCGGCCGCGCGCAGCGCTTCGGAGCCCGCCATCACCCAGCGCCGCGACACGCGGTCGGCGAGCAGGCCGGCGGGGATCGCAAACAGGATGAAGGGCAGCGTCAGCGCGGTCTGCAACAGGCCGGTCTGGCCTTCGCCGACGCCGAGCAGCAGCACGGCGACGATCGGCGCAGCCGCGAGCGCAATCTGTTCGGCCGATTGCGCGGCAAGGTTGGACCAGGCCAGGCGGTTGAAGGTGGCCGGCAGGCGAGGCGTATCGGCGGACATGGCAGAATCCCTTGGGACATTCGATATGGCCATAGTGTGTGGTTGGAAGAGGCCCGATCCCACCCGTTTCCCGATAACGCCAAAAGAAAAAGCCCGCCGAAGGGGATCGGCGGGCTTTTCCGGAGTCAGACTTGGTTGAAAGCCGTCACTGCGGTTTGGGAGCAGGCGCCAGTTGGCCCGTAATGGTGCCGACCAGTGCGGTTGGCGCGCTTTCGATGCCAACCGTCGGTGTTTCGGCGACCTCGGACTTGCGCTGCGCCAGCGCGCTGGTCAGGCTGGTGAGCGCGTCGGCTCCGGCCGGGAAGCCTGCCTCCGATAGGATCTTGTCGATCATCGGCTTGAACGCCGAGACCGACAGCAGCTGCGCGGCGAGGCCGTCGCCGAGCCCGAGGCCGCCATTGCCGTTGGCGTGGCCATTGGCGCCGCCGCGGCCGAGCATGCTGCCGGTGTCGAAGATCCGGATGTCGGAGATCTTCTCGATCGGCTTCACCGCCTCGGCGAGCGCGCTCGGGATCACGTTGATCCGCGCGAGGTTGAGATCGTAGGCGATCATGTCGGCGCTCAGTTTGTTGCGCGCCTCCGCCTTCATCGTCGCGACCTCGGCTTCGGCCTGGCCGAGCGCCTTGACGCCGGCAGCGCGGGTGGTGGCGGCAGCCGCATCGGCCTTGGCGAGCACGTTGGTGGCTTCCGCCTTGTTGGCGGCGGCCTGGCGTTCGGCCTCGGCCATGACCGTGATCGGCATCGCGTCGGTCTCGGCCGCCTTGCGCGCCGCGATCACGTTGATGATCTTGTCGCGCTCGGCGATTTCGGTGGCGCGGGCGGTGGTGACCTTTTCCTCGGCGGCGATCGCGACCGCACGCGCGGTCTCGGCGATGGTCTGGGCCTCCGACTGCTCCTTGCTCTTGGCCGCGACCGCGATCGCGCTTTCCTGCGCCACGATCTGAAGGTCGCGCTCCATCTCGGTGTTGCGGCGCTTGACCGCAAGATCGGCCTCGATCTTGCGGGTGTCGCGGGCCTGGTTGGCCTCGGTCTGCTTGTTGGCGACCGCGAGCTCCTGCTGGATGCGGTATTCGGCCTCGTTCTGCAGCGCTGTCTGTTCGACCTGCGCCGTCTGCGCGCGCATCGCGGCGGTCTTGTTGGCGATGTCGCGCTGCTGGGCGAGCTCGGCCTCGCGCTTGGTGCTTTCGATCGTCAGCGTGGTCTGCCGCGCCACCAGGTCCTGCTGGGCGATGTTGACCTCGGTGGTGCGGACGATCTGGTTGCGCTCCTGCTCACGCTCCTTGGTGATCTTGGTCAGCGTGGTCAGGCCGTGCGCGTCGAAGAAATTGCTCGGGTTGAAGTGCTTGATGTCGCTCTGGTCGAGCTTCGTCAGCGACACCGATTCAAGCTCGAGACCGTTGTTCTGGATGTCGGCGCCGACCGCGTCCTGCACCGCCTTGACGAAGGTGGCGCGCTGCTCCTGCAATTCCTCGAGGTTCATGGTCGCGGCGACCGAGCGCAGGCCGTCGACGAACTTAGCCTCGACCAACTCGCGCAGCTCGGCCGCGTCGTTGGTGCGGTTGCCGAGCGTCTGCGCGGCGAGCGCGATCGACGACGAGTCGGGTTTGACGCGCAGATAGAACTCGGCGCCGATATCGACGCGCATGCGGTCCTTGGTGATCAGCGAGTCCGGGCCGCCGCGCGCGACCTCGAGCCGCAGCGTCTTCAGGTTCACCGCCGCGGTGGAGTGGAAGATCGGCAGCACGAGCGAGCCGCCGTCAAGCACCACCTTCTGGCCGCCGAGGCCGGTGCGGACATAGGCCTCGTCGCGCGTCGAGCGCTTGTAGAGTTTTGCGAACAAGAGACCGATAACGAGGATGACGATGACGCCAATAACGACGGGTACAGCAAGTTCCCACATGTGTTATGCCCTGTTGGAAGACCGTTGTTGTTCGACGAGGTCGGCCGGTGCGGCAATCGCGATGAAGCCCCTAGCGTCGCGATCGACCAGCAGCACGCTGGCGCCGACCGGCAATGCCCCGGACTCCGCGCTGGCACGCGCCGACACGGTGTGCCAGTTGCCGAAGACATCCTTGAGACGGACCCTGCCGGGCAGGCCCTGATCGAGCGGGCCGACCGACACGGTTGCGACCTTGCCGACAAAGTCGCTGTCGTTGACCGCATAGCTCTCGTCGCGCGGAATGATGCGGGCGAGGCCGCGGCTGGTATTTCTGATCACGGGGATGCTGCCTGCGGCAGCAACCACCGCGACAAGCGAGACTGGGATGGCGGTGCCTGCGGCATGCGCCAGTCCCTGAAGCAGGAAGCCTCCGATCGAGAAGATGCCGAGGATCAGGATGATCAGGATCAGGAGGGGAAGCCGCCCGGCGTTGATCCAGAGAAACAGGCCACTGAGAGCGTTGTGGCTCTCGGCCTCGACCGCGAAATCCTTGCCGATCAATTCGCTGATCGAAAGTCCGATCATGGTGCTCAGCAATTCGATACCGCCAAGTGCCACCATGATCGCAGCCGCGACCGCGAAGGGCCGCACGTCGGGGGCGAGCAGAATGTCGCCAACTGCACTCATTTTTCTGACTTGATCCTTTCAAGCCGCGCCGCGATTTCCTTTTCGCGATGCAGGCGATCGAGTTCGTCAAGCTCCTTGTCGCCGAGCACGCTGGAGGCGGGAACGCCGGTGACCCGGGCGATCGCCGCCATGGCGCGCTCAGCACTCAATGTATTGGTCGCGGATGGGCCCCGGCTGGTTTCGTCCTGAGCCTCGCGGATCAGGCTTTGTTCGAGATCGGCCAAGCGCGTTTCTGCCTCGCGGCGCGCGCCGAGCATGGCCTGTAGCGCCTTGGTCTGCTCATCGATTTCGAGCTCGATGAAATCCATCGCGCGTTCCAGCGCGATCACCTGCGACTCCAGATCAATTTGCCGTGCGACGCCGGCGCGCGCGAGATCCTCGCGATTTTCCGCAAGTGCGAGACGAATCTTTTCGTTCAGAGCAGCCGTTTCGGTATCCAGTTCCTCGCGCCGTTTCCTCAAGCGGAATTCTTCGGCGCGCGACTTGCCGAGCGCATAGCGCGCCTCGTCGGCGCCGGCGTCGATCTCGCGGATCGCCTGTCTGACCAGCGCGACCTTGTTGTTGCTCTCGACATTGTCGATGGTCTGGCTCGCGATGGCGGCAAGAAGCCGGCCCATGCGCGCAAGGATGCCTTCGTGAAGCATGGTCTTCTCCTCCGGTTGTGCTGATTTCGATTTGACGGCGATGTGGATTTCATAGCCGCGTCCATCCGAGATCAAATGCGCCGGGAAGGGGCTTTCCCAGCCCGAGACATATCCCGGCACGTCGAACGGCACCAAGACGCGTCCGCTGACAGTGCTAATGGTCAGTGAAGTTGGACCCTTGATCGCGAACAACTTGTCGTCGAGCGGTATCCGGCGGACGGCGGCGCCTGCGATGTAATTGGCGCGGTCGCGCAGGCCGAGCGTCACCAGCCGTGCGGGCAGGCCGGTCTCCTTGCGGATCTTCTCGTAGGCCTGGGCGTGCAGCGAGACGAGATTGGCGCCGACGGGGGCGACCTCGGCAAGGATCGCCATCATCCGGTCGTAGGCCGCAAAGGTCGCCTCGATCGCCTCGATGCCTGAAGGGTCGGGGGCGAGGGCGTAGCGCAGCGTCGCGGTGGGCGTCTCGACGGGCAGCTTGATCATGCATCGAACGTAAAGCACTTCCTCAGTGCTTTACAAGAAGGTCGGCTGATATCATTTTCGTGAGCCTAGATGCAGTTGCAAATGAGTTGCAATAACGGGAGAGATCGGCCATCTTTGTGGGATGGATGCTCGGACCCCTGAACTATCTTCCGTTTCCGTTCCCAATGCCGTGCCAGGCGGCTGGCGGGGCGATGCCGGACATGTGCGCAGCCTGCCGGAGGTGAACGCGACCGTCGCGGTGCCGTCGGGCGGCCTGTGGTGGCGGCGGCTGCTGGCCTTCGCCGGGCCGGGCTATCTGGTTTCGGTCGGCTACATGGACCCCGGCAACTGGGCCACCGACCTCGCGGGCGGATCGAAGTTTGGCTACACGCTGCTGTCGGTCATCCTGCTCTCCAATCTGATGGCGATCTTGCTGCAGGCACTCGCCGCGCGGCTTGGCATCGCCACCGACCGCGATCTCGCCCAGGCCTGCCGCGCGACCTATTCGCGCCCGGTGAATTTGCTGCTGTGGCTCGCCTGCGAGGCCGCGATCATCGCCTGCGACCTCGCCGAGGTGATCGGTACCGCGATCGCGCTCAAGCTGCTGTTCGGCATTCCCCTGATCGGCGGCGCGCTGCTGGCGGCGCTCGATGCGTTCCTGCTGCTGCTGCTGATGAACCGCGGCTTCCGCTTCCTCGAGGCCTTCGTGATCGCTCTGCTCATCGTCATCGCGGTCTGCTTCGTCATCCAGATCGCGGCCGCCGCGCCGCCGATTGCCGCCGTGATCGGCGGCTTCATGCCCTCGCGCGAGATCGTCACCAATCCGGAGATGCTGTACATCGCGATCGGAATCATCGGCGCCACCGTGATGCCGCATAATCTCTATCTGCATTCCTCGATCGTGCAGACCCGCGCCTATCCGCGCACCGAGGAGGGACGGCGCGATGCGATCAAATGGGCGACCACCGATTCCACCATCGCGCTGATGTTGGCGCTGTTCGTCAATGCCGCGATCCTGGTGCTGGCGGCCGCGACCTTCCACAAGAGCGGCCATTCCGACGTCGCCGAGATCGACCAGGCGTTCGAGCTGCTGTCGCCGCTGCTCGGGCTGGGCATCGCCTCGACGCTGTTTGCCGTGGCGCTGCTCGCCTCCGGCCTCAACTCGACGGTGACGGCGACGCTGGCCGGCCAGATCGTGATGCAGGGCTTTCTCGATCTCAAGCTGCCCGACTGGCTGCAGCGGCTGGTGACCCGCGGCATCGCGATCGTCCCTGTCATTGTGGTCGCTGCGCTCTATGGCGAGAGCGGCACGGCGCAGCTGCTGGTGTTCAGCCAGGTCGTGCTGTCGATGCAGCTGCCGTTCGCGGTGATCCCGCTGGTGCGCTTCGTGTCCGACAAGCGCAAGATGGGCGCATTTGCGATTTCGCGCCCCGTCGCGGTGGCGGCGTGGGCCGTCGCCGGGCTGATCGTGATCCTGAACGTGAAGCTGCTCATCGATACGTTCTTCGGCAGCTAGTCCTCGGCAGCTAGTCCTGCGGCTCGGCGAGCACCTCGCCTGACGCATCGACGCGCAGCCATCCCGACGGCGCGAGCCGCTGCTGCGGCAGGAAGCGGCCCTTGTAGTCCATCTTCTTGGAGCCCTCGATCCAGTAGCCGAGATAGACGTAGGGCAGGCCCTGCCGGCGGGCGCGGGCGATGTGGTCGAGGATCATGAAGGTGCCGAGCGAGCGGCTCTCCAGCCCCGGCTCGAAGAACGAATAGACCATCGACAGCCCGTCGCTGAGCACGTCGGTCAGCGCCACCGCCATCAGCTCGTCGCCGCGGCCGGTGATGGCGCTGTCGGCATTGCGCTTGCGGTACTCGATGATCCGGGTCTCGACATGGCTGTCCTCGACCATCATGGCGTAGTCCAGCACGGTCATGTCGGCCATCCCGCCGTTGCGGTGGCGGCGGTCGAGATAGGCGCGGAAGACCGAATATTGCTCCGAGGTCGGCACCGCGGTGCGCTGCTCGCCGATGATGTCGGCGTTGCGGGCCAGCACCTTGCGGAAGTTGCGGGAGGGGCGGAATTCGTTGGCGATCACCCGGACCGAGACGCAGGCCCGGCACTGATCGCAGGCCGGACGGTAGGCGATCGACTGGCTGCGGCGGAAGCCGCCGTGGGTCAGCAAGTCGTTGAGATCGCCCGCTTTGTCGCCGACCAGGTGCGTGAAAACCTTCCGCTCATGTCGGCCCGGCAAATACGGGCAGGGCGAGGGCGCCGTCAAATAGAACTGGGGAGTATCACGCGAATGCTGGGTCACGTCAGATCGTCGGGCTCCACAAACAATACAGGCAGCCGAGTGAGCATCGCCCCCCTGAGGCTAACGGTCAATTGGTTTAGGCGGGCCTAATAGGAGGTCCGCGCGGCCGGGGCGACCGGGGTCCGGACCGAGCTGTTGATAATGACGGTTCCGAGGATGATGTCGTGCAGCAGCCGGCGGCGGCCGTTGAGCAACCCGATCAGGAGCACCAGCGGCGACAGGAACGAGATCGTCACCCAGAACAGCACCGCGTGGGTGGCGCCGAGTACGAAATAGCCGCGCGCGCCGTACCAGGTCCGCAGTTCCAGGTCCATCATGCGCATGCCAACGGTGGCCGAGTGCTGCCCGCCGATCGAGGCGCCGTAATAGACGATCGCCCAGACGATCGAGGCCGGCGAGACCAGCCAGAACAGCGCCCAGCCGAGACCGAGCGTGACGAGGCCGAACACCGCGATGAAAATCACCGCGAGGATCACCGGCACCGACAGCACGAACAGGTCGATCAGGAATGCAAACGCGCGACGCGTCAGCACGCCACGGAACAAATCCGGCTGCATCAATGGATCGAACGCATGCGGAGGAACGCCGCCGTCGTTGCGCCAGGCCTCGTTGCGCCAGGTGCCGCCGTCATTGCCGTAGGACATGACCAACCTCCGATGAAACTCCCGCGCAGGACATGGGAACAGCAGGCGCGTTCGCCAAGCCTGCGCGAACATTAACTAGCCGAAATATTCCGGCGATTCGGGGGCTGGATTGAGCGGTTCTACCTCCACGCCGTCATTGCGAGCGGCGCGACGGGGTCCACTTGTCGCAATAACCGGCGGCGGCCGTCAGCTCTCCGCCTTGATCTTTTCGGCGGCCTTCGGCGCGAAATAGGTGAGGATGCCGTCGGCGCCGGCGCGCTTGAAGCCGACCAGGCTCTCCATCATCGCGCGCTCGCCGTCGATCCAGCCGTTGGCGGCGGCGCCCGCGATCATCGCGTACTCGCCGGACACCTGGTACACGAAGGTCGGCATCGCGAAATGGTCCTTCACGCGGCGGACGATGTCGAGATAGGGCATGCCCGGCTTCACCATCACCATGTCGGCGCCCTCGGCGATGTCGAGCTCGACCTCGCGCAGCGCCTCGTCGGAATTGGCGCTGTCCATCTGGTAGGTACGCTTGTCGCCGGTCAGCGTCTTGGCCGAGCCGATCGCGTCGCGGAACGGTCCGTAGAAGGCGGAGGCGTATTTCGCCGCATAGGACATGATCTGCACGTCGACGAAACCATTGTCGTCGAGCGCCTCGCGGATCGCCCCGATCCGGCCGTCCATCATGTCCGACGGCGCGATCACGTCGCAGCCGGCCTCGGCCTGGGTCAGCGCCTGCTTCACCAGCACCGCAACGGTCTCGTCGTTGAGGATCTTGCCGTCCTCGATCAGCCCGTCATGGCCGTGGCTGGTGAAGGGATCGAGCGCGACGTCGCACAGCACGCCGATGTCGGGAAACTCCTTCTTGATCGCGCGCACCGCCTGGCAGACCAGATTGTCGGGATTGAGCGCTTCCGAGCCCTGCTCGTCGCGCAGCGACGGCTCGGTGAACGGGAACAGCGCGATGCAGGGAATCTTGAGCTTTGCCGCGCGCTCGGCGTCGCGGACGATCTGGTCGACGGTGAGCCGGTCGACGCCGGGCATCGAGGCCACCGGCGTGCGGGTGTTGTGGCCATCGACCACGAACATCGGCCAGATCAGATCGTCAGTGGTCAGCACGTTTTCGCGCACCAGGCGGCGGGCCCATTCCGACTTGCGATTGCGCCGCATCCGGATCGTGAGGTCGAGCGAGGGGGAGGCGAGGGTGTCAGTCTGGCGCCGCGGCGCATCGCGCAGTTCGATCGGGCGCCCGAATTTGATCGCCATGTCTTCTTCTCCTCGAGGGACGGCAGTTTTAGACCTGATATAAGTTCGCTTCTAGCACCTGTCAGGGGCGCCGTCATTGCGCCGCTGTTGCATCCGTGGCGCCCTCGATTTGCCGCAACGGCAATTGATTTTGCGTCCCCGGCGGGCCAAGACTGCGCCCATGAACCCCATTTTGCAGCCGCCATGCGGCGATTCGGATGTCTGATACCTCTGCACGCGATCAGGCGCGGGACAATGCCATCTCGGTGAGCGCGATCTCGTCCGACCGGATCGAGCCGGACGACAATGCGTGGACGCGGCGCCTCGTCATCTTCCTGCGCATCATGGCCGTCGTCTCGGTCGCCAAGGGCCTCTATCACTGGGCCCAGGTGACCGGCTTCGTCGGCGGCGAGGAGGAGGCCTTCGAGAACCAGTCGATGGCCTGGCAGACCGCCACGATCTATTTCGCCGTCATCGAACTCGTCGCCGCGGTCGGGCTCTGGCTCGCGACCCCTTGGGGCGCCGTGGTGTGGCTGACCACCGTGGTGTCGATGGCGGTCATCGAGCTGATGTTTCCCGGCATCTATGGCGGCAGTCTCACCGTGGTCGGGCTCGAGGCCTTGATGCTCGCCGCCTATCTCGCGCTGGCCTGGATGTCGGCGCGCGAACGCCCCCCATAGGCCGGCGCGGAGCGATGGCGTGATGCACTGTTGCCCCGTGGCGACAGCGCCGCGAATAGCTGGCCGCGGCCGGCAATATTTGGCGGCCGTGCGCGCAACGAGAAGACAGCATCGCTGGTTCTGATAGGTGGGTGCCGACAGATCGCATCCGTTTGAGACACCCCCTTCCGGGACCGTCTCTACGGGACCTGCCGTCGGGACCCATTTCACCGGATCTCGGCGCGTGTGCCGGCCGGCTTTGCGCGGGCCGACGGCGGAACCGATCTGGCCCCCGCACCGGATCAGCACCGCTTGCGCGCATCGCGTGCACGTCCCGCCGATGCACTCCGATAAAATTTTCAAAGAATTTTCCGGTAACCGATCGGTCACCGTAAAGGGTTCCCTCATACCCGTTACGCCACCGTTTCGAATTCAGACGATGCTGTTTCCGAATGTGACAGGGCAGGCAGACGAAGCGTGAACAAGGCTCTGCCACCGTCAATGAAAAGTTGCGAAAAGCCCTTGATCCAAGGGCTTAATCCACGATTCACTGTCTTAAATTCATGATCTCTTTATTCTCTTATTTAAGCGGATATTCAAACGGCCCCCTTACGTTGGACCTATCAGGCGGGACACAAGTTTCGTCGAATAAAGTCGATAAAAACGACAAACAGGGGAAGTGTCATGATGAAAGCCGTTGCGACAACGGCGGCGGACGCCGCCGATCGCGCTACCGGTCAAGCTCCGGTGCAGCCGCTCTATCTCGAAGCCCTGACTTTGGTGGAGCGGCTGCATCGCCGGCTCCTCGACGTCATCAAGGACGAATTCGATCGTCGTGGCCGCGCCGACATCAACTCGGTGCAGGCGCTGCTCCTGTACAACATCGGCGACAAGGAACTGACCGCCGGCGAGCTGCGCACCCGCGGCTACTATCTCGGCTCCAACGTCTCCTACAATCTGAAGAAGCTCGTCGAGCTCGGCTTCCTCGATCATCAGCGTTCGCGCGTCGATCGCCGCTCGGTCCGCATCCGGCTGACCCCGCAGGGCCAGGAAGTCCGCCGCATCGTCGATGCGCTCTATCAGAAGCACGTCAAGACGGTGGAGCAGGTCGGCGGCATCTCGAACGAGGAGTTCGCGAGCCTCAACAAGTCGCTGCATCGCCTCGAGCGGTTCTGGACCGACCAGATCCTGTACCGCCTCTGAGCCTTCCTGTTTTCGCCTGATGGCCAAGCCGGCCGCTCGAGAAGACCGGCAGCCTTCCTCCAGTCCAGCCTTGCTCCAGTCAACGCATCGGTCATGCCCGGCCGGTGCGTTTTTCTGCACCTGTTTCATGCTGCACCTGCGAAAATAAATGGGGTCCGGCGAGGAACCAAGCCGTTGCCGGCGCTTTATCCTGTCTCCCGACGTGAATGAAATCCAATCGGATCTCGTCACGCTCGGATTTTTAGACGCGTTTTCTTCATGCGAGCCGGTGTCCACTTCGCCTGAAAACGCTCTGATGGAGAAGCAGGACATGCTGGTCGAGCGCGGGATCGAGGTGCTGAATGTCGAGGTCGTCGGTGACGCCTACGCGATCGCCTCGAACTATCTGCGCAAATCCGGCGTCATTCCCGACAATTTCGCCACCAATGAGCGCCTGCTCGGCATCATCGTGAAGCTGTTCCAGCGCGGTGAGATGAACCGCCTCCGCCTCGCCAACAAGGCGATCGCGAAGTTCGAGGCCGAGACGCTGGTGGTCGCCTGAGCGTCAACCCGGAGACTTCAATGGAAGCCGCTATCGATCGGATCATGCAGACGTATGATCTGCTGCTCAACCGCACGCCCGCTGCAAGCGACGAAGCGCGCGCGAAGGTGACAGAATACGTGCAGACGCTGTTCGACGCCGGCGAGCGCGATCCGCATCGGTTGACGGTGTGCGGGCTGACCTATCTGCGCCAGCTCGACGGCAGCACCGACCATGTCAAGGCCGGGTATACCGGGCTGTAGGCATACTGGATCGCCAACCTAGCGATGACACTGCGGATGGCCACACACGATCGTCGTCCTGGCTTTTTCGCCATGACGACACTGAGTGTGTTGCGCGGTCTCCGGAAGGAACGAGACCTGTCTCCGGAAGGAACGTGACCTGCGGTATCAATCATAGCGTGGCATTTGGTCAGCAGCGACGGGGATATCGCGACCGCTGTTGATTGTCTCGCCAATGGCGCGCGCGAGGCGGGTCGTGGAGGGTGCGCTCATAACCCAACGCCGCCCGCTTGAAATGCATGCGAGCGGCGATGGGCTCTAGCCCCAGGATGGATGATGCAAAATCCTGACGACAATTGGTCTGCTGACGGGTCCAGGAGTTTCGTAGCCAAGAAGGGGTACCTCAACTTCGCAAGCGCCGATACCGGACGGAGCGGCGGCAAATGTCGGGTCCAGGTTAGGATTGAGCACCAAGTTGCTCCCGGCCTCAGCCTGTACCCCCTCGCTGGGGCCGCTTTTTGAGCCGGCCGTTTTGAGACCTCTGCTGCTCTACGGATAGGTGTGGCCTTTCTGAGCAACGCGCACAGCCAACGGCGTGCGGGGAAGATCCCCAAACTCGGACGAGTCGTAGTCTCGGCCTTCAGGTGTCACGATGTGGATGTCGTAACACTGTGACCGTGAAAGCTCTTTTGCCTTGCGCAGAGCTGCCTCGGCGGTGTCACGACGGTGCACGATCTCTCCAAACTTGCACCTAGCTTTTACGGTGAAGCTCATCTTTCTTCTTTTTCTTGTTTCGCTTGACGACCTCGGCCTGAGCCCGGAAGGCTTGGGCGAGGCTCTTCATTTGCTCGGCCGCGAATTCGTCAGCCGTCCGCACCGCCGCCTGCTCGGCGGTCTTGGCCTGCTTCTTCAGGTCCTTGGCGATGCCCATGTCCTGTAACTTCCACGCCGTTCCGGCAGTTCCATCCGTCCGGATCTCACGATCACGATCAGCGAATTCTCGCCCGGCTGAACGGATGAGAGACGTCGAAAAATGGCACCTGTTCCTCTCATTTGACGCGAAGCTGGCGGGAACTTTTCAGGCTCCCGGGCTTTTTGATTTTGCTTTGGGGGCAGCCAAACGTCAGCGTTGGAGAGAGGAGCCATGAAGCGACGACGCCGGGTTAGGCAGATTTTCCCCCTTGAAGAACGCCTTGCCCAGGAAGCCAAAAGGCTACGTCAACGGGCCAAGAACCTTCCTCCCTGTCGAGAGCGAGAGACCCTGTTGAGGCAGGCGCGGCATGACGAAACCACCGCCAATTTGACGGCGTGGCTACTGTCCCAAGGTCCGCGGGCACCCATCTAGGAGGACGCTCAATGCATACAAACCACCACCATATCGACAGTGTGGAGATTGCCTTTGTAAGCGCTGCGACCGTGTCGCTTGTCGCTCTCATCGCCTCCATGGCCTGGCTTCTGCTGGGATGAAATTCCGAAGGAGGGCTCCGATCGAGACTTCATCGGGACAGCTATGCGGATCCCATAGAATGAAAAATCTTCTCGAGCGCGACCAGTGAGCCAAAGACTGCGACGGTCACCGCGAGGAAGACAGCGAAATAGTAGACCCGATACATAAGGCGACCTCTCCGGGATGCGTACAAGGCCCGGGATAACGGATGCGTCCTTTGATGGTTCGAAGGCCTGCGCCGCGGCGGGGACATCGCGAGCGATGCGAATCTTCCGCCGCCGTGATCGCCTCACGCAGCGCGTGTCGATTGATCGAAATGATCGAGCAACCGGCCAAGTATCCGGCGTTCTTCCTCGATTCGCCGTCGATAGCGTTCGCGCTCTTGTTCCGAGGCCGCGCTGTCCAGCAGGAATTGATAGTGGCCGATGACTTTTTCGCTGCCTTTTATGAGCAGCTGTTGCAGCTCATTCATGGCGTGATCTCCTCGCAAGTTGCGCGAACGGCTGAGGAGGGGAGTGGCGGAATGTCGGCCGCGAGGCCCTGCATCGCCGTGGTTTCTTCGGACAGGCGTCTCTCGATGAATTCGCGTTCGAGATCGGAGAGCTGGGTCTGCAGCAATCGCCGATAACGATGAATATTGTTGCGATGAGCGCGCAACTGTTCAAGCCTGTGGTCGAACAGTTCTGAGTTCCGGCGCCTTGCCTGTTCAAATCTCGACCGCCATCGTTCCTCGAGCCGGTCGATAACCTGCTTCGGTAGTCTGATGTCCGTCATCTCCTCTCCTCCTATGCAGCCAGGCAGCGGTCGACGGAGCGCAGGCGAGCAGGCCGGCCGCCTGGCGGATGGCGCGGATCGCTGTCGAGCGCACGAAGCGCTTCAAGGATATCGCTGACAGGAACGGGAGATTTGAGCCCCTTGGCTGCGCGCAAGGCAGGATTGGACGCTACAGCACTGGCGTCCGAGGCCCAGGATGCCAAGATGGCGCGCTTCTCGGACAGGCTCAGGCGAGTGTCCCGCACCACGTCGTGCGGGGTCTCATATTCGTGGTGGTCGCAAATCGGCAGATGAAAGCCAATAATGTTGGGTGCAGGCGCGATCGTCGGCCGCATGGATGCCTCCATTCGAAAGACGAGTTGCTGAGGAGACGAAGCCGCGTGCCGTTCGCCGGACGCGGCTTCGCCGGTTTGATCAGGCGGCGACGTTTTCCAGCTGCCGGGGCGCATTGCTCGACGCCGCATTGATCGCGATGCGTCGCGGCTTCATCGCCTCCGGCACCTCGCGTGCCAGCTCGATTCTGAGAAGTCCGTTGTCGAACGCTGCGCTTTTGACCTCGACGTAGTCGGCCAGGCTGAACTGGCGCTTGAACCTGCGCGTCGAGATGCCCTGATAGATGTATTCGCGCTCGGCCTTCTCGACCTTGACGCCTTCGACAGTCAGAACGTTCTGCTCTGCCGTGACGGAAATCTCGTCCGGCGCAAAACCGGCGATCGCGAGCACGATCTGATAGCGGTCTTCGGACAGCCGTTCGATATTGTAGGGCGGGTAGTGATCTTCGCCGGCCCGGTGGGCTGCTTCGGCGAGATCAAAGAGCCGGTCGAAGCCGATGGTCGACCGGAAAAGGGGAGAGAAGTCGTATGTGCGCATAGCCAAATCCTCCATAGAGCAAGATGGATATGAACGGCACCGGACACGACCGGTGCCCGTCTCGCCTGGACCCGAACGGCGACCAGGCACCAGCCTCCGCGGTGGGAACTGGCGGGAAAAAAATAAAAATCGGAGATGCCGTGTCAAGAGCTCGGCCGAAAATTTTGCGGTCGATGATGGGAGAGGGCTCCCCGCCTTCCTGGGGCTCGTCTGCGGCGGCACAGCTCAAGTCGCTGGGATTAACGCCGCTCGAAGGACGACTGTTGCAGGCAAGACATCGTCGTGGAAAACCAAATCACCGATTTACATAGGCTAATGCTGGAACCGTACGGACGTTGATCGATCGGGCTGCCTGTCTCCAACAGCTCAGCGCGGATCAGGCAAACGGCCCCAGCACCGGCTCCTAGGCCCCCAAAGGTGCTGGGGCCGTTTTGTTGGCGAGCCGTTCCGAATCAAAGCAAGCGAAAAATGGCCAGAGATGGTGCGGCGATTTGCAGCACTGGCTAGCCGCGCCCTCCCGCTTGCCGAAGCCTGTGGCGAATGGTCGCTAGGGATACGCAGACGCGAGATCGGCGAGCGATTCCTGACCCGAAGGGATCGCGGTGTCCGAGTGGCGATGCGATCACGTGACCGGATGCAGCCGGCGATCGGCAGGCTGCTTTCCGAAAATTCAGGAGGAAGCCCCATGATCCCGTCCCACATGCGCCTGGTCGGCGCGGTCGTCGCGCTGTTGCTTGGGGCGAGCGGTCCGGCGCCCGCGCAGCAACTCGAGCTCAAGCTGATGGCGCCGGCGGCGCCCGGCGGCGGCTGGGATCAGACGGCGCGCTCGATGCAGCAGGCGCTGGTCGCCTCCGGTGTCGCGCGCAGCGTCCAGGTCACCAACGTTCCCGGCGCCGGCGGCAGCGTCGGCATCGCGCAGTTCGTCAACGGCGCCAAGGGCGACGGCAACCAGATGATGGTGAACGGCTTCGTCATGGTGGGCGCGCTGGCCATGAACAAGTCGCCGGTGACGCTGGATCAGGTGACACCGATTGCGCGCCTCACCGAGGAGACCCAGGTCATCGTGGTGCCGGCCAACTCGCCGATCAAGACAGCGCAGGATCTCGCCGCCGCGGTGAAGGCCGATATCGCCAAGGTGACCTTTGCCGGCGGCTCGGCCGGCGGCGTCGACCATGTGATGGCGGCGCTGTTCGCGGGGACGGTCGGCGCCGACGCCAAGAAGATCAACTACATTCCGTTCTCGGGCGGCGGCGAGTCGCTTGCAGCCATTCTCGGAGGCAAGGTCACGGCCGGCATTTCCGGCCTCAGCGAGTACGAAGGCCAGATCAAGGCCGGCAAGCTGCGCGCGCTCGGCGTGACGTCAGCGAACCGTCTGCCCGGCGTCGACATCCCGACCTTCAAGGATCAGGGCATCGATCTCGTGCTGGCCAATTGGCGCTCGGTGGTCGCACCGCCCGGCATCACGTCCGAGCAGCGCAAGGTGCTGAGCGATGCGGTCGAGAAGATGGTGAAGTCCGATGCCTGGAAGGAGATCCTGAAGCAGAAGGGCTGGGATGACGCCTATCTCGGTGGCGACGCCTTCGCGGATTTCCTGAAGAAGGAGATCACGCGCGTGACCGAGGTGCTGAAGTCCGTCGGCCTCGTGAAGTCATGACGCCGGACGCGGCGTCTGAGAATCTCCCGCCCGCGTCGGCGCGACGCGTCGATCGCGCCGGCGTGGTCATCGCGGCCGCACTTGCCGGGCTTGCCGCGGTGCTGGTGTGGGACGCCAGCAAGCTGCCGTCCACCAGCATGTATGGCATGGGGCCGGAGGCGATGCCGGTCGTCATCGCAATCGGCCTTGTCATCCTCGCGGTCGGCAATCTGATCGATGCGCTGCGCGGCAACCTGCCGCCGCGCGAGAGCATGGATCCGAAACCGGTGGGGCTGATCATCGGCGGCCTGGCGCTCCTGATCGCCATCATCGGCCTTGGCGGCGGCTTCATCCTCGCGACATCGGCGCTGTTCGTCACCACGTCGGCGGCGTTCGGCCGCCGCGCCGTCCTCGCCGACACCGCCATCGCGCTCGTGATCACGACCTTGATCTATCTCGCGTTCGACAAGCTGTTGACGCTGAGTCTTCCCGCCGGCCCGCTGGAGCGACTGCTGTGATGGACACTTTCGCCGCGCTGGCGCACGGCATGGCGGTCGCCATGCAGCCGATGAACCTGCTTTACGCCCTGATCGGCGTGTTCCTGGGCACCGCCGTCGGCGTGTTGCCGGGGATCGGTCCGGCGCTGACGGTCGCGCTGCTGCTGCCGGTGACCTACAAGCTCGATCCCGGCGGCTCGCTGATCATGTTCGCCGGCATCTATTACGGCGGCATGTATGGCGGATCGACCACCGCCATCCTGATCAATACGCCGGGCGAGAGCGCGTCGATGGCGACCGCGCTCGAGGGCAACAAGATGGCCAAGGCCGGCCGCGGCGGCCCGGCGCTGGCGACCTCGGCGATCGGCTCGTTCGTGGCCGGCACCATCGCCACCATCGGCCTCGCATTCCTCGCGCCATGGTTGGTCGATGTCGCGGTGCGCTTCGGGCCGGAGGATTACTTCGCGCTGATGTGCGTCGCCTTCGTCACGGTGTCCGCTACCTTCGGCGACTCGCCGGTCCGCGGCCTCACCAGCCTGTTCATCGGCCTGACGCTCGGGCTGGTCGGCATCGACAAGCTGACCGGTCAGGCGCGGCTTGCCTTCGGCATTCCCGAGCTGCTCGACGGCGTCGAGGTGACGACGCTCGCGGTCGGCCTGTTCGCGGTCGGCGAGGCGCTCTATGTCGCCTCGCGCCGTCACCACGCCGAGGAGAAGCTCGAGCCGGTGCGCGGCTCGCTGTGGATGACGAAAGAGGACTGGCGGCGGTCGTGGAAGCCGTGGCTGCGCGGCACGCTGTTCGGTTTTCCGATCGGGGCGCTGCCGGCCGGCGGGGCGGAGATCCCGACATTCCTGTCCTATTCCACCGAGCGGCGACTGACCAAACATCCCGAGGAATTCGGCAAGGGCGCGATCGAAGGCGTCGCAGGGCCGGAAGCGGCGAACAACGCGTCCGCCGCCGGCACGCTGGTGCCGCTGTTGACGCTCGGGCTGCCGACCTCGGCAACGGCTGCAATGATGCTGGCGGGCTTCCAGCAATACGGCCTCAACCCGGGGCCGCTGCTGTTCGCGGAGCGGCCCGACCTGGTGTGGGGCCTGATCGCGAGCCTGTTCATCGCCAACGGCATGCTGCTGGTGCTCAATCTGCCGCTGGTCGGGCTCTGGGTGCGGCTGCTGGCGATCCCGCAGCCCTGGCTCTATGCCGGCATCCTGGTATTCGCCACCATGGGCACGATCGCGGCGAAGCCGTCGGTCGTCGAGTTGTCGATGCTGGCGGCGTTCGGCGTGATGGGCTTTCTGATGCGCCGGTTCGACTTCCCGATCGCACCCGTCGTGATCGGGCTGATCCTCGGGCCGATCGCCGAAAGCCAGCTGCGTCGCGCGCTGGCGATCAGCCTCGGCGATCCCATGGTGCTGCTGCAAAGCCCGATGTCGGCGACGCTGCTCGGCATCGCGCTGATCGCGCTGCTGGCGCCGTTCGTGCTCAAGGGGCTCGGGCGATTCAAGGCGAACGAGGATTAGCGCGCGACCAGACCGTAAAAGGCCCGCTCCGGGGCTCGCATTTCGGAGCGGGCCAGTCTGGGCACGGCAAATATCGCCGCGACGCGAAACCTAGCGCGACAAGCTGACACCACCCTGACGGCGGCGAAAAAAGCGAGGTAACTAAACGCCGCCTCGCTGTCGCAGGATTTTCCGTGAACGAAATGTTCAGCTCACCATTTGTAGGCGAGGCTCGCCGTGATGCGGCGGCGATCGCCGTAGTAGCAGGAGCTGATGGTCGCGCAGCTCGCGACATAGACCTTGTCGGTGACGTTCACGACATTGAGCGCCGCGCGCCAGTTGTTGTCCCATTCGTAATGCAAGGCGAGGTCGCCCAGCACGACCCCCGGGACGCGTGCGGTGTTCGCGGTGTCGGCAAAGGACGAGCCGACATAGCGCACGCCGCCGCCGAAGCCGAAGCCGCTCAGCGGCCCGTCGCGGAAGGTGTAGTCGGTCCACGCTGATGCGAGCTGCCGCGGTGCGTTGGTCGGCACGGTGCCGATCAGCGCGGGATTGAGGTCCTTGCTGACGAACAGCTCGTAATTGGTGTAGCTCGCCACCAGCTTGAAATCGCGCGTGATGTTCGCGACCGCCTCGAGCTCGACGCCGCGCGAGGTGACTTCGCCGTTCTGGGTCTGGAACAGCGGGTTGTTCGGATCTGTTGTCAGCGCGTTCTTGCGCTTGAGGTCGAAATACGCGACGCCGAACCGTGCGTTGAGCCCGACCGGCTCGTACTTGACGCCGACCTCGGTCTGCTCGGAGGTTTCCGGCAGCAGCAATTGGCCGGACGCGGTGGTGCCGATGACCGGATTGTAGCCCGTCATGTAGGAGACGTAGGGCGCAACGCCGCTGTCGAAATTGTAGATCGCGCCGACACGGCCGGAGAACTGGCTGTCGTCGCGGCCCTGGGACGCGCCGATCCGGTTGTTGTTGGTGAGATCGACCCAGTCCTGGCGTCCGGACAGCACGACCGTCAGGCGATCGAGCTTGACCTGATCCTGCAGATAGACGCCGGCCATGCCCTGGGCGAGATAGGCGTTCTGATACAGCGGGCCGCTGTACGGCAGGTTGGTGCCATAGACCGGATTGAGCACGTTGAGATTCGTGCCGATGCCAAAGCCCTGGCGGTCGTCGATGCCGTAATATTTCAGATCGACGCCGACCAGCGCAGTGTGCTGCAGCGCGCCGGTGGCGAAACGGTATTCGAGCTGATTGTCGAGGTTGAGCTGGGTGGCGATGCCGCGGGTGTAGAAATTGCCGCGGGCGATGTCGGCGGCGGCCGGCGTCGTCGCGTAGCCGAGCCCGTAGAGGCCGGCATAATAGACGTCGACATGCGCCATGCGTGCGTTCTGGCGGAAGTCGACGCTGTCAGTCACGCTCTTCTGGAACTGGTAGCCGACCATCTGCTGGTCGCGGCGGAACTGGTCGGCACTGGGATCGCCGACGAACAGGCTGGTCGGAATCCGGCCGAACGGCGCGTTGGTGACGGTGCCGACATAGGGCAGGAAGTTCAGCGCGCGGGTGTTGCTGTGCGAGGCCATGCCGAAGACGGTGAGGCTGGTGTCGGCATCGGGCCGCCAGGTCACCGACGGGGCAAAGAAGAAGTTGTTGTCGTAGACATAGTCGGTCTGGGTGCCGCCGCCCTGGGCCTGGCCGACCAGGCGGTACTGTACCTGGCCATTGCCGGGCTGCGCCGTCGCGCCGCCGATGTCGAACTGCGTATAGGCGTTGCCGAAATTGTTGACGCCGGTCTCGATGTAGCGAATGGGCTCGGCCTGCGGCAGCTTGCTCACCGCGTTGACGAGGCCGCCCGGCGCCGAGCCGCCATACAGGATGCCGGATGGACCACGCAGCACCTCGACGCGCTCGAGATTGAAGGGCTGCAGCTTCCAGCTCGCATAGGAGGTGTAGAACAGCTGCAGGCCGTCGAGGAACAGCGACTCGTTCTGCGCGGGAAAGCCGCGGATCATGAACCAGTCGTTGCGGAAATCGGCGCCATAGGTGCCGCCAATGACGCCCGGCGTGTAGCGCAGCACCTCGTCGAACTTGCTGACGATCTTCTGGTCGCGGATCTGCTCGGCGCTGATGACGGACACCGATTGCGGGGTCTGGATGATCGGCGTGCTGGTCTTGGTGCCGCTGGCGCTCAGCCGCGCCAGATAGCCGGTGACCGGGCCGTTGGCGCGTTCGTGCCCGCCGCCGGCGCCTGCCGGCTGCTGTGCGAGTTGTGGCTGGGCGCCCACTGGCGCAACTGTTGTGCGGCGCGAGGCGCTGCGTGCGCGCGTGGTCCGTTGCGAGGGCTGCTGCGATCGCGCCGCCTGCCGCTGCGGGGCTTCGACGGTCACCGACGGCAATTGGGTCTGGGCGAAGACATCGTCCGCACCAACAACCGAAAGCACCGCGACAGCCGAAGCGGCAAACCGCTGCGGCCGAATCCACCTGCACGACATTTATTCCACGCCCCGTAAAAAATCTTGAGCGAGTCGTTATCACGGTGATTTTCGCGAGCAGCCTGCGCGCGGTTAGAAGCTGTCGAAGTTGCGCGCAAAGCTTGTCTGTGTGACCGGGAGACAACGGCGTATGACGCGCAATTGCACGCATCGCGTGAGAGCTTTGAATCGATCCAGTGTTGAACGATTCAAAATCGTCCCGTCCTCGCGTGAGCCGATGCATCGCGATCGCGCGCGACATGATCAAGCGCGTCTGATGTCGCGTGGTTGCGCGAGCAGCGCTTGCAAACCTTAAGGCGCTGGTCGTCTTGTGCGTGAGTCCCGCGCGGTCAACAACGGACGTCGCGTTCCATTCAGCGGCCGCCACAGCCGTGCTGGCGGGGCGGCTGGAACCGGGTAGGGGGCGGGCGCCGGGCCGGCTGGCAATCCCCGCCATCCCCACCATATCTGGCATAATTGACCGGCAGGGACCGCAAGCGCTTGGCCATTTTGGGGCGATGTGATAACGCTCTGAAGCCAGCTTCGACCGCCACTCGTGACCGTCCGCATCCCGCCTAAAGGCTTGCGGCGGTGGAGATATTTCGCCGATGACCTCATCCACCAAGACCGCTTCCGCGCCCGATTCCTTCTTCACGGCGAACCTCGCCGAGGCCGATCCCGAGATCGCCGCCGCGATCAGGGGCGAGCTCGGCCGGCAGCGTCATGAGATCGAGCTGATCGCCTCGGAAAACATCGTCAGCCGCGCCGTGCTGGAGGCGCAGGGCTCGGTGATGACCAACAAATACGCGGAGGGTTATCCGGGCGCGCGCTACTACGGCGGTTGCGAGTGGGTCGACGTCGCCGAGACGCTGGCGATCGAGCGTGCCAAGAAGCTGTTCGGCGCCGGCTTCGCCAACGTCCAGCCGAACTCCGGCAGCCAGATGAACCAGGCGGCGTTTCTGGCGCTGCTGCAGCCCGGCGATACCTTCATGGGCCTCGACCTTGCGGCTGGCGGCCATCTCACCCACGGCTCGCCGGTCAACATGTCCGGCAAGTGGTTCAAGGCCGCGCACTACACCGTGCGGCGCGAGGACCAGATCATCGACATGGACGAGGTGCAGAAGCAGGCCGAGCAGGTCAAGCCGAAGCTGATCATCGCCGGCGGCTCGGCCTATTCGCGCGCCTGGGACTTCAAGCGCTTCCGCGAGATCGCGGATTCCGTCGGCGCGTATCTGCTGGTCGACATGGCGCATTTTGCGGGCCTCGTCGCCGGCGGCGTGCATGCCTCGCCGGTGCCGCACGCCCACGTCACCACCACGACGACGCACAAGTCGCTGCGCGGCCCGCGCGGCGGCCTGATCCTCACCAATGATGAGACGCTCGCCAGGAAGCTGAACTCGGCGATCTTCCCGGGCCTGCAGGGCGGTCCGCTGATGCACGTCATCGCAGCCAAGGCTGTCGCGTTCGCCGAAGCGCTGCGGCCGGATTTCAAGGTCTACGCCAAGAACGTGGTCGAGAACGCCAAGGCGCTGGCGGAGACGCTGCGCGGCCATGGCCTCGACATCGTCTCGGGCGGTACCGACAACCATCTGATGCTGGTCGACCTCAGGCCGAAGGGCCTGAAGGGCAACATCTCCGAGAAGGCGCTGGTGCGCGCCGGCATCACCTGCAACAAGAACGGTATCCCGTTCGATCCCGAAAAGCCGTTCGTGACCTCGGGCCTGCGCCTCGGCACTCCGGCGGCGACCACGCGCGGCTTCGGCGTCGCCGAGTTCAAGCAAATCGGCGGCATGATCGCCGAAGTGCTGAACGCGCTGGCGCAGTCGCCGGACGGCAAGGCGCCGCTGGTCGAGGCCGCGATCAAGGAGCGCGTCAAGGCGCTGACCGATCGCTTCCCGATCTATCAGTAAAAGGTTCGTATTGTTTTTGAGCATGATCTCTTCGGAAAACCGCTTCGCACTTTTCCGGATCATGCTCGTGTAGAGGTCCCGTCGGATGCGCTGCCCGAGCTGCAATTCTCTCGATACGCAGGTCAAGGACTCGCGTCCGACCGAGGACTCCGCGGTCATTCGCCGGCGTCGCGTCTGCATGGCCTGCAACTTCCGTTTCACGACCTTCGAGCGGGTGCAGCTGCGCGAGCTGACCGTCATCAAGCGCAACGGCCGCCGCGTGCCGTTCGACCGCGACAAGCTGGTGCGCTCGCTGCAGATCTCCTTGCGCAAGCGCCCGGTGGAATCCGAGCGGGTGGAGAAGATGGTGTCGACCATCGTGCGCGAGCTCGAAAGCGGCGGCGAAGCCGAGGTCTCCTCGGAGGCGATCGGCGAGATCGTGATGGAGCACCTGCGCCAGCTCGACGACGTCGCCTATGTACGCTTCGCCTCGGTCTATCGTAATTTCCGCGAGGCCAAGGACTTCGAGGCCGTGCTCGACGAGTTGACCGGCGAAGAGGACCCGCGGCTCGCGACGCTACGCAAATGATCTTCCGCATTCTGGAAGACCAGTTCGCGCAGAAGGCCAAAGAGGCCAAGGAAGCAGCCAAGGAAGCGGCAAAGGCGGCCGATCTGCGCTTCATGCAGCTGGCGCTGGCGCTTGGCCGGCGCGGGCTCGGGCGTACCTGGCCCAATCCGGCGGTCGGCGCCGTGATCGTCAAGGACGGCGTCATCGTCGGCCGCGGCTGGACGCAAGCAGGCGGCCGCCCGCATGCCGAAGTCGAGGCACTCAGGCGCGCAGGTGACGCCGCGCGTGGCGCCACGCTCTATGTGACGCTCGAACCCTGCTCGCATTTCGGCCGCTCGCCGCCCTGTGCGGACGCCGTGGTTGCGGCCGGGCTCGCCCGCGTCGTCTCGGCGATCGAGGATCCCAATCCGGAAGTCGCGGGGCAGGGGCATGCCAAGCTGCGCGCCGCCGGCATCGCAGTCGACGTCGGGCTGTGTGCGGCGGAGGCCGCGCGCGACCATGCCGGACACTTCCGGCGCATCCGCGACAAGCGCCCGCTTGTGATCCTCAAGCTCGCGGTGTCCGCCGACGACAAGATCGCAGCCAGCGGCCACAAGCCGGTCGCGATATCAGGCGAGGCCGCGCGGACCCGGGTGCATTTGCTGCGCGCGCAGAGCGACGCGATCCTGGTCGGCATCGGCACGGTCAAGGCCGATGATCCGCTTTTGACCTGCCGGTTGCCGGGGATGGCGACGCGCTCGCCGGCGCGCCTGGTGCTGGACCGCGCGCTGCGGATTTCGGGCGACAGCCGCCTGGTGCATTCGGCGCGCGAGACGCCGCTCTGGGTCCTGACATCTGACATGGCGGAGGCGCCTGCCGCGGTGAAGCTCGGCGCCGCCGGCGCGCAGGTGATCCGTGTTGCCGCCACTGCGCCCGCGGGACTCGATCTGCCGTCCGTGCTGCGTGCGCTGGCGGAGAAGGGGATCTCGCGGCTGCTGGTCGAGGGCGGATCGCGCGTGGCAAATTCTTTCGTGGCGGCCGGCCTCGTCGATGAGATCTGGCTGTTGCGCGGACCCGATACGATCGGTGCCGACGGCGTTCCCGCGCTGGACGCAATGCCGCTCGACGCAATCACGCAGTCGCCCGCCTTTCGCCTTCGTGCTAGCGAAACCCTCGGCAAAGACAGTCTCATGATCTACGAGCGTGCGTAATGTTTACCGGAATTGTCACCGATATCGGTGAGATCACCAGCCTGAAGCAGGTCGCGCAGGGGCAGCTGCACCGGATGCGGATTGCCTGCGACTACGACCAGACCACGATCGCCGACGGCGCCTCGATCGCCTGCAACGGCGTCTGCCTCACCGTCGTCGCCTCCGGCACCGCCGATGGCAAGACCTGGTTCGATGTCGATGCCGCGGCCGAGACGCTCGGCATGACCACCGCCAAGCACTGGGCGCAGGGCGGCCGGCTCAATCTCGAGCGCGCGCTCAAGATCGGCGACGAGCTCGGCGGTCACATCGTGGCCGGGCATGCCGATGGGATCGCGACCATCGTCAAGCGCGAGGACCTGCCCGACATGGCGCGCTTCGAGCTGCGAACCAGCCGCGAACTGGCGCGTTTCATCGCGGCGAAGGGGTCGGTCACGCTGGACGGCGTGTCGCTGACCGTGAACACGGTCGACGACGTCACGTTTTCGGTGCTGATCATCCCGCACACGCTTGCTGTCACGACCCTGAGCGGCTGGAAGGCCGGCAGCGAGGTCAATATCGAGGTCGATCTGATGGCCCGCTACGCGGCGCGGCTGTCGGAGATGAAATAGCTTCGGCCTGGGCATTGCGGCCAACACAGACGTCCCTATCTGCCTATGCGCCTCGGGTGATTTTCAGCCCGGGCGGCCTATGCATTGCAGGCGAACCCGGCCTGAAAAATCGGGCTGATCGCGGTGACATCCGGGCCAGTATTGCCCTTGGCTTTAGCCCCTGCTGCGCCTAAAACGCAGCTCAACTCCTCCCCAAGTTCCGATTGGTATTGCAATGGCTGACGCGCGGCGCGCACCCCTGAAGGACCAGACCGACATTACCGGCGCACGCGTGCTGATCGTCGAGGCGCGGTTTTATGACGACATCCAGGATGCGCTGCTGGAAGGCGCGCTTGCCGAGATCAAGGCCGCAGGCGCCAGCCATGACGTGATCACGGTGCCGGGCGCGCTGGAGATTCCGGCGGCGATCGCGATCGCGATCGATGCGGCTGAAACGAACGGCAAGCCCTATGACGCGGCGATCGCGCTCGGCTGCGTGGTGCGCGGCGACACCATCCATTTCGAAATCGTCTCGCAGGAGTCCTCGCGCGGATTGATGGATTTGGCCGTCAGCCGGAAATTCCCGCTCGGCAACGGCATCCTCACCGTCAACACCGAGGCGCAGGCCTGGGCGCGGGCGCGCGCCAGCGAACTCAACAAGGGCGGCGACGCGGCGCGTGCGGCGCTGGCGATGCTGCGGATCAAACGCCGCCTGGCAAAGGCTTGACCATGGCTGACAACAAGAAGCCCGCGAAAGCCCCCGACAGAAAAGCCAACCGACGCGGCGCGGCACGGCTCGCGGCGGTGCAGGCGCTCTATCAGATGGACATCGGCGGCGCCGGCATCAACGACATCTTCGCCGAGTTCGAGAGCCACTGGCTCGGCAACGAGGTCGAGGGCGAGAAATACCTGCCGGCGGAAGCCGCGTTTTTCCGCGACGTGGTCTCCGGCGTGGTGCGCGACCAGGCCAAGCTCGATCCGCTGATCGACGAGGCGCTGTCGAAGGGCTGGCCGCTGAAGCGGATCGACGCCATCCTGCGCGCGGTGCTGCGGGCAGGCTCCTACGAGCTCGAGCATCGCAAGGATGTGCCGGGCCGGGTGGTGGTCTCCGAATATGTCGACGTCGCGCACGCCTTCGTCGAAAAGGACGAAACCGGCATGGTCAACGCCGTGCTCGACCAGATCGCGCGCCAGTTCCGCGGCGACGAGTTTGTGCGGAGCTGAGTGGAGACATATGATCGCTTGACCGTCACCCTGAGGAGGCCGCGCAGCGGCCGTCTCGAAGGGCGACGGCCCGGCTGGGGCCGTGCATCCTTCGAGGCTCGCTCCGCTCGCACCTCAGGATGACGGGGCTGCTATCGTGACGCAGAGCGACAAACCGATATCCGGCGAAGACTCCCTGATCGCGCGCTATTTCAAGCCGCTCGCGACCGATCCGGGTGCGTTCGGGCTCGACGATGACGCCGCCGCGCTGAGGGCAGGCGGCGAGGACATCGTGGTCACCACGGACGCCATCGTCGAGGGCGTGCACTTCCTTCCCGATGATCCGCCCGACACGCTCGCGCGCAAGGCGCTGCGGGTGAACCTCTCCGACATCGCCGCCAAGGGCGCGGTGCCGGCGGGCTTCGTGCTGACGCTGGCGCTGCGCGGCGCCGAGGAGGCCTGGCTGAACTCGTTTGCCCGGGCGCTCGGCGAGGACGCCGCGCATTTCGGCTGCCCGCTGCTCGGCGGCGACACGGTCTCGACGCCGGGGCCGCTGATGATCTCGATCACCGCGTTCGGCCGGGTGCCGCAGGGCACGATGGTGCATCGCGCGGGGGCTCAGGCGGGCGACCGTGTGTTCGTCACCGGCACGATCGGAGACGCCGCGCTCGGTCTCGATGTGCTCCGGGGTGGCCCGGTCGCCGCGGCGCTGGCGGACGATGTCGTCGGGCTGGATTTTCTTGCCGCCCGTTACCGTGTTCCGCAGCCGCGTAACGCCTTGGCCAGGGCCGTCCGCGCCCACGCCAGCGCTGCGATGGATGTGTCCGACGGTCTTGCCGGCGATCTGGCCAAGCTTTGTGCAGCCAGTGGAGTGGCGGCCGTGATCAATGTGCCGAGTGTGCCGTTGTCGTCTGCAGCCGCAGGGTTGCTCGCGCGCAAGGCGATCGACATCGAGACCTTGGTGACGGGCGGTGATGATTACGAGCTGTTGTGCGCGGTCCCGAGCGATCATGTCGACGCGTTTCTGCGGGACGCACGGCAGGCCAAGGTCGCGGTAACCGCAATCGGCGGCCTGATCGCGGGCTTGTCGCCACCAAGCTTCCTTGACGGGCAGGGTCGGGAACTGAAGTTGAAGCGGCTGTCCTACAGCCATTTCTAGAGCGGTTTCGAGCGAAGCGGGCACCGGTTCGCGTTAAGAAAACGCGTCGGAACGGAAGCAGCGCTGGACTTCCCGCGCCTGATCGCGCCGATTTTCCTTCTAAATAGCTGCCGATATCGGCGTTTTCGGCCACAGGTGGCGTTGCACACCGGTAACGATTTTGGCAAGGTCGCGCCCGATTTGAGGCAATCCGTTTTTGGGGAGGATTGTCCTCGCAAAATAAGCGCCTGCCGCCCCCTAGCGGCACAAGAAGGCGCGGGGGTTACATCAAGGATCTGAGGCAACATGACAGCTTTATGGTTGATTGTGCTCTGCGGGGCGCTTTCCATCGTCTACGCGATCTGGGCGACGCAGTCGGTCTTGAACGCGGATGCGGGTAATCCGCGCATGCAGGAAATCGCGGCCGCGGTGCGCGAGGGCGCACAGGCCTATCTGCGGCGGCAGTACACCACGATCGGCATGGTCGGTATCGTGATCTTCGTGGTGCTGGCCTACTTCCTGGGCCTGCCGGTGGCGATCGGCTTTGCGATCGGCGCCATCCTGTCGGGGGCTGCCGGCTTCATCGGCATGAACGTCTCGGTGCGCGCCAACGTCCGCACCGCGCAGGCGGCAACCACCTCGCTCGCCGGCGGCCTCGAGCTCGCCTTCAAGGCGGGCGCGATCACCGGCATGCTGGTTGCCGGTCTCGCGCTGCTCGGCGTCACCATCTACTTCATGGTGCTGGTCAAGTTCATGGGTCTGGAAGCGGGCAGCCGCACCGTGGTCGACGCCATGGTGGCGCTCGGCTTCGGCGCCTCGCTGATCTCGATCTTCGCCCGTCTTGGCGGCGGCATCTTCACCAAGGGTGCGGACGTCGGCGGCGACCTCGTCGGCAAGGTCGAGGCCGGCATCCCCGAGGACGATCCGCGTAACCCGGCCACCATCGCCGACAACGTCGGCGACAATGTCGGCGACTGCGCCGGCATGGCGGCGGACCTGTTCGAGACCTATGCGGTGACCGCGGTCGCCACCATGGTGCTCGCGGCGATCTTCTTCGCCAAGACGCCGATCCTGGTGAACATGATGACGCTGCCGCTCGCGATCGGCGGCATCTGCATCATCACCTCGATCATCGGCACCTTCTTCGTCAAGCTCGGTGCGAGCCAGTCCATCATGGGCGCCCTCTACAAGGGCCTGATCGCCACCGGCATCCTGTCGCTGGTCGGCGTCGCGCTCGTGATCAATTGGCTGGTCGGCTTCGGCAAGCTCGACGGCGTCGACTATACCGGCATGGCGCTGTTCTGGTGCGGCGTGGTCGGTCTCGTCGTCACCGGCCTGATCATCTGGATCACCGAATACTACACCGGCACCGACTACCGCCCGGTGAAGTCGATCGCCTCGGCCTCGGTCACCGGTCACGGCACCAACGTGATCCAGGGTCTCGCGGTCTCGATGGAAGCGACCGCGCTGCCCGCGATCGTGATCATCGCCGGCATCCTGGTCACCTACAGCCTGGCCGGCCTGTTCGGCATCGCGATCGCGACCGCCACCATGCTGGCGCTGGCCGGCATGATCGTCGCGCTCGACGCCTTCGGCCCGGTCACCGACAACGCCGGCGGCATCGCCGAGATGGCGGGGCTGCCCAAGGAAGTGCGCAAGTCGACCGACGCGCTCGACGCGGTCGGCAACACCACCAAGGCGGTGACCAAGGGCTACGCGATCGGCTCCGCCGGTCTCGGTGCGCTGGTGCTGTTTGCGGCCTATAACCAGGACCTCAAATTCTTCATCAGCGACGCCAACGCCCATGCCTACTTCAAGGGCGTCAACCCGGACTTCTCCCTGAACAATCCTTACGTCGTGGTCGGCCTGCTGTTCGGTGGCCTTTTGCCGTATCTGTTCGGTGCGATGGGCATGACCGCGGTCGGTCGCGCCGCCGGTGCGATCGTCGAGGAGGTGCGCCGTCAGTTCCGCGAGAAGCCCGGCATCATGCAGGGCACCGACAAGCCGGACTACGGCAAAGCGGTCGACCTGCTGACCCGGGCGGCGATCAAGGAGATGATCATCCCGTCGCTGCTGCCGGTGCTGTCGCCGATCGTGGTCTACTTCCTGATCTACGCCATCGCGGGCGGTGGCGCTGCGGGCAAGTCGGCGGCATTCTCCGCGGTCGGCGCCATGCTGCTCGGCGTCATCGTCACCGGCCTGTTCGTCGCGATCTCGATGACCTCGGGCGGCGGCGCATGGGACAACGCCAAGAAGTACATCGAGGACGGCCACTACGGCGGCAAGGGCTCTGACGCCCACAAGTCCGCGGTAACCGGCGATACCGTCGGCGATCCCTACAAGGACACGGCGGGCCCGGCGGTGAACCCGATGATCAAGATCACCAACATCGTGGCGCTGCTGCTACTGGCGATCCTGGCGCACTGAGCGGCGGACACAACTGAAGCGAAGCCCCGCGGTGAAAGCCGCGGGGTTTTATTTTGAAGACGCGAACAACACGGAGATCAATCGATGTCGCTCTCATCCGCACGGAACTACGCGCTCCGCGCTTCCAAATCACAGGATCAGAAGGAGGCCATCGAGCTGCTGTCGAAGGCGATCCTGGAATTGGCGATGTCGATTGAAGCAACCGACGCCAAGGTCAAGAAGATCAACAAGTCGTCGTAGCATGAGGCGCAATATGCTCAGGAATGCTTGTGACGGCGGCCGCTACTTGACCTCCATCTGCAAGCCTTCCTTCTCGATGATCGCCGCGAACTTCTTCGTCTCGGCATTGACGAAATCGGAGAATTGCTGGGGCGTGCCGTAGTCGGCGCGCGCGCCCATGCCGGCGATGTTCTTCTTGACGTCGTCGCGTTCCAGCATCGCCTTGACCTGACGGTTCAGCTCGTCGAGCACCGGGGCAGGCGCGGTCTTCGGCAGGAACACGCCGAACCAGGACGAGACGTCGAACTTTGCCAGTTCCGGCGCGCCCTCGCGCATCGTCGGCAGGTTCGGCGCGGAATCGCTGCGCTCCGGCGTGGTGACACAGAGGCCGTTGAGCTTGCCGTCCTGCACCTGCGGCAGCGACGGATAGAGATTGTCGAACAGGATCTGGATGTCGCCGGCGAGCCCGGCCTGCAGTGCGGGACCGGCGCCGCGGAACGGCACGTGCGTCATCTTCAGCCCGGTGAGTTGCAGGAACCAGGCGCCGGTGAGGTGAGGGCTCTGCCCGGTGCCGGACGAGCCGTAGGTGAGCTTGTCGGGGTTCTTCTTCAGGAAGGCGATCAATTCCGGGATCGACTTGAGGCCGGTCGATGGATGCGCCGATACGATGTTCGGAATCCGGATCATGTTGGAGACCGGCTGCAACTGGTCGGCCTTGTAAGTCAGGTTGCGGAAGATGCTGTAGGCGATCGCGTTGGGGCCGGGATTGCCGATCAGGATGGTGTGGCCGTCGCCCTTGGCGCGTGCGACCTCGGATGTGCCGATGGTGCCGCCGGCGCCGGAGCGATTCTCCACCACCACCGACTGGCCCCAGAGCGGCTGCAAATGCGCGGCCAGCAACCGTCCCATCACGTCGGTCGAGCCGCCGGCCGCCGCCGGCACGATGATGCGGACGGTCTCGGCTGGCCGCCAGTCGCCGGCGCCGAGGCTCGCGCGCGGCAGGATCGACGCGGCCGTCAATGCGGCCGTGCCCGACAATACCGTACGACGGGAAAATCTCTTGGCTCTCATGCGTTTACCCCCTGCTCAGGCTCTTGTTTGCGAGCAAACTAGGGGACCGCTTGCCCCTGGGGCAAGCGACAACTTGGCGCAGCGGCCGGACTCCAGTTTGACGCGTTTTCCCACGCGAACCGGAGTCCACTTCGCTCTAATTGAAGCTCAGCAGCTTGAAGAGCGGTGTCAGGTAGGACATTTCCTGGCCCGACGTCGGTGTGGACCGGCTGACGAAGTCGAAGATCTTGCCGTCCTTCAGGCCGTAATTGGCGAGCCGGCGCACCTGCCGGTTCTTGTCGAAATAGACCGCGATCACGCGCTGGTCGATCACCCGCTGATTCATGAAGGCGACCGGGCGGGAGGTCCGTTGCGAGATGTAATAAAACACCTCGCCGTCCAGCGTTGCGACCGTCGAAGGCGTGCCGAGCACGATCAGCACCTGGTCCTGGCTCGCGCCGATCGGGATTTGCTCGAGCGCCCCTTCGGGCAGGATGTAGCCCTTCTGGAATTGTTCACCGGCGCAGCCGCCGAGCGCGGCGCAGACGAGGCCAATCGCCGCGACGGCGCGGAGACGCGAAAAGAACCCGCGCGCGGAAGCGGCGCGAGACTGTCTTAAAAGAGTGTGGTTCATCGGCGGAACTGATCCGTCCCCTTGCATCGGCCGAGGCATTGACGTACCGGGCAGCTCAATGGATTGCAATCATGCCGAGCTCCAACGGGCGAACCCTCAACAGGTGTCCTTTTGGGGACCGGCAGCCGGAACCCGTCATGCTTTGGCCGTTCAATCACTTCAGAAGACCCCGGGTGCCCGCGCGCAGCACCATTGAGACCATCTATGGCATGATCGTGACGCAGGCGCGAGAACCGTTGTTTTACCGTGACTTGGGCGTTCCGGACACGGTTAACGGCCGTTTTGACCTGCTTCTGATGCACCTGTGGCTGGTGCTGCGGCGACTGAAATCCGTCGAGGGTGGCGTGGGGCTGTCCCAAGCCCTGTTCGATCATTTCTGCATCGATATGGACGACAATCTGCGCGAAATGGGCGTCGGCGACCTCACCGTCCCGAAGCGCATGCAGGCGTTCGGTGAAGCCTTCTACGGCCGCACCGCAGCGTATGATCTGGCGCTGACCGACAGCGAGGCGGCTTTGGCCGAGTCGTTCTGCAAGAACATCCTCAACGGTCAGAACATCGACAAGGCCCGCGAACTCGCCGCCTACGCCACGGAGGCGATCGAAGAGCTGGCGCGCGCCGATCTCGCGGCGTTGGCCAAGGGCGCGTGGCGCTTTCCGGCACCACGGGCCGTGGGGACGGCGGCATGAGCGGGGGCACCACAGGGCAGCCCGATGCACGGCGCGATCGCGACCCCTGGCGGGTCCTCGTCAATGTCGCGCAGATCCCGGAGACCGGCCTGCATCGCGAGATCGCGGCCGACGAAGCGGCGCGCACGGCGATGGCCGAAGTTGCCGAGTTGCGGGAAGTCGTCTCCGCGCATGCGGAGTTCGACCTGCAGCCCAAGCGCGACGGCAGCTACCACGTCACCGGCAGAGTTCAGGCCAGGGTCGGGCAGACCTGCGTGGTGACGCTCGATCCGATCGAGAATGAGATCGATGAGCCGATCGATGTGGTGTTCGCGCCGCCCGAGCAGATCCCGCAAATGGCCGACCTGGTCGACGACGCCGACGACAGCGATGAGGAAACGCCGGACCCGCCGGAGCCGATCGTCGGCGGCTTCATCGACATCGGCCGGCTCGCCACCGATGCGCTGTTTCTCGGCATAGACCCGTATCCGCGCAAGGTGGATGCGGTCTTTGAACAGAAGGCTGAAGCGCCTGACCCGGAAAATCATCCTTTCGCGGCCCTGAAGGCGCTGAAGGAAAAGCCGGACGGCAAGAAGCCCAAGGGGAGTTGAGGGCAGCCGGCGCCACATTTGCGGGGGATGGCTTGCCTGCAAGCTTGCGCGAGCGGCGTTCCCAGTTACTTCAAATATCTGTCACAATACATTGAAATACAATGTATTTCTGGTATGTTCCGATGTGTTGCGTGACGGTTCGACAGCTGCCGCATTTGCGGTCAAGAGGTTGTGTCGGATCGAGGACACGCTATTGTCGCGGCCCGGCCGGGACGCGAGTTGGTGTTTCGCCGCGCGCCGTTGACGGCGGTGACTTCAAGCTCGCGGTCTTCGTCTGAAGGCTGCGGGAAAGCAGGCTTCCGGGACGTTCATGCCTCAAAAGGTTCGAATAGCGCTTGACGCCATGGGGGGCGACGTCGGCGCTTCCGTCGTCATTCCCGGCGCCGCAATCTCGTTAAGCCGTCATCCCGACAGCGAATTCCTGCTGGTCGGGGACCGGGCCCAGATCGAGCCGGAGCTCGCCAAGCATCCGGCGCTGAAGGCGGTATCGAAAGTGATCCATACCGACGTCGCCGTGAAGAACGATGAGAAGCCGAGCCAGGCGCTGCGGCGGACCCGCAGGGCGTCCTCGATGTGGCTCGCCATCGACGCCGTGAAGCATGGCGAGGCCGACGTTGCGGTCTCCGCCGGCAACAGCGGTGCGCTGATGGCAATGGGCAGCCTCAATCTGCGGACGCTGCCCGGTGTCGACCGCCCGGCGCTTGCGGCGGTGTGGCCGACGCTGCGCGGTGACTCTGTCGTGCTCGACCTCGGCGCCACGATCGGCGGCGACGCCCGCCATCTGGCGACGCTGGCGGTGATGGGCAGCGCCATGGCGAGCGTGCTGTTCAACCTCGAACGGCCGACCGTCGGCCTGCTCAATATCGGGTCCGAGGAGATCAAGGGGCACGGGGAAATCCGCGAGGCGGCCGAAATGCTGCGCGCGATGAACTCGACCCAGTTCAACTATATCGGCTTCGTCGAGGGCGACGCGATCGGCAAGGGCCTCGCCGACGTCATCGTGTCGGAAGGTTTCAGCGGCAACATCGCGCTGAAGGCCGCTGAGGGAACCGCGCGCCAGATGTTCACGCTGCTGCGCGAGGCCATGTCATCGAGCTGGCTGGCGCGGATCGGCTATTTGCTGGCCCGCGGCGCGTTCCAGAAGCTGCGCGACAAGCTCGATCCCAACAAGTCGAATGGCGGCCTGCTGCTCGGCCTGAAGGGCGTGGTGGTCAAGAGCCATGGCGGCACCAACGCGGAAGGCTTTGCCTATGCGGTGGATGTTGGCTATGAGATGGCCCACTTCGATCTCCTCACCAAGATCAATCAGATGCTCAATCGCGACGGCAGCGCCCTGGTGCAGGCGCAGACCGCGCAGGAGGCTGTCTCGTGACTGCTATACGTTCGGTAGTGCTCGGCTGCGGCTCATATTTGCCGGAGCGGGTTTTGACCAACGCCGAACTGGCCAGCCGGATCGACACGTCGGATGACTGGATCGTGCAGCGCACCGGCATCAGCGAGCGCCACATCGCGGCGGACGACGAATTCACCTCGCATCTGGCGATCAGGGCGGCGCAGGCCGCGCTCGCCCATGCGCAAGTCGATGCGCAGTCGATCGACCTGATCGTGCTCGCGACCTCGACGCCCGACAACACCTTTCCCGCCACCGCGGTCGCCGTCCAGCACGGGCTCGGCATCAACCATGGCGTCGCCTTCGACCTGCAGGCGGTCTGTTCCGGCTTCGTCTTCGCGCTGGCCACCGCCGATAATTTCCTGCGCGCCGGCACCCACAAGCGGGCGCTGGTCATCGGTGCCGAAACCTTCTCGCGCATCCTCGACTGGAACGACCGCGGCACCTGCGTGCTGTTCGGCGACGGCGCCGGCGCGGTGGTGCTGGAGGCGCAGCAGCAGTCCGGCACCACCGGCGACCGCGGCGTGTTGACGACGCATCTGCGCTCCGACGGCCGCCACAAGGCGAAGCTGTTCGTCGATGGCGGGCCCGGCTCGACCAAGACGGTCGGGTATCTCCGGATGGAGGGCCGCGAGGTGTTCAAGCACGCCGTCGGCATGATCACCGACGTGATCGTCGACGCCTTCAACGCCACCGGCTTTACCGCCGAGGACATCACCTGGTTCATCCCGCACCAGGCCAACAAGCGAATCATCGATGCGTCGGCGCACAAGCTTCATATTGCGCCGCAGAAGGTGGTCCTGACGGTCGACAAGCACGGCAACACGTCGGCGGCCTCGATCCCGCTCGCGCTGTCGGTCGCCGTCAAGGACGGGCGCGTCAAGAAGGGTGATCTGGTGCTGTTCGAGGCGATGGGCGGCGGGTTCACCTGGGGCTCGGCGCTCGTGCGCTGGTAGCGCATCGCCAAAGAGTATCGACAGGTTGCTGGTATCTTTCCTGCACACGGATGCTTGTCGCTGTTGACCATTGCGCGCTAAGCTTTTAATTTCAGTCAAGAAATTGTTCGCCGAGAGTGCGGGGCAGGCGATGACCACGGGAACCGGAAAAACAGTTACGCGCGTCGATTTGTGTGAGGCGGTCTACCAAAAGGTGGGTCTGTCGCGCACGGAATCGTCGGCATTTGTCGAGTTGGTGCTGAAGGAGATCACCGATTGCCTGGAAAAGGGCGAGACGGTGAAGCTGTCCTCATTCGGCTCCTTCATGGTACGCAAGAAGGGCCAGCGTATCGGGCGTAATCCCAAGACCGGCACCGAGGTGCCGATCTCGCCGCGGCGGGTGATGGTGTTCAAGCCGTCGGCGATCCTGAAGCAGCGGATCAATGGCCATGTCGTCACCAATGGCGACGGCAGCAAGGCCGATTAGAGCGTTTTCAAGCGAAGTGGATACCCGGTTCGCGTGAAGAAAGCGCGGCAAAACTAGAATCCGGAGCCCCGTTCCGATTCGATCGGAACGCAAGGGGCTCTGGGCATTGAGCTCAAAGGAGCGGGCATTTGGACAAGGCGCCGGATGCGTTCCGTACCATCAGCGAGGTCGCTGATGAACTCGATATTCCCCAGCATGTGCTGAGATTCTGGGAAACGCGCTTCGCGCAGATCAAGCCGATGAAGCGCAGCGGCGGACGCCGCTATTACCGCCCCGACGACGTCGACCTGCTCAAGGGCATCCGCCGGCTGCTGTATGGCGAGGGCTACACCATCCGCGGCGTGCAGCGGATCCTGAAGGAGCACGGCATCAAGTCGGTGCAGGGCATCGCCGACCAGACCGCGGCGGTCTCGTTCGGCGCGGTCGAGGAGGCCGTCGGCAACAGCATGGCCGAGGCCGACGACCTCGAGAACAGCGACGGGCTCGATTTCGACGGCGAGGAGGGCGACGGCGACGAGAAGGGAATCGACTACCGATTCGTCGATCCCGACGAGGATCCGATCCTGTCGACCTACAAGGCGCACGCCCAGCCGGGCAAGGCGCCCGCCGCGCCGCCGGTTCGCCCCTCCGTTCCGTCAGCGGATCGGGAGCGGCTCGAACGCGTGCTGCAGGAGCTGGTCGCCTGCCGGCAGATGATCGACGCGGCGATGAAGGACGGCTGAGGCAAGGACGCCTGCTAAGGGAACCGGCCTCGGAATACAGTCTTTGAGAGCCGCCCCGCCTTGCGCGAACGCAGGATCGCAGCTAATGGAACGGCATCGGAGCG
Source organism: Bradyrhizobium sp. BR2003 (assembly GCF_009720285.1). Lineage (NCBI taxonomy): Bacteria > Pseudomonadati > Pseudomonadota > Alphaproteobacteria > Hyphomicrobiales > Nitrobacteraceae > Bradyrhizobium > Bradyrhizobium sp. BR2003. The sequence continues at coordinate 163,855 of NZ_SMYJ01000009.1, forward strand.
TGGCGCAGCCCGGTTAGCGCACTAGTCTGGGAGACTAGGGGTCGGAGGTTCAAATCCTCTCGCTCCGACCATTTTCTCAAAATTTGTTCGGTGAAGGTTTGAAGCGGACGCGGATCGCTCGCCGCCGGCTTACGATTGGCTGCCGATGCTGTTCGTCAGCCAACACGCTGCCGTCATTATTGAGCAAACGCTCGTTGAAGAGGCAGCACCAAGCCGATCGCATCGGCAGCTGTGGTGTCGATGAACAAGCGTTCATGGAACGTCACTGATTTCAGGCGGTTGGTTGCGGGGCGCATTTTGGAGGACAAAATGAACCGCGCAATCATCGTCCTTTCCGCGGCATGCCTGATGGCTTCCACCCCTGTTGCTTTTGCACAGGGTGTTTCGAGCAAATCACCTGGACACGAGATGCAAAAGAAGGGCTCCAAGAAGGGCAGTCCCGGCGCTTCGGGCTATGCACCCGGGCACGAGATGCAGGCACGAGGATCGAAAGCCGGGAGCCCAGCGGCCTCTGGCTATGCGCCTGGTCAGACAACGGGGGCGGGCACCGGGATGACCGGAGGCAGCTCGACCAGGTCCAGATAGTTACACCGCAAGGTTGGTTTCTCGGGGTCCCGGCCGTCAGCGCCGGGGCTCCTTTTCCATAGCCGTTCACGGATCGACCGCGGCTTGGCCCGTTTCATGCATTCCATTGAGGGGCAAATGGGGGGCCAAAGTGATTGCTGAACACTTCCTGGTCTGGGCTGCGCTGCTGAGCGTTCTGGCCTTCCTGGCGTTCCAGTCGCCGGGGCGCGGACACCGATAAGTTTCCGCATCGTGAGCTTCGCAAGGTGAGCGGCGCGACCGTGCCGGTTGCCAGTCGTCCCGTCCGCTGAAGAGCCGTCGCCTCAGGCCTCGGCCTCCATTGCAACAATCAGGCAGGCCTTTTCCAGGCGGTTGGTGAGCATCGAAAGCTTGGCCGTGAACTCGGCCAGCTCAGGCTCGCTGAACTCCTCGAAGACGGTTTTCTTGAACGCCTTGTGCTGTTCGGCGAGGCCCGCGAGATGCCTTTTGGTCTTGTCGGTCAGCGACAGGCGGACCACGCGCGCATCGGCCGGGGAGGGCGCGCGCCGCAGCAGCTCCTTCTGCTCGAGCAGCTTGGACTGCGTGGTCACGAACGACGGATCGACGTGCAGCAGCTTCGACACCACGTTGATCGGCACGCCGTCATCCTTGTCGAGATCCGAGACCGCGATGAGAATCATCCATTGCGGACCGCTGACGCCAAGCGACTTGCCCCAGAACTGACGGACGCGCTCCAGATGGGAGTTGATGGCCGAAATCTCGAGCGTGAAGCGCTTGATGATGTCGAGATGTTCGATGGCGCGCTGGCGCGTCGTATCCTTCCTTGTCACTGACACAGCTTCCTCTTCCCTCAGGCGCCGACTCAGCTTTGTGCTGATTTATTTCTTGTTTTCTGCGCGGCATACGTTTTTTCCCGTAAGCCGCCAACGAACGCAAGTGAACGTAAAGTAATTATGATGGTCGTGTGACGGTTGGACTATTTGGGGTGTGACAAGTTTTCCCAGGTAAGCAAAGGACTTACAGGCAGCGTTGCCGGCGAGACACAGTGTGGCCGCATTCGCATTCCTGACTTTATAAACTATTTTGATTGGCGAACACGCCAATGCATATTGAACCCCGGCGGTAGGGGAATCTCGATCGTCCCGTTGCGGTGATCGTTCAAGTCCGTCGCACACCACAGATTGATCTGAGGGTGCGGGGTTTGGGGAAAACGGTCTTGGACAATGCGGGAGGATCACGGGGCGCTCGCGGCCTCGGACTCTCCGCATATGAGCAACTTGGAGGTTTAATATGAATTTGAAGAGCCTTATCCTGGGCTCGACGGCTGCGCTGGTCGCGGTCGGCGGGGCACAGGCGGCCGATCTTCCCGTCAAGGCCAAAGCGGTCGAGTACGTGAAGGTCTGCTCGCTTTACGGTCCGGGCTTCTACTACATCCCCGGCACCGACACCTGCATCAAGCTGGGCGGCTATGTGCGCGCTGACGTCGTGGTGAACGGCAACAGCGTGTACGGCGCGAACTACAACGGCGCCAGCGGTGCCAACAACCGTTTCACGAACGGCTACACTTGGCGTTCGCGTGAAGACTTCAACATCGATACGCGCACCGCGACCGAATACGGCGTGGTCCGCACCTATTTCGATGCGGTGTTCACCTGGACCTCCGACACCTACGCCGGTCAGGGCAACGGCTCGACCGTGTACTCGGCCATTGGCTCGAGCGCGGCGCCGAACAACGCTAGTTCGGGCAACGTGGCAGCCGGTGCCGTCGGCGTCTACTATGCCTTCATCCAGTTCGCCGGCTTCACGATGGGTAAGGCGGTTTCGCAGTTCGCTGCCCCCTGGAACGGTTATCCGGGCAACAACTACGACGCGCTCGTCGGTGGCGTGAACACCACCAACGGCATCAACCAGTTCACCTACACCGCGCAGTTCGGCAACGGCGTGTCGCTCGCTCTGTCGGCGCAGGACCAGGTTGCCTACATGCAGGCTGGCGTGAACAACCTCGGCGTCGGTGGTGCTTACGGCTCCAGCGACTACGCCGGCACGATCGCGCCGGATTTCGTCGCTGCGCTGAAGGTCGACCAGGCTTGGGGTATCTTCCAGGCGTCGGTCGCCGCGCATGACAACCACGCTGCCTACTACGGCGGCACCGAGGTGACCGGTCATCCCGACGACAAGTGGGGTTGGGCTGGTGCACTGGCTCTGTCGATCAAGAACATCCCGACCGGACCCGGCGACACCATCAACATCCAGGGCGTCTACACCGACGGCGCGACCCGTTACAACATCCAGGAACTGGCCAGCCAGGCCGGCTCGATCGCCATCTTCGGCGGTTCGAGCCTGCCGGGCGTCTATGGCAGCGTTGGCTTCGGAACGGCACCCGACACGGTGTTCGGCCCCGGCGGTCAGCAGCAGTCCATCAAGACCTGGGGTATGCGCGGTGCGTACACCCACAACTGGGATCCCTACTGGAACACCAGCTTGTACGGTGCGTTCGCCGCTGTTTCGTACAACGACACGGCTAAGTCGCTCATCTGCGGCGTTGGTGGCGTCGGTGGTACCTTCCGTGCCGCATTCGCTGGCGGCGCTGGCGTGACCGCCTGCAACCCCGACTACAACATCGCGCAGATCGGCGTGATCACCCGTTGGACCCCGGTCAAGAACCTGACCTTCTCGGCCGACGTGACCTACTCGCACCTCGATCAGAAGTATGCCGGCATCATCACCACGTCGTCGACTGCTATCGGCAAGCCGACCGCGACCTACGAGCTGAAGGATCAGGACACTGTCCAGATGCTCTTCCGCGCTCAGCGCAACTGGTAATTCCGGTTGATCTGATCACGATCCAACAGAACCCCGGCAGGCAACTGCCGGGGTTTTTGTTTGCGGAAGATTCCGAGAAGAGCTGAGCTGCGTCATTTCGGTCCACGCGAACCACGAAGACGAGCCATGCGATTCATTAGCCGCAAACTTATTTACTTACCTGATCTACTAAACTATATACGCCACGGCCAACACATCGCATGATGGCTCTTAGCTAGCTGCTAAGCCTCCCAAACCTCCGGCAATGCCCTGCCGGAGGTTTTTGATTCAAGGGTCCAGCCAGCGTCGACGATGGTGGCGCGCGCGGTCCGCGCAAGCTGCGGCTGGCGATCGGGTTGCCGTCGTCTTGCCGATTCGACGTCGTCAAGATTTGACGGAATCGATCCGCAGTGCATTCTCGCCATTCATGGGACGCTTCAAGAACAGCCGCCTGGCGCGCATGAGCAGCGGCCACTATTGCCTGATCCGGGATCTCGGGCTGGTGAAGGGCGGCAAGGGATTGCGGCACCATGAGGTGATCATCGATTTCTCGTGGCGCGGCCTGCTCAAGCTGGCCCTGAGCGCGGGTGCCGGCGTCCTGCGGCGGCGCGCATCCGTGCGCATCGAGACCGCCGAATAGCGCGCGGCCGCGTTATGACGCGGCTTGGCCTGCGGCCAAGATGCGCGCGATCATCGCGGGAGTCTCACGCGCTTCGCGAACAAGCATTCGAATTCGGGCGATGTGATCCCAACATTGTCAGGGCTTCGCCCATGACGAGCGCGCTGTGCCACGCTGCGCGCTGCGCCGATTGCGATCAACGTGGTCCATCTGCGCAGCAGCTGTCGCGCTGCTTCGCCGGAGTTGCCTCGGCTGCGGCGGCCGCGGTGGAAATTCCGGCCGCGATCGCCATGAGCGTTGTCGCGACCAATCTGTTCAGGATGTGCACGATCACCGTCTCCTGTTGTCGATGTCGGATTGTTCGCAACACGGAATGATCTCGTTACGCCGCCGCCGCTTCAATTTGCTGCAAGCGGCTCACCTGCGCGTGAGGAGGCGCCGTTGCTGGGCGACAATTCGGTGATGTAAGGTGCCGCAGCCAAGCGGTCAGGACTGCGATCCGCGCCCGGCCGAAACAAAGAAGAACCAGGGCAAGGAAAAATAAGGGAAGGAACGGATCTCACATGAAGGATTTTGCCGGAAAGATTGCCGTCATCACCGGTGGCGGCACGGGCATGGGGCGCGAGTTGGCACGGCAGCTCGTTGCCGAGGGCTGCAATGTCGCGATGTGCGACGTCTCGGCCGAGGCGATGGCCGAGACCAAGCGGCTCTGCGAGGTCGAGAAGCTGCCGCAGGGCCTGCGCATCACGACACACGTTGCCGACGTCTCGATCGAGGATCACTACAAGCGCTTCCGCGATGAGCTGATCGAGCAGCAGGCGACCGACAAGATCCACCTGCTGTTCAACAACGCCGGCATCGGTGGCGGCGGCAGCCTGTTCTCCAACACGCGCGAGCAGTGGGAGCGCACCTTCAACATCTGCTGGGGCGGCGTCTATCTCGGCGTCCGCACCTTCCTGCCGCTGTTGGTGAAGGCCGACGAGGCGCACATCGTCAACACCTCGAGCGTCAACGGTTTTTGGGCCTCGGTCGGCATGGGCGTGTCGCACACCGCCTACAGCGCGGCGAAGTTCGCCGTGAAGGGATTCACCGAGGCGATGATCAACGATCTCCGTCTCAACGCGCCGCATGTGAAGTGCTCGGTCGTGATGCCCGGTCACATCGGCACCTCGATCGTGTCGAACTCGCGCAAGGTGCAACTCGGCACCAGCTCCGATCACCTCACCGCCGACGAGCTGACGCAAGCGCGCCAGCGTCTGCAAGGGCAGGGGATCGACGTCGCCAAGATGTCGGACGCCCACATCCAGCAGCTCGCGCTCGATCGTGCCCGCATCTTCCATGACGAGGCGCCGACCTCGGCCGCGGCCGCCGCCAAGATCATCCTCGACGGCGTCAAGGCCGAGCGCTGGCGCATTCTGGTCGGCGACGATGCGCATTTGCTCGACGAGCGCGTGCGCAAGACGCCGGAGCAGGCCTACACGCCGGAGTTCTACCAGAACATCGTGACGGCGACCGGCTGGAAGGTCGGCTGAGCGACCGTCCCGCATCGCGTGCGGGACGGCTTCACTCGACCGCTACCCGCGCATCGCGCGCTGGCGCGAGCCCGCCTGATAAGCGAGGCGATAATGCCCCGAGCAATAGGGCATGCCGCCGAGCGGCGTATTGCCGCAAAAGCAGAAATCATCGGCGCCCGGGGTGCTGATCGGCCAGCGGCAGCGCTGCTCGCTCAGCTCGAACAGCGAGCAATTGTTGGCGCTGACGATCGGTGCATCGTCGCAGGGCTGCTCGTAGACCGCCTGAAGCAACCCGAGCTGTTGCTTGGCGGTCGCCCGCTGCGCGGCGTGCGCTGCGGATTTCTTGCGCCGGGCCCGGCGTTCGTCCGGCGTCGTGCGCGTGAGGTTCAGCCGCGACAGCTTGCCGATCACCGCATTGCGGCTGACGCCGATATTGACGGCGATGTCGCGGCAGGAGAGGCCGGCTTCAAAGTAGATCTTGAGTTGGTCGACGCGCTCCGGCGTCCAGGTTGGTTCGATGGCAGTCATCTGACGGTTCCACGTTCTGTGTTGAACCGCCGCGCCGGCACACGCCCCTGAGCTCACCACGCGATGACAATCGCGCCGCGATCTCATCCCGTTTTGAGCATGATCTCTTCTGAGAACCGGTCTCCACTTTTCCGGATCATGCTCTAGGGCGTGCGGCCGTTGTCGCGGATTGCAAGCAACCCGTCCTTGATGGCGAGCCGAATGCCTTCCTCGATCAATGTCCGTGCGACGCCCGGGACGCTCGTGCCGTGGGTGCCCTGTCTTACCAGCTTCTCGAGGTATCCGATGGTCGAGAGCGCCAGCGTGACCGGGACGCGGTCGGTTTCGGCCTTTTCCGTAGCCATGGTGAAACGCTTAACCCTGAACGCCTGTACTGAAAAGTATCTATTTAGAGTCTATTTAGGAATATGATGGTCCGTCAAGCTGTGAACCGCAAATTGCGGGCGGCCGCCTACAGCCGCGCCGGAGGCCAGTTCCGGCGCGGTATTGTAGTCAGATTGTCTTGAATAATGAGGGTGTTAGGACCGTAACTCGACCTTGACCGGGAACTTCCTGAGAAGCCGCTCAGCGGTCTCGGCCTTGTCCGGAGGGGCGTTCACACTCAGGTACAGCCCGCGGGACGGATCGGTGACCGCCTCGACACTGACCTCGCCGGACAACCCTTCCAGGGCCAACAGCTCGCGCGCGGCCTCGCCGGCGGCAATCTCGCGCAGCTTCGGCTTGAAGATCTTGCCGACAGGCGTGACCGGCATCTCCGCAATCACCGACACCACGCGCGGGCGCGCCGGCGGCTCCAGGATGTTGTCCTGCACGAAGGCGGCGAGCGCATTCGGATCGATATGGGAGCCGGGCTGCGCCGAGACGAACAGCATCGGCACTTCACCGGCGTAGGTGTCGGGACGTCCTACCGCCGCGGCAAGCGCCACGCCCGGAAACGCCAGCGCGGCGTCCTCGATCGCGCGCGGATCGATGTTGTGGCCGCCGCGGATGATGACGTCCTTGGCGCGGCCCATGATGTAGACGAAGCCGTCGGCATCGATCCGGCAGATGTCGCCGGTGCGCAGCCAGCCGTCGCGAAACGCCTCCTCGGTCTGCTTCTTGTCGACATAGCCAGCGAACACCTGCGGGCCCCTGGTCAGCAGTTCGCCGACCGGCGAGGGCCACGGCCCGGTGTGGAGCTTGCCGCCGTCGAGGATCGCGAGCTCGACAAGCGGATTGCGGGTGCCGACGCTCTCGGCGCGCGGCTTCACGCCGTGCACATCGTGAGTGATAGCACCGGCGAGCTCGGTCATGCCGTAGAGCTGCTGGATGCAGGGGCCGCCCCAGGTCGCAAGATAACGCCGCTCGATCTCCGGCGGGCAGATCGAGGCGCCGGTGGCGGTGACACGCAGGGTCGAGATGTCGCTGTCCGCGACCGGGATATCGGCGAGGGCGCCGAGTATCGTCGGCACGTTGCCGGCGATGTTGATCTGGTACTTCTCGATGATCTGCCAGAAGTGCCGGACCAGCGCCGGATCGCGCGCGCCGGCCGGGCCGGGGATCACCATCGTCGTGCCGGCCGCCAGGGAATTGGCCGTGGTGCAGAACAGGCCGCCGACATGGAACAGCGGCATCGTGATCATCGCGCGCTCGCCGCGATGGAAATCGAGCGCCATCCGCGAGGATACGGTGGAGGCGACCATCGCGCGATTGGTGAGCCGCGCCACCTTGGGATGGCCGGTGGTGCCGCCGGTCGGCAGCATCACGGCGACGCGGTCGGCCTCGCTCATATCCTTGGACTTGCCGTAGTCGTCGCGCCAGGCGGGATCAGGCCGCAGCACCTCGCCGTCGAGGGCGATGCTGCCGTCGAGCGGCACGATCACGATGCGCTTCAGGGACGGCACCTCGCGCTGCAGGCCCTCGACCCTCTCATAGAGCCCGCCCGGCATGCCCGGCGGCGGCGCCAGCAACAGCTTTGCGTTGATCGCGTTCAGCTGGGCGACGATTGCTTCGCGCGTGAACAGCAGGTTGAGCGGCTCGGCGACACCGCAGGCGGCAGCGCCGAAGATCGCGACGACGGTCGCGGGGCACGCCGGGAGCAGGACAGCCACCGCATCGTCCTTGCCGATGCCCTGCTTACGGAAATAGGTTTCAGCGGCCTTGATGCAGCCCATCAGCTGATCGTTCGAGATCACGACCGGGTCGGGATCGAGCGGCGAGCGCAGATAGATCGCGGCTTCGGCGTCCGGCGCGCCCTGCGGGCCGCGGGCAATGAGGTCGAGGATGCGCGGGCAGGCGGCGAGCGTCTCCTGCATCTCCCTGTCGCGCGCAGCCTCGTCGGCCGGCGAAAGCCTGTCCTTCAGCATATCCGTCCCCGTCCATTCTTGTTCGTTGGGACGGGGATTGTATCGAGCCGTGCTCGCGGAACACAAGTGCGGCTTATCGACCGCGTGTCAGCCGTGCACCACGGATTTGGCGATCATGCAGTGGATGCCCTTGGAGCCGTTGACCGTCTGTGTCACGCGCAGGTCGGCGGCCAGACTGCACAGCGTGTAGGCGTCCTCGCGGGACAGATTGCGCTTCTCGCCGAGCAGCACGATCATGTCGCGCAGCGCCCGCACCACGCACTGGTCGAGATCGGGATCCATCGCCATGGTCATGTAATGGTCCGCGGTCTCTGCGCGCGGATAGGCGAGCTTGATATCCTTGCGCAGTGTGAGGCGGAAGCGGCCGGTCAGCGCGGTCTCGATCGCGGTGACGCAGACCTCGCCGTCGCCCTGCACGCCATGGCCGTCGCCGCAGGAGAACAGCGCGCCCGGAACGAACACCGGCAGATAGAGCTTGGCGCCGGCGCCGAGTTCCTTGTTGTCGAGATTGCCGCCCATCGCGCGCGGGATCAGCGAGGAGATGCGGCCCCAGGCCGGCGGCGGCGACACGCCCATCACGCCGAAGAACGGCTTGAGCGGCAGATCGAGCCCCCAGGGCATGCGACCGACCATGCGCCCGCGATCGAGCGGGATGTTGAGGACGCGTGTCTCGTGGAAATCGTCGGGCAGGGTGCCGGACAATGGCTTGATCAGATTGTAACCCCAGTCCTGTCGCAGCTGAACGTCGAGAATATCGACCTCGAGCACGTCGCCGGGTTCGGCGCCGGCAACCGCGATCGGGCCGGTCAGAATGTGTCCGGGTACCATCCGCTCGCACTTCGCATGGATGTCGTCGAGCTCCGGCGGAACGAAGAATTTGCCGCGGTCGGGCACCACGTCCGGGCCGCCGCTGACGGTCTCGATCGTGATCTCGTCGCCGCTCGCGACGGTCAGGACCGGTTTCAGCTTGGCTTCAAAGAAGCCCCAATGGCAGGTTTCGGGGCTCGACTTCAGATGATGATGGGTCATGTGACGGCTTTTGATTAGTTTCCCAGCAGCGTATGACGCTGTAGCAGAACTTCGCAGGGGCTTCTCTTGTTTTTTGTGCTCTCCAAGACGCTCGGCATCATGCTGCTGCCGATCAACTTCCTGATCGGTATCGGCGTGATCGGCGCCGTCCTGCTGCTCACACGGTTTGCGCGCCTCGGCCGCAGGTTGATGGTTGCCGCGCTGCTGCTGCTTGCGATCTGCGGCTTCTCGCCGCTCGGCAATGTCCTGATCTCCACATTGGAGCAGCGCTTCCCGCCATGGGACGCCTCGCGCGGCGCGCCGGACGGCATCATCGTGCTCGGCGGCTCGATCGATGCCGATCTGTCGGTTGCGCATGGCACACCGGTGGTGCGCAGCGCAGCCGATCGCGTCATCGCGGCGGCGGCGCTCGCGCGCAGATATCCGAACGCGCGCCTCGTATTCACCGGCGGCAGCGCGAACCTGATCTCGAACGATGCGCGCGAAGCCGACTATGCCGCCGAGATGCTCGAGAGTCTCGGCATTGCCAGGTCGCGATTGATCATCGAGCGCCGCTCCCGCAACACGGTGGAGAACGCCGAATTCTCCAGGGCATTGGTCGATCCCAAGCCGGGCGAGCGCTGGCTGCTCGTCACCTCGGCCTACCATATGCCGCGCTCGGTCGGGCTGTTCCGCAAGGCGGGATTCAACGTCGAGGCCTATCCGGTCGACTGGCGAGTCGGCAATGTCTTCAGCTTCGCGACGCTTGCGATCGAGGGCCTGTCGCGCGCCGATCTCGGCACACGGGAGTGGATCGGGCTTCTGGCCTATCATCTGGCCGGCAGAACCGATGATTTGCTGCCGGGGCCGGCCACGCGCTGAGGCGCAGGCACTTGTCGCCTCCAACGGCCAATTCTAACATCGACGCAACAGGCGGCGCCAAGCCGCCGATCACGGGAGTTCACGCCATGCAACAGCAGACACCGCCGGAACAGTTCGACCTCGGCGCAATCGTCACCGATCTGAACAATCTGCTGCGGCTGAAGACGACGGTCATCGGCATCAAGATGTTCGCGCGCGTCGAGGAGATGGAGGCGATCCCGAAGATCCGCCGCCCGTCGGCGGTCCACACCACGGACCAGATCGTCAGCATGGCCTCGCGGCTCGGCTGGACCGTCGGCATCACCGGCGACGATCTGGTCGGCGCGCAATGCCGCGCCGTGATCGGGCTCGCGCCACAGGATGAGAAGTGGTTTGCCGGCGAGAACTATGTCGGCGTCTGGCACGGCACCGCCGAAGACGCGCGAAAGCGCCAGGAGGCGCTCGACGTGGTGCCTTACGGCCAGTACCAGGCGATGGCGGTGAGCCCGCTGACCAGCGGCCGCCTCAATCCGCCCGACATCTGCCTCGTCTATGCGACGCCCGGACAGATGATCATCCTGATCAACGGGCTTCAGTATACCGGCTACAAGAAGTTCGAGTGGGGCGTGGTCGGCGAAACCGCTTGCGCGGATTCGTGGGGGCGGGCGCTGAAGACCGGCGAGCCGAGCCTGTCGCTGCCATGCTTCGCCGAACGCCGCTATGGCGGCGTGCCCGACGAGGAGATGCTGATGGCGCTGCCGCCGGCCTATCTGGTGAAGGCGATCGCCGGCATGAAGCAGCTTGCCAAGAACGGTTTGCGCTACCCGATCGCGCCCTACGGCATCCAGGCCGACGTGCGCGCCGGCATGGGCGTATCGTACAAGAAATAGCGCATTGCGTTGCCGCGCCCGCGATGAGAAAAGGGCGCCCAATTCGCTGCGCAGGGAGCCTGATCCATGTCCACGTCGAAACTCGACATCGTCGTCTATGGTGCGACCGGATTCACCGGCCAGCTCGTCGCCGAATATCTCGCGGCGCATTATCGCGACGGCAGCCTGAAATGGGCGATGGCCGGGCGCAGCAAGGACAAGCTCGCCTCGGTACGCGACGCGATCGGCGCGCCCGCGGACACGCCGCTGATCGTTGCCGATGCCGGCGATGCCGCCTCGTTGAAGGCGATGCTGGTGCAAACCAAATCAGTCATCTCGACGGTCGGACCGTATCAGCTCTATGGCAACGAGCTGATCGCGGCCTGCGTGGAAAGCGGCACCGACTATTTCGATCTCTGCGGCGAGCCGGTCTGGATGCGGCAGATGATCGACAAGTACGAAGCCGCCGCGAAGGCCAGCGGCGCGCGCATCGTGTTCTCCTGCGGTTTCGACTCGGTGCCGTTCGAACTGGGCGCGTTCTTTGTCCAGGAGGAAGCGAGGCGCGCGTTCGGCGCGCCGGCGCGGCGCGTCAAGGGCCGCGTGCGCGACATGCGCGGCACGCTGTCCGGCGGCACCGCCGCGAGCGCCAAGGCGACGTTCGATGCGGTCGCCAAGGACCTCAGCCTGGTTGCGATCCTCAACAACCCGTTCGCGCTGACGCCGGGCTTCGAGGGGCCGAAGCAGCCGCGCGGCAGCAAGCCGGCCTACGAGGAGGATCTGCACTCCTGGACCGCGCCATTCATGATGGCGCTGATCAACACGCGCAACGTCCACCGCTCCAACATGCTGATGGGCTTTCCCTACGGAAAGGACTTCGTCTACGACGAGATGGTCCTGACCGGCCCGGGCGAGAAGGGCGAGGCCAACGCCAAGCGTGTGATGGCGCTCAATGCCGAGAAGACCGGCCCAAGCGCGCCGAAGCCGGGCGAGGGCCCGTCAAAGGAAGAGCGCGAGAACGGCCGCTACGATCTGCTCTATCTCGCGGTCGCGCCCGACGGCCGCATGGTCCGCGCCGGCGTCAAGGGTGATCGCGATCCCGGCTATGGCTCGACCTCGAAGATGATCTCGGAATGCGCGATCTGCCTGTTGCGCGATACGCCCGACGTTGCGCCCGGCTTCTGGACGCCGGGAGCCGCGATGCAGCACAAGCTCATCAAGCGCCTGGTCGATCACGCCGGGCTGACGTTCGAGGTCGAGAAGTAGCTTCGCTTACCTCGGCCCGCTTGCGGGGAGAGGTCGGATCGCATCGTCAGATGCGATCCGGGTGAGGGGGTACAGGTCCGTCCGATCGCATTGCTCGTGGAGAGAGCCCCTCACCCCAACCCTCTAAGAGCGAGCTTTGCTCGTCTCGACCCCGTGAAGGACGGGGAGAGGGAGAGGCGCTACGCCGCCGCCCGCGGATCATACGCGTACATGAAATCCATGCCTTTGGACGACACCGGCAGCAGCAGCTTCAGCATGTGATCGCGCAGCCAGGCGCCGGTCGGGCTGAACTCGCGCTTGCTGTTGCCGTTGCGGCGGGCGATCGCCACGATCTTCTCGGCGCGCGGGCGCCGCTCGTGCTCGAAGGCCTGGAACGTCATGCCGAGCTCCTGGCCCTCGCGCATCAGGATGCCGAGCCGCAGCGCGTCCTCCAGCGCTAGCGATGCGCCCTGGCCGGCATGCGGGCTGGTGGCGTGCGCGGCATCGCCGATCAACAGCGTGCGCTTGCGCGACCAGGTCGGCAGCGTCGCGACGTCGAGCGTGTCGGTGACCACGATCTTCTCGGCGGCTTCGATGATCGCAGGGATCGGCGCGTGCCAGCCGGCGTGGAAATCGCGCAGATGCTGCCTGATCGCGTCCTGGCTCTGCAGCCGGAAGGCCGCCGCGGTCATGCCGTGCGACGGCTGAGTGCTCCACCACATCGCGCCCGTGTCCGGATCGGGGCTGCACATCCCATAGCCGAAGAAGCCGCTCTGCCCGAACGTGGTCGCCACCCGTTGGCCGATCGGCAGTTTCTCGATCACCGCGCGGGGCACGAATCCGCCGAAGCCGATCAGCCCGGTGTCGAACGGCGTCGGCCCATCCGGGATCACGTGGCGCCGCACCGCCGAGTGCACGCCGTCGGCGCCGATCACGAAATCGCCCTCGGCGGTGGTGCCGTCGTTGAAATAGGCGATCACGGGCTGGTCGCCGCGGTCCTCGATTTTCACCAGCTTCTTCTCGAAGAACACCGAGACGTTGGAGGCCCAGGCTTTGTCGATCAGCGTCTCGTTCAACGTCGCGCGGCACATATTCACCGCGGGCTGGCCGAAGCGCTGCTGCATGTTCTGGTTGAGCGAGCCGAGCTTCTTGCCGCCCTGCGAATAGAAGTCGAAGGACTCCGCGATCGAGCCGCTGCGGATCAGTTCGTCGGCGAGGCCGAGCTCCGCCAGCACATGCATGCCGTTCGGCGCGATCTGCAGCCCGCCGCCGATCCCGGTGGAATAGGGCCAGGCTTCATAGAGCTCGGCCTCGATGCCGGCCCGGGTCAGAAACATCGCGGTCACTGGACCTGCGATGCCGGCGCCGATGATCAGAGCTTTACGGGGACGAGAGGTCATGCCTTGCTCCATGCAGCCGTGTGGGGTAGGAAAGGTCAGTTGCTAACTATCTTAGTATCTAAGATATAAGGCGAGTAAGATACAGGAGCCGCTTTGTCAAGTGCGAAGTCGCGTGCAGCGCTGATGCAGGAACTCGAGGAGGCGATGCGCCGGTCGTCGGCGCAGGGCGTGATGTACGGCCAAGCCGTTGCGAACATGGCCGGAATCTCCAACTCCGACATGGAATGCATGGACATCCTGCATCTGGAGGGGCGCGTGACCGCCGGCCGTCTCGCCGAAGTCACCGGCTTGACCACCGGCGCGATCACCGGCGTGGTCGATCGTCTGGAGAAGGCGGGTTACGTGCGCCGCGAGCGGGACGAGAGCGACCGCCGTAAGGTCTTCATCTCGGTGGTGGAGGAAAAGGCAGCGGAGATCGGCAAATTCTACGTGCCGATGCAGGAGGCGATGCTCAAGCTGTGGAGCAGCTACACCGACGACGAGTTGCGCTTGCTGCTGCGCTTCGCCAATGACGGCTACAAGGGTGTGCTGGAAGCAACCGGAGCATTGAAGGCGGTGATCGACATGCCGCCGGAGCAGCGCGCCAGTCTCAAGATGCCGCCGAAGGCTCGTCGATAATCCGTGTCGACGTCGCGCGATAGCGCTCGGCTGCCGCATACATGCCCCACATCGTGCCCAGCATCATCCAGAAGTGCCGCCAGTGGTCGGTATCGATGATGAAGCTCTCGCCGACGAAGCCGAGGAACGCCGAGAAGACCGCGAGATAGCCGCGCTGCCACGGCACCCGCATGTAGATGTAGCGGAAGCCGATGATCGCGGTGACGAACACCAGCGCCGGATAGCAGATCCCGGAGATCCAGCCGCCCGACATGAAGGCGTTGAGATACGAATTGTGGGTGTCCTCGGGGAAGTAGGTGTGGAATTGCAGCGGCCCGATGCCGAACGGCAGCTCGAGCGCCATCTGGGCGCCGAGGATGTGGCGGCCGAACCGGCCGAAGCGGCCCTCGTCATAGCTCTGGTCGAAGCTCGCGCGCTGCTTGAACATGTCGGCGACCGAGCCGATCGAGAGCAGCACCGCGATCAGCGCCACGGCCAGGATCGCGGCGATCAGCGTCATCACGATGATGCGCGAGCGCTGCGCCTGCGAGCGGCTGGTGAACACCATCAGCGCCAGCATGAAGGCTGCGGTGATCACGAGGCCGCCCCAGGCGGCGCGTGAGAACGACAGCAGGATCGCGAGCGAGATGATGCCGAACGCAATGGCGTTCCGGAGCGCCTTGCCGAAGCGGTCGGAGACGACGCTCTGCAGCGTGAACAGCGCCGGCAGGATCAGGAAGGCGCCGAGCACGTTCGGATCCTTGAAGGTACCGCGGGCGCGATCGTACAGCGTCAGCAGATCATAGCCGCCGGGCACCAGACGGAAGTAGCCGGCGATGCCCGCGAGCGAGGCGATCATCGCGCCGACGATCAGGCCGCGGCGCAACATGTCGAGGCGGGCTTCGGTGTCCTCCGACATCACCATCGCGAAGAAGATGACGGTGACGGCCATGTACCAGGAGGTGAGCACCCAGTTCACCACCTCGGGCTTGTCGAGGAAGGGTATCGCGCCGATGCTGTAGCCGACATTGAGCACGATCAGCGCGAACAGCAGCGGCATGAACACGAGCCGCATGCGCAGGCCCGTGGCGAAGAACAGCACGCAGGCGGTCAGCGTGACGAGCTCATACGGGCTCGGCTCGATGAACACGATGGCGCCGGACGCGCCGGCCAGCCACACCAGCGCCCGCTGCAGCGCCAGCACGCCCGTTGGTGCTGATGTCAGCGAATGGGACGTCCCGGCTGTCGCCGCATAGGCCATCGGATACTCACGCAACTTGGTACAAGCACTCAACACACTGCTTCGTCATTGCGAGGAGCGAAGCGAGCAAACAATCCATCTATCTCCGAGCCGCGATATGGATTGCTTCGCTACGTTCGCATGACGGCAGTAAATCTCAACTCTCAGTACGCGTTCTCGCTCTTGGTCAGCAGCGAGAACGGGGTCTTGAGCAGAATGTAGACGTCGAACAGCACCGACCAGTTCTCGATGTAATAAAGGTCGTATTCGACGCGCTTCTGGATCTTCTCGTCGGTGTCGACCTCGCCGCGCCAGCCGTTGATCTGCGCCCAGCCGGTGATGCCGGGCTTGACGCGGTGGCGGGCGAAATAGCCGTCGACGGCTTCGTCGAACAGGCGGTTCTCCAGCTTGCTCTGCACGGCGTGCGGGCGCGGGCCGACCAGCGAGAGATTGCCCTTCAGCACGACGTTGAATAGCTGCGGCAATTCGTCGAGCGAGGTCTTGCGGATGAAGCGGCCGACGCGGGTGACGCGCGGATCGTTCTTGGTCACCACCTTGGAAGCGGTGGGGTCGGCCTGGTGATGGTAGAGCGAGCGGAATTTGTAGACGTCGATCCGCTCATTGTTGAAGCCGAAGCGCTTCTGGCGGAACAGCACCGGGCCGGGGCTGTCGAGTTTCACCGCGAGCGCCACCAGCCCCAACACCGGCAGCGCCGCAACCAAGGCCAGGCCGCCGACCACGCGGTCGAACAGCCATTTCAGCACCAGATCCCAGTCGGTGATCGGCGCCTCGAACATATCCAGCGTCGGCACCTTGCCGATATAGGAATAGGAGCGCGGGTGGAAGCGCAGCTTGTTGGTATGGGCCGACAGGCGGATGTCGACCGGCAGCACCCAGAGCTTCTTCAGCATTTCCAGGATGCGGGTCTCCGCCGAGATCGGCAGCGCGAACAGCACGAGGTCGACGCGGGTGCGGCGGGCGAATTCGACGATATCATCGATCTTGCCGAGTTTCGGCGAGCCGGCGCAGGTATTGGTGGCGCGATCGTCATTGCGGTCGTCGAACACGCCGAGCACATGGATGTCGGAATCATCCTCGGCGTTCAGCGCCTCGATCAGCTGCTCGCCGTTGTGGTCGGCTCCGACGATGATGGTGCGGCGGTCGAGCCGGCCGTCATGCGCCCAGGCGCGCACCATCGATCGCAGCAGCAGCCGTTCGGCGATCAGGACCGCAAGGCCGACGCAGAAGAACGACGACAGCCAGACCCGCGAGACCTCGCCGCCGAGCTTGACCAGGAAGGAGATGCCGATGAACAGCAGGAACACGAAGGCCCATGACGAGATCATGCGCGTCATCTGGCGCAGCTGGCCGCGGAAGATCTGCACTTGGTAGATGTCGGCGGCCTGGAAGCAGACAACGGCAGCAGCCGACATGCCGAGGATCGATGCGATGTATCCCCAGTGAATGACCCCGCCGGCGAGGGGCCTGACATAGGCGAGATAGAGCCCGACGCCGACCAGGCTGAGCAGCACGAAGTCGGCGAGGCGAACCACGCCGGCGATCACGACCGGCGAGTAGGCGCCGCGAACTTTCTGGTTGGTGACGGCGAGCGCGGCCGGCGAGAGGCGCCGGCGCCGTTCGATCTGCGGCTGAGCGGCCGTCGCAGACGCTGCGGCATCCAGCATCGAGCGTGCGTTAAACGGTTCCACGAGTCCACGTCCATTCCTGCGCATGCAGATGTGCATCCGCGCGCAGCACGAAAATTCCCCCGGACGTGACTTAAGGGGACAAATCGGAAGAAACGGTTACGTGTGCAAGAAGTGGTTAACGTTTGGCAAATGCGTCGCGGTAGCCGGCCAGCACACCCTCGACCATTGCGCCCTGCGAGAAATGTTCCGAAATCCGCTCGCGCAGTCTCTCGGCGCGCGCCGTGGTCGCGGCGGGATTGTCCAGCGCGGCCTTGATTGCGTCGGCCATCGCGCCGGCATTGCTCGGCGCGAACAGGGCGTCGGTGTGGGTATCGAATATCTCGGGGATGCCGCCGACATCGGCGGCGATCATCGGAACACCGGCTGCGGCGGCTTCGATCACCACATATGGCATCGAATCGCCGCGCGAGGGCACCACCAGCAGGTTGCCCTTGGAGAAACCGTAGCGCGCCTTGACGTGACCGATGAAGCGGACGGCCTCACCGAGCGACAGCCGCTTCACCTGCTCCTTGAGGCGCTCGAATTCCTCGCCGTCACCGCCGAGCGTCAGCGTCACCGGCTTGCCTTCGGCGCGCAGCTTTGCCACCGCGTCGATCAGGAGATCGGCACCCTTGATGCGCCGGAACTCACCGACATAGGCCACATCGGTGGCATCATCGGCGCGGGGGACCGGTTCGAATTCCTCCGCGGTGACGCCATTGAACACGCAGCGCACGAGGCCTGCCGGTTTGCCGACGGTGCGCTGATAGGTGTCGCGGGCAAACGCGCTCTCGAACAGGAACAGGTCGGTGCTGTTCATCAGGGCGCGCTCGAGCTGGCTGTAGAAGCGGCCCTTCCAGGTGTCGAGCGGGTAGTGCAGCGAGCCGCCATGCGGCGTGTAGACCCGGATCACCTTGCTCGAGCGCCGCCGCAGCCGGACATAGGCGCCGGCCTTGGCGCCATGGCCGTGCACGACATCGGGTTTCAGCTTGCGGATCAGGCCGGCGATGTGGGCCCAGACCATGAAGTCGGCGAAGCGCGGCTCGCGGCGGATCGCCACCCGGCGGACGCCGAGCTTGAGGCGCGGCTCGATCACGGCAAGCGCCGCGTCGGCCCGCGCGCCGCCGGTCAGGCTGTCGGCGACGATGCCGACATGATGGCCGCGTTCGATCTGGCCGTTGGCGACATCGAGGATGTGACGAATGATTCCGCCGACCGGGGCCCGGACGACATGCAGGATGCGGAGCGGCGGCTGCTGATTTGGATCCTGCGCCATCGGTCAGAACCAGCGCTCGCCGACGAACACGGTGTCACCGGGGGCGATCGGCGTGCCCAGCGGAGCGACGAAGCGGCCCGCGCCGGATGCATCGGTGTGGGTGAGGGTGGCCTCGTCGCGCCTGGCGCGCGGCGAGAAGCCGCCGGCGATCGCGACCGCGCTTTCGACCGTCATGTTGGGCACATAGGGATATTGGCCGGGGGCCTGGACTTCGCCGAGGATGAAGAACGGCCGATAGGCCTCGATCTCGACCGCCACGGACGGCTCGCGGATGAAGCCGTTGCGCAACCGTGCGGTGATCTCGGCGGCAAGCCGGGCAGGGGTGCGGCCGCGCGCCGGCACCGAGCCGATCAGCGGCATGGTGATCGCGCCGGCGGCGTCGATCGCATAGGAGTTGGTGAGCCCTTCCTGGCCATAGACCACGACCCGGAGCTTGTCGCCGGGGCCGAGATTATAGCCGCCGTGCGACGGTGCGGGCTCGGCATAGGCCGCAGCATACGCCATCGAATCGAGGCCGGGATTGCCGGCGACCGGCGACGTCCGGCCCATGCAGCCCGACAGCGCGAGCACGGCGACCAGGCAAATGAGGGGAGCGCGCAGATCGCGCATGTGAGGAATCCCGCGACAATATCGGCCTCGATTAACGGCACTCGTGGTTAACAAAGAATGACGGGAGGGGTGGTGGCCGCGATGTCCGTCAACCCCGCCGATTAACCCAGCGGCAACCTTAATGGACTGTAATCGCCCCATTGCGATGGAGTCGCGGCGTCCGCGGGGGTTCGTTATGCGTTTTGCATTCTGGCGTAGGGGCAAGGATAAGGCCGTCGTGCAACGGGCGTTGCCGAAGTCTGCGCCCGTCGCCGACGAAGCTGTCGTGAAGGCGGCTGCGCCCAAGCCTGCCTCTGACAAGCCCGCGCCTGACAAGCCTGCTCCAGACAAGTCGGCGCGTCCGGCGGAGGCGGCCGATCTCGACCTGCACGCGCTCGGCCGCGCGCTGGCGCGCAAGCGCGGCTGGATCATCGTGCCGACCGTGCTGGTGTTCGCGTTGTCGCTCGCCGCGGTCAACGTCGTTACGCCGCGCTACAAGTCGGAAGCGCGAATCCTGATCGACAATCGCGAGAATGCCTTCCTGCGTCCGAACGGCGAACGAGACCTGGAGCGCACCTCGCTCGACGCCGAGGCGGTGACGAGCCAGGTGCAGTTGTTGCTGTCGCGCGATCTCGCGCGCGACATCATCAAGAAGAACAAGCTGGCCGAGCGTCCGGAGTTCGATCCGGTGCTGCGGGGCTTTTCGCCGCTGAAGTCGCTGCTGGCGCTGTTCGGCATCGGCCGTGACCCGTTCAGCCTGACGCCGGAAGAGCGGGTGCTCGATTCCTATTACGAGCGCTTCCAGGCTTTTGCGGTCGACAAGTCGCGTGTCATGGTGATCGAGTTCCAGTCCGAGGATCCCGAGCTTGCGGCGCGCGTCGCCAACTCGATCGCCGACGGTTATCTCGTGCTGCAGCAGGCTGCGCGACAGGACCAGGCCAAATCCGCCAGCACATGGCTGCTCGGCGAGATCGACAAGCTGCGCACCAAGGTCGCGGATGCGGATTCGCGCGTCGAGGAATTCCGCTCGAAGTCGAGCCTGTTCGTCGGCACCAACAACATCCCGCTGTCGAACCAGCAGATGGGTGAGCTGAACACGCAGCTCAACAATGCCCGCGCGCTGAAGGCGGATGCCGAGACCAAGGCGCGGCTGATCCGCGAGATGCTTCAGGGCGGCAAGCCGATCGAGGCGTCGGAGGTGCTCAATTCGGAGCTGATCCGCCGGCTCGCCGAACAGCGCGGCACGCTGCGCGCGCAGCTTGCCGAGCAGTCGTCGACGCTGCTCGACAACCATCCGCGCATCAAGGAATTGAAGGCGCAGATCGCCGATCTCGACCGGCAATTGCGCGAGGAGGCCGGCAAGGTTTCGCGCTCGCTGGACAATGACGCCCGCGTCGCCGATGGCCGTGTCATGGCGCTGCAGGCGAGCCTGGACCAGTCGAAGAAGCAGGCGTCGTCGAGCAATAGCCAGGACGTGCAACTGCGCGGGCTGGAGCGTGAAGCCAAGGCGCAGCGCGACCTGCTGGAGGCCTATCTCGCCAAGTATCGCGAGGCCACGGCGCGCGAGAACATCGAGGCCGCGCCGACCGACGGCCGCATCATCTCGCGCGCCTCGGTTTCGAATACGCCGGCTTATCCGAAGAAGCTGCCGATCGTGCTGATCGCGACGCTGGCGACGCTGCTGCTGTCGTCCGGCATCATCATCACCGGTGAGCTGCTGCGCATCTCCGCGCCCGGTGCGGTTGGCCGCGCCTTCGCGCCGGCGGCTGCCGTGATCAGGCGCCGCGAGCCGGTCATGGATGCCGCAACCGCGGACCAGCCGGCGCTGCCGCCTGAGCCGGCGCTCGCGTCGCCGGTTGCGCCGAGGCCGGCGGTGGAGCCCGAACTGCCGCTGGAGCCTGCGGCTGCCCATGAACCTGAGCCGCAGCCTGCGTCCGCCGAGACCGCCGACGAGATCGATGAACTCGCCGAGCGCCTCGTCGCTGCCGGTCCCGCCGCCCACAAGGTCACCGTGCTCGGCCCGGCCGCGGCTGAGAGCGTCACGCTGACCGCCCTGACGCTGGCGCGTCTGATGGCGCGCCAGGCCAAGGTCGTCGTCGTCGATCTCGTCGCGTCCTCGCCGGTGCTGACGTCGGCGACCGTCGATCCCGCGGCGCCAGGCCTTGCCGAACTGATGCAGGGCGAGGCGACCTTCGCGCAGATCATCACCAAGGATCGGCAGTCGCGTGTTCAGATCGTCAGCGCCGGACGTCCGGGCTTCGATCGCTCGCATCTGCAGTCGCCGCGGCTCGCACTTGCGATCGACGCGCTGCTCAGGGTCTACGATCACGTGCTGCTCGACGCCGGTTCGGCCGTCGACCTGCCGGCCGAACTGCTGACCGCGAAGGCGCAAGCGGTCGTCGTGCCGGACGCCGCCATGGCGCAGGACGCCCGCCACTCGATGGTCGAGCAACTCAGGGCGGTCGGCTTCGCCGAAGTGACGATGCTGAGCAAGCCCTGCGCGGCGTCGGAAGCGGCCGTGAGGGGCCCGCGGGTAGTGGCCGCCTGAGCGCCACCGTCAGCCGGTGGGGGTAAATCCGGTCGCGCGCACGATCCCTTTCCAGCGATCGGATTCGGTGGCGAGCAGTCGCGCAAAGTCGTTCATCGCGATGGCGTCGACGTCGACCGACAGTTTGGCCATGCCGGACTTGACCTCGTCGGTGCGCAGTGACGCCTGGATCGCGCTGTTGAGTTGCGCGACGATTGCCGGAGGCGTCCTCGCCGGCAGGAAGATGCCGAACCAGGTCACGTCCTGAAGCGCGGGGTAACCGGCTTCCGCCACCGTCGGCACATCGGGGAGAGATTTGAGACGGCTGGGACCGGTCGTCGCCAGAGCGCGAAGCTGCCCGGACTGGACCTGGCCCAGCAGGCTGTCGATCGGCATCACGGCCGACGCGATCTCGCCTTTCAGGAGATCCTGGATCGCCCCTCTGCCTTGATAGGGCACGTGGAGATAGTCGAAGCCCGCGGTCCGGCCGAGCATCGCGCCGATGAAATGCAGTGTGGTGCCGACGCCCGGCGTGCCATAGGTCGCCTGCGTCGGGTTGGCCCGGCACCAGGCGACGAAGTCGGCGAGGCTCCTGACGCCGTTCGGGACTTTCGGGCCGACCGCCAGCAGCGTCGCGAATGAGCCGACGGTCGATACCGGCGTGAAGTCCTGCGGTGCGTATGCGAGCGACTTGTAGGTATGCGGAAACAGCGCGATGAACCCAAGCGGCGCGAGCAGCATGACCGATCCATCGGCCTCGGCGTTCTTCACGGCCTCGATCGCAATCCGGCCGCTCGCGCCGGGCCGGGTCTCGACGACGATGGCGTCGGCATAATCCTTCATCTGCCCGGCAATGAGCCTTGCTACAGCGTCCGGCAATCCGGGTGTGTAGCCGGTCAGGATATGGGCGGTCTTCAGGCGGGCCTGCGCGGCGCCTGGCCGGACCAGGCCCGCGGCGGCGAGCGCGGCACCGGCCGCTGACGCGGTCAGGACGTTACGACGGGTCAACATGCATGCCTCCATGGTAGTCGAGCCGCGCCGTCCGGGGCGCGACAATCTGCGTCGTCGCACGCGGAGGATGCGTGAGGCGGGGATAAACGTCCAATGCTAGTGTCTGAGGTGTCCATAACCGTTTTGGTAAGGATCGCTGATGCAGGACATCGAGCGTGCCCGACGGCGGATCAAGCTGCGCGACCTGCACATCCTGCTCGTCATCGCGCAGCGCGGTAGCATGGCGAAGGCTGCCGCGGAACTCGCGGTGTCGCAGCCGGCGATATCGCGGGCGGTCAGCGACATGGAGCACGCGCTCGGACTTCGGCTGTTCGATCGTTGCCGTAACGGCATCGAACTGACGGCCTATGGCCATGCTCTGGTGCGACGCGGGGTCTCGATCTTCGACGAGCTTACCCAGGGCTTGCAGGAGCTCGAGTTTCTGGCCGATCCGAGCGTCGGAGAGTTGCGCATCGGCAGTACGGAGAGCATCGCAGCGGGCTTGCTTCCGGTGGCGATCGACCGCTTCACGCGGCAGCAACCCGGCATCCGCATCAATGTCGCGCAGACCGTTCTCAGCGATCTGCGTTACCGCGAACTGCGCGAGCGCAACATCGATCTGTTGCTTGGATGGACGCCGACGCCGTTTGATGAGGCAGACTTGGCGGTCGAGCCCTTGCTCGATGATCGGCGCGTCGTGGTCGCGGGAAGGCGAAGCAAATGGGCGCGCGCATCCAGGCTCGCATTGGCCGACCTCGCAGACGAGCGCTGGGTGTTGCCTCCGCCGGACACTTTTCCGGGCTCCGCGGTGGCGGAGATGTTTCACAAATTCGGAATGCGGATGCCAAGCGCGCCGGTCACGACGCTGTCGCTTCATTTGTGCTGCCGGCTCGCCGCGACCGGCCGCTTCATCGCCGTGCTGCCGGGCTCGGTCGCGCGCTTTGCTGGCGGCGATCTCGGCCTGAAGGTTCTTCCGGTTCAGCTTCCGCGAGCGGCCGCCGTCTCGGCTGCGATCGTCACGTTGAAAGGCCGCACGTTGGGCCCGACCGCCGAGATATTCATCGCCTGCATCCGCGAAGTCGCAAAGGCGGCCGCGAGCAAGGCGGCCGCCCGCAAATGACGCGAATTGCGGGCGCCGCTCCCGCGGCGCCTGACGTCTAATGCGCCATCATCGGCTCGCGCGCGGTTCGCTCGAGTACCGGATCGATCCGCAGCCTGATCGTGACGAGCGCGCCGACCAGTCCCATCACGGCGAGCAGCAGCAGCCCCGCTGTGAAGCTGCCGGTCAGGTCCTTCAGATAGCCGACGGCGAACGGGCCGGCGAAGCCTGACAGGTTGCCGAGCGAGTTGATCGCGGCAATGCCTGCCGCGGCCGAGACGCCGGTCAGGATGCTGGCCGGCATCGGCCAGAACATCGGCGGCACCGCCGAAACGCCGATCTGCGCCAGGCAAAGCAGGGCGACGATCAGCACCGGATTCGACATCAGCCCGGCAAGGCCGATGCCGACGGCGGCGAGCGTCAGTGCGCCGGCGACATGGTATCGCCGCTCGCCGGTCTTGTCGGAATGGCGGCCGAGCAGCACCATGCCGACCGCGCCGAACACGAAGGGCAGGGCCGCGATCAAGCCGGTCTGGGTGTCGGTGACGCCAAACGCCTTGATGATGGTGGGCAGGAAGAAGGCGACGCCGTAGCTTGCCGCGTTGAGGCAGAAATACACGAAGGCGCAGGCAAGGACCCGCGAGTCGGTGAGCGACTGCAGAACGGATATATGCTCCACGGCCTCGGTTTGCTGCCGCTCGCGTTCAAGTGTGGTCTGGATCCACTTGATCTCGTCGGGTTGCAGCCAGCTGGCCTGGCGCGGAAAGTCGGGAAGGAAGGTCAGGACAGCGAAGCCGACCAGGACCGACGGCAATGCCTCGCAGACGAACAGCCACTGCCATCCGGTCAGGCCGGCGCCCGACAGGTTGAGCAGCAGTCCCGAAATGGGCGCCCCGATGATGCTCGAGATCGGGATCGCCAGCATGAACAGGCTGATGACGCGCGCGCGGTACACCGACGGGAACCAGAGCGTCAGATAGAAGATGATGCCGGGGAAGAAGCCGGCTTCGCAGGCGCCGAGCAGGAGGCGCAGGAAGTAGAAGATCCACTCGCTCGACAGACCGCTCGCCGCGGACATCTGCGCGATGAAGGCAAATGCGGCCGAGACGATGCCCCAGCTGATCATAATGCGGGCGATCCAGCGCCGCGCACCGAACCGTTCCAGAAGGATGTTGGAGGGCACCTCGAAGAAGAAGTAGCCGATGAAGAACAGACCGGCGCCGAGCCCATAGGCGGCCTCGCTGAGGCCGAGCGCCGCGTTCATGTGCAGCTTGGCGAAGCCGACATTGACGCGATCGAGATAGGCCACGAAGTAACACAGGATGAGGAACGGAATCAGCCGCCGCATCATCTTTCCGATCGCGCGCTTCTCGACATCGTCGCCCATCGTTCCCATCCCTTCCTGTTTTCGATTCGGCAGACGACCACTGCGCTGTTCGGGGCGCACCTGGCGCACCCGCAACGGTTCGTCGCGTTGCCCTTGCAAGTCCTGTTCATTGTTGTGTAATCGACTGCCGCGTGACTAATGGCATTTGGGAATGCAGCCACGGCGAAACTGTCATGATGCACCGCGGTATAAACGCGGGAACCCTGGAGCGTTTTGCAGCGAAGTGGCTGCCGGTTCGCGCCAAGAAAACGCGTCAAAGCAGAATCTGAAGCCCCGTTCCGGTTTGATCGGAACGGAAAAGGCCCTTGCCGGGCAGGATGGTGGCGGGCCGTGATCAATAATCTGAAACTGCGCCAGCTGCGCCTGCTGGTCGCTCTCGACAATGAACGCAAGTTGCAGCTCGCCGCCGAGCGGTTGAACATCACCCAATCCGCGGCATCGAAGATGCTCGCCGAAATCGAGGCGCTGGCGCGGGTTCCCTTGTTCGAGCGCACAGCGCGCGGCGTCGAACCGACGGCCTATGGGTCGATCCTGATCCGTGGCGGCAAGAGCGTGCTGGCCGATCTCGACCAGGTCACCGACGAGTTCGCGGGCTACAAATCCGGTGAGCTCGGCACCGTCTCCGTTGGAACGGTCGCCAAGCCGAGCATCGACCTCGTCGTCGATGTGATCCAGTATCTCGGCGAGAAGCTGAATCGGGTGAACATCTCGCTCGATGTCAGCACCAGCCCGCCATTGATCACGCGGCTGCTGGCGCTCGAGTTCGATTTTGTCGTCGCCAGGATTCCCGCCGGCATCGATCCCCGGCAATTCGACTATTACGAGATCGGCGCGGAGGAGGCGGTGCTGCTCGTCCGTGCGGAGCATCCGTTGGCCGGCCGCGAGACGGTCGAGCTGGAGGACATGGCCGACCAGCAATGGATCTGCCAGCCGCGCGAATCCTTCATGCGCCAGGCGCTCGAGAGGCTGTTCATGAGCCGCGGCGTGACGCCGCCGCGCCGGGTCATCAACACCGAATCGTTTTTTGCCTCAGTCGGAATTGCCGCGGGCATCGACGCGATCGTGCCGGTCCCCATGCTGGTGTTCGATCTGGTCGATCCGCAGCGGTTCAAGGTGCTGCGCCTGCGCGACAGGCTGTTGTTGGAAAATTATGGCCTGATCAAGCTGCGGAAACGCGCGCTGTCACCCGCTGCGGCACTGCTGTTCGACGCGATGAAACGGCTCGGCGTACCGAGTGGCGGCGCAGAGCAGGGCGACGCGACGGGCTGAACGCTCAGCGGAACATGCTGCGCAGGTTCTGCGCAATCTCGAACAGCGCCGGATTTTGCTTCACGGCGCGCTTGGCGCGATTGATGGCCGACAGCGCGCTGGCCGCCGGCTTGCCGCGCAGGCTGAGCGGAATGAAGCTGTCGACGACGGCTTCATCGTCCTTGCAGAACAGCCGCTTGTACTCGTCCGAGCCGATGCCGAGATCCAGAGCGCGGTAGTTCAGGCCGGCATGGCGATCGATGATATCGCGCATCAGGATCAGGCCGGGGCTGAACTTGGAATTGGCCGACATCGTGTAGGTGTTGAACATCATCGAGAAGCGATGGCCGTCGGATACGCCGGCGAAGATCGCGATCACTTCCTCGTCGCACTCCAGCGCGTGGATGTCGATCGCATAGCCGTTGCCGTCGGCGCGCGGCGCGAGGCAGGCGGCACGAACAAATTGCTCGATACCCGGCTCGGCGAACACGTTCGGCAGCTTCTGCTCGGCCATGCGCTGCGGCTTGACGCGGAAGAACCAGTCGAGCAGGCGGCAGACATCGGCGCTCTCGCTCGCGACGTAATAGCGGTAGCCGGGCAGCGCCTGCAGCTTGCGCTCCTTGCCCTTGAGGCGGCGGCGGAACGAGTTGCTGACCAGCGTCGCCGGTGCCGCGCCGGGTTCGATCGCCAGCACCGGGCAGTCGTTGACCGAAGGCTGATGCGCCAGCAGCGCCAGCGGATTCGGCAGGTCCTGCCAGCGCAGCGGCTGCTGGCAGAGCGCGAGCGCATCGGCGCGGGAGCGTTCGGCGATCGATCCGATCAGGGCCGCGATATCGGCTTCCGTCGCGTTGGCGGCGAAATCCTTCGCGCACAGCGCCATGTTGAAGGTCGCATGCTTGCCGCCCATGAAGCTCGCGCAGTTCGCGCCGAGGCGGGCCTCGATTGCGAGCGGCAGCAGCAGCAGCGGGCGGCGTTCGCTGTCATGAGCGACGACGATGAAGGGCCGCAGGCCCTCGCGCTCGCCGACCTGGCGCTGCCAAGCGGCGAGGAAATCGAACCGCTGATAGGGCGTGTAGCTGTGCTGCGGTGTCTCGAAGCCGCGCCAGGTGGCCTCGGCCGCGGTGAGATCATGAAAGATGTCGACACCGGCAACGCGGATCGCGTTCGGCCACGCTCGCGCCTCGGCCGTCTGGCCTTCGATTGCCGCCGCCATTGTCATCTCGGAATCCGAAATTTTTAGGTATTAGTTTACAGTTCTCGGCTGGGGCCGACCTTCGCAGGGAAATGTCAACAAAGGGTAATAACAATGCCGCGGCGGTGCGCGGGAACCGCCTGACGAGGACGGGGATCTTGGCGCCGGACAGCGGGATTTTACGACGGGCCCGGATGGAGCTCGCGTATTTCAGTGGCGCCTTCAAGCTGCAGGAACGCGAGAGCGGCGGCGCCGGGGTGATCCTGCGCTTCGCCCGCGTTCGTCCCGCGCGACGCGGCCGGTTTCAGCCGCTGAAGTCCGAGGAGATCACGCCGGCATTCCTCGATCGCACGATCCGCGCGCTGAAGCGCTGGCAGTATGACATCATCGGGATCGACGAGGCCTGCCGCCGCGCGGTGACCTTGCCGGAACGCCGGCGCTTTGCCTGCCTGACCTTTGACGGCGCCAGCAAGGACATCGTCACCCATGCCCGGCCGGTGCTCGCCAGGCACGGCGTCCCCTTCACCCTGTATCTGCCGACGGCTTTCCCGGACGGCGTGGGCGTGGCGTGGTGGCTGGCGCTCGAGGACATCATCGCCCGCGAGAGCCGCATCAGCCTCATGGTCGACGGCAGGGAGCGGCACTTCGCAGTCTCGACGCTGTCGGACAAATACGAGCTGTTCGATTTCCTGTCCGGCTGGCTGCGCAAGCTGCCGCCGTCGGACCTGTCCTACGCGCTGAATGATCTCGCCAGGCGCTATTCGACCGACGCGGCCCAATTGTCACGCAATGCGTCACTCGACTGGCAGGATCTGGCGAAGCTTGCGGCCGATCCGAACGTGACGTTCGGCAGTGCGACCGTGAACTATCCGGCGCTGTCGAGCCTCAGGGATGCCGACGCGCAGCGCGAGATGGCGATGGGCAAGGCGGTGGCCGAGAGCGCGCTGCGGCGGCAGGTCAGGCATTTCGCATTCCCGTTCGGCGACCGCGATGCGTTCGGCCGTCCGCACGTGGTGATGGCGGAACAGACCGGCTTTGCCAGCGCGGTGTCGACCATACCAGGGGTGGTCGAGGCGCAGGGCCGCACCAACCTCCACGCGCTGCCGCGCATCGCATGGGACGGCCGCGTGCGCTCGCTGCGGATGATGCGGGTGCTGCTGTCGGGCGTGATGTTCGCGCCGGTGCGGCCGACGCGCAGCGCGCGCAACCAGAGCGTTATTTAGGCGCGGTCGGGCCGCGACATCCAGGCGACGATCGGCATCGCCGGCAGCACCCAGCCGAGGCCCGCGACGACGTAGAAGATCGCCTGCAGCAGCCCCGAATTCGCAAGCCACGGCGTCTGGGCGACCGTCATGCCGAGCAGCGACCACACCACCACCAGGATCAGCAGGAAGATGGTTCCGAGCAGTTTGCGGGTGCGTATGGCCATGGCGGATATGTGCAACTCGTGATCAGGGCGTTTTCCAGCGAAGCCGACACCGGTTCGCGCAAAGAAAACGCGTCAAAACAAGATTCTGGAGCTTCCTTCCGACTTGAACGGAAACGAGGCTCCGGGCGGCGCTTGCGCCGCGGGCGCCGCGGACTATAAGGGGCTCGAAAATCCAATCAAGTCAGGGCGAAATGGCCGGTATTTCCGCAAAGACATCGCAGCTCCGCGCCGTCAGGGTATGGCTGGTCGCGGTCGCCGCCCTGATCGCGCTGATGGTCCTGGTCGGCGGCGCCACGCGGCTCACCGAGTCCGGCCTGTCGATCGTCGAATGGAAGCCGGTGACCGGCGCGCTGCCGCCGCTGACCGAGGCGCAGTGGACGCAGGCCTTCGAGGGCTACAAGAGGATCCCGCAATATCGCGAGCTCAACGCCGGGATGACGCTCGCGGACTTCAAGACGATCTTCTGGTGGGAATGGAGCCACCGGCTGCTTGGCCGCGTGATCGGCGCGGCCTATTTGCTGCCGTTCCTGTATTTCCTGTGGCGCGGCGCGGTGAGCGGCGAACTCGGGCGGCGGCTGTGGGTGATTTTCGGCCTCGGCGCGCTGCAGGGCGGCGTCGGCTGGTGGATGGTCGCGTCCGGCCTCTCGGAACGCGTCGAGGTGTCGCAGTATCGGCTGGCGACCCATCTGGTGCTGGCGCTCCTCATCTTCGCGGCAATCGTCTGGACGCTGCGGCGCCTGACGGACCGTCCGGCCGTGATCGCGCCGCTCAGGCTGAAGATCACGAGCGCGGTGCTGCTCGTGCTGATCTTCGTGCAGCTCTATTTCGGCGCGCTGGTCGCGGGGCTGCGCGCGGGCAGGGTTTATAATACCTGGCCCGACATCGACGGCGGCTTCATTCCGTCGGCTGACCGGCTGTGGTTCGAGACGCCGTGGTGGCGCAACCTGTTCGACAACACGCTGACGGTGCAGTTCGAACATCGCATGACCGCCTATCTGCTGTTCGTGCTGGCGATCGCGCATGCGATCGATGCCATGCGCGCGCGCGCCGGCGGCGCCGTCATCGCGGGGGCCTGGTGGCTGGTTGCGGCGATCACGCTGCAGGCGACCCTCGGCATCCTGACGCTGCTGCATCAGGTGCCGATCGATCTGGCGCTGACGCACCAGGCGGTCGCCATCGTCGTGCTGACGCTCGCGGTGCTGCAGGCCGAGCGCTTTGCCGCGCGCCGGACCGAACGGGACCAGCCGACCCTCGTGCCGGTCGGCCAGCCTGGTTTCTGACTGAACGAAAATGGTTCTCTTTCGTCATGGCCGGGCATAGCTGTCCGAAGGACGGCGTTCGCTTCCGCTCGCCTATGTCCCGGCCATCCACGTCTTTCTTGCGCAGCTGAAGCAAAGACGTGGATGCCCGGCACAAGGCCGGGCATGACGGAGCTACGAAGCACCGATTTCATCGATCGCTTTCGAGCCAGCCTCTCAGGACAGATAGTCGAGCCCGATATCGAGCGCGGCCGAGCTGTGGGTCACCCAGCCGACCGAGATCAGGTCGACGCCGGTTGCGGCAATCGCTGCGGCCGTCGCCGCGGTGATGCGGCCGGAGGCTTCGGTGAGCGCCTTGCCGCGCGCCATCGCCGCCGCCTGGCTGAGCTGCTCGGCCGTCATGTTGTCGAGCAGCACCGCGTCAACGCCGAGCGTCAGCGCCTCCTCGAGCTGCGGCAGCGTGTCGACCTCGACCTCGATCTTGACGAGATGGCCGGCATTGGCCTTGGCGCGCTCGATCGCGGTGCGGATGCCGCCGGCGAGCGCGATGTGGTTGTCCTTGATCAGCACGGCATCGTCGAGGCCGAAGCGGTGATTGCCGCCGCCGCCGGCGCGCACCGCATATTTCTCCAGCGCCCGCAGTCCCGGCGTGGTCTTGCGGGTACAGACGATCTGCGCGCGGGTGCCCGCCACGGCCTTGACCAGCGTGGCGGTTGCGGTGGCGACGCCGCTCAGATGGCAGAGGAAGTTGAGGGCGGTTCGTTCCGCCGTGAGCAGGCTGCGCGCCGGGCCGTCGATGATCGCGACGACCTGGTCGGGTTCGACCGTGCTGCCGTCGGGCCGCTCGGCGCGCAGCGTGATCGCCGGCGACACCGTCTGGAAGGCTGAGCGCGCGACGTCGAGCCCGGCGATCACGCCGGGCTGCCGTGCCCGCATCACCAGCCGGGCCTGCTGGCCGGCCGGCACGATGGCGTCTGCGGTGATATCGCCGGCGCGGCCGAGATCTTCGCGCAGCGCTGTCTGCACGATCGGCTCATAGATCAGCGGCAATAGGGGACTGAGGGTCATGACAGGGCACTCCTGGCAAATGGTGTGGATTCGACGATGTCGCGCGCGGCGGCGAGTGCATCGACGCGGGTGAGGGACGACGGAACGGCCGACGCAGCGGTGTGCGGGAAATCGCTGCGGAAGTGGCCCCCGCGGCTTTCCTCACGCCTGATTGCGGCAATCGCGACCATCAATCCGATCAATGCCGCATCGGACGCCGCACTGTGGCCGCATGCGAGTGGATAGAGGCTGCGGATCGCGCGGGCGATCCCGTCGCGGTCGCGCAGGACGCCGAGCCCCTGGGTGAGGATCGGTCGCACGGCGGAGGGATCGGAGGCCTGTGACATCGCGTCGTCGCGCAGCATGGCGCGCGGGCCCGCACTCACGCTTTCGATGCTCTCGGCGACCCAGCGCGCGCAGACGATCGCTTCCATCAGCGAGTTGCTGGCGAGCCGGTTGGCCCCGTGCAACCCGGTGCGTGCGGCCTCGCCGCAGGCCCACAGGCCCTGCACCGTGCTGCGGCCAAAACCATCAACCGCGATGCCGCCCATATGGTAGTGAACCGCCGGCCGGATCGGGATCGGATCATGGGCGGGATCGATGCCGGCCATCTTGCAGAACGCGCTGATCACGGGATAGCGCTGGGCGAAATCCGCCCCCGGGTGCTCACGCGCGTCGAGGAAGGTGCGATGCCCCGCGGCGCGGTGGCGCCACACGGCGCGCGCGACGATGTCGCGTGGCGCAAGCTCCGCGCCGGGCTGATCGGCCATGAAGCGCTGGCCGGTCTCGTCGATCAGCACCGCGCCGTCGCCGCGGATCGCCTCGGTCAACAGCGGCATCGGCCGCGACGGCCCGTCGAAGGCGGTCGGATGAAACTGGACGAACTCGATGTCCGACAGTTTCGCGCCGGCATGTGCGGCGAGCGCGAGCCCCTGGCCGAAACATCCGCCGGGATTGGTGCTGTCGGCGTACAGCCCGCCGATGCCGCCGGTCGCGATCACGACGCGGTTGCTCGCGATCGTCAGCGCGCCGCTTGCGCTCGCTGCAAGCACGCCCCTGACCGCGTTGTCCTCGACGATCAGCCGGCGCGCCTCGACGCCTTCCAGCAGCGTGATCGACGGCGTCTGGCGGACTGCCGCGATCAGCGCGCGCATGATCTCCCGGCCGGTGCCGTCGCCGGTGGCGTGCACGATGCGGTTGCGGCGATGTGCGGCCTCCAGCCCGAGGCGCCAGCTGCCGTCGGCGTGGCGGTCGAAGGCGACGCCGAGCCTCGCCAGCTGTTCGACGGCGGCGGGCGCGGCGTGGACGATCCGGCTCGCGGCGGCCGCGTCGCAAAGGCCGGCGCCGGCCGCGAGCGTATCGGCGAGATGCAGGGCAGGGCTGTCATCTGCGCCGACCGGCGCGGCAAGGCCGCCCTGTGCCCACATGCTGGAAGCTTCCGCGCCGAGCGGCGATTTCGACAGCAGCACGACCGGCTCGGGCGCGAGCTGAAGCGCGGTCATCAGCCCGGCGGCGCCGCCGCCGACGATCACCGGGCGGCCGTTGAGATCGGAGATATCGGTGCTCATATCGCCAGCATCCTTTCGACGCTCTTGCGCGCGCGAGCGGCGATCGCAGGGTCGATGGTGACCTCGTGCTGGTTGGTCTCCAGTGCGTGGCGGATGTTCTTCAGCGTGATCCGCTTCATGTGCGGACAGAGATTGCAGGGGCGGACGAAGTCGATACCGGGATTTAGTGCGGCGATGTTGTCGCTCATCGAGCATTCCGTCAGCAGCACGACGCGCGGCGGACGTTTGCTCTCGACGAACGACTGCATCGCAGCCGTCGAGCCGGCAAAGTCCGCTTCAGCGACCACCTCGGGCGGGCATTCCGGATGCGCCAGGATGGTGACATCGGGATGATCCTCGCGCAGCTGACGCACGTCGTCGGCGGTGAACAGCTCGTGCACCTCGCAGTGGCCCTTCCAGGCGATGATCTTCTTGCTGGTTTGCTTGGCGATGTTCTGCGCAAGATATTCATCCGGTAGCATGATGACGCGCTCGGCGCCGAGCGATTCAACCACCTTCAGCGCATTGCCTGACGTGCAGCAGATGTCGGACTCGGCCTTCACCGCGGTCGAGGTGTTGACATAGGCGACGACCGGTGCATCCGGGTAGCGCGCACGCATCAGCCGCACGTCCTGCGCCGTGATGGAATCCGCCAGCGAGCAGCCGGCCTTGAGATCGGGGATCAGCACGGTCTTGGCCGGATTGAGCAGCTTCGCCGTCTCTGCCATGAAATGCACGCCCGCGAGCACGATGACATCGGCGTCGACCTTTGTCGCTTCCCGCGCGAGCAACAGGCTGTCGCCGACGATATCGGCGACGCCGTGGAAGATTTCCGGCGTCTGGTAATTGTGTGCCAGCACCACCGCGTTGCGGCGGCGTTTCAGCGCAAGGATCGCATCGACGTCCTCGGCGAACGTGGCCCATTCGAACGGCGGGATGACGCGCTTGACGCGCTCATAGAGCGGCGCGGTGCGGGTGAGCAGATCGGTATCGAGTGCAGCCATTTATACTCTCCGTGAGCATAAGATGGCTTATACTTATCCTGAGCATAAGGCGTGTCAAGTGCGCGAAAGCGGGAGCTTGGTGCCGGCGACGGCCCGTTCGGCCAGCACGGCATGGCGGAAGCGGAACAGCTTGGCCGGCCGGCCGACGGTATCGGTGGCCATTGCGCCAGTCTCTTCAACGAGTTCCTGCTGCTCGATCAGCCGGCGGAAGTTCTGCTTGTGGACCAGCCGGCCTGCGAGCGCCTCAACACTGCGTTGCAGTTGCAGCAGGGTGAACTCGGCCGGCATCAGCTCGAATACCACAGGACGGTATTTGATCTTCGCGCGCAGCCGCGCGATCCCGGTCGCGAGAATGCGGCGATGATCCGCCGTCATCGGTTTGCCCGGCACGATCGGCGCCTGGCGGCCGTGCGTGCGCCCGGCTTCCGGGATCAGCGCGGCCTCGTAGAGCAGCTCATAGCGCTGCAGCACCAGTTCCTCGTTCCAGTCGCGATCATCGAGGCCGAAGGTGATAGCGCAGCGCTGCCATCGCTCGCGCTGCAGCGTTGGCGACGGTGCTACCTTCGCCCATGCCTTCAGCTTCGGCGCGATGATCCTGGCCAGGCAACTCGGTGCGCCGGCGCGGTGATCCTCCCAGGGGAAGTAGTCGTACCAGCCGGACCAGTGTGCCTCAAAGCCTTCGCCGACACGGTCCTCGCGGGTCAGGCCGAGATAGCTGATCGAGACGCTGTGCGGCCCCTTGGTGTCGCCGGAGCGGCCGCGGTCGGCAAAGGTGTAGAGCTGTTCGACATAGCCGAGCGGGTGGCCGGTCTGCGCTTCGACCCAGGCCCGCAGCGCGGTCTGCAGCGAGCGATGGGTGAACTCGAACGGGCCGCTGGGCAACGCGGAGCCGCCGGCGATGGTCATGATCTTCGGCGTGCCCTCGGTGACGGCGACCAGCACCGCGACGAGATCGGCGGTCACCGCGTTGCCCGAGGCCGGTGCGCTGGATTTCTGCGGCGATCTGGCCACGCGATCGTTCCGCGCTAGCAGTAGCCGTAGACGCCGCAGGCGTAGGGCAGGCGGTCCCAATAGGTCACATAGGCACCGCCGTAGTACGGGCCGAGGTAGTTGTAGGAGTGCCAGTTGCCGTAATAGCCGGGCAGTGACGACGATCCCGGCAGCAGCGGTTCGCCGGGCACGAACGGGATATACGGCTCGGTATTGAGCGGGATCACCACGGGCTCGACAACCACGAGCTGGCGTCCGCGTCGCACATAGGTCGGCGATGTAACGGTGGTGCGGTAGGCGTAATGCCGCCGCGGCAGGCCCGCCGGCAGCTGGCTCGCGGCCTTGACGGTCGCGCTCTTGGCGACGGCCGGGCCGTCGGCGGCGTCAGCAGGCGGGATCGCAAACAGCGCGATCGCGAGCGGCAATGTCCAGCGCAGCATCAATGGTCTCCCGAATCATCCGGAGGCTATCACTGCCAGTTTAAGCCGGATTGAACGTTGACGAGAGGCCCGTCGGTATTAAGCGTTAACGGGAGGCCCGTCGCCTTAGGCAAGTTGCCGGAGCGCTGCGGCGCACCGCTCCGGAACAATTGCGGGATCAGGCGCGCAGGGCCTGGTCGAGGTCGGCGATCAGGTCTTCCTTGTCCTCGATGCCGATCGAAAGCCGCACCACCTCGGGCGCCGCGCCCGACTTCACCTTGGCGGCGTCGTCGAGCTGGCTGTGGGTGGTGGAGGCGGGATGGATCACCAGCGAGCGGGTGTCGCCGACATTGGCGAGATGCGAGAACAGCCTCAGGTTCGACACCAGATTGACGCCGGCGTCGTAGCCGCCCTTGAGGCTGAAGGTGAACACCGCCCCGGCGCCCTTCGGCGCATATTTGCGCTGCAGAGCGTTGTACCTGTCGCCGGGCAGGCCGGCATAGTTCACCGCCGACACGGCGGGGTGGGTGGAGAGGAATTCCGCCACCGCCTTGGCATTGTCGCAGTGCTTCTGCATGCGCAGCGGCAGCGTCTCGATGCCGGTCAGGATCATGAAGGCGTTGAACGGCGACAGCGCCGGACCGAGGTCGCGCAGGCCGAGCACGCGGCAGGCGATCGCGAAGGCGAAATTGCCGAAGGTCTCCTGGATCCGGATGCCGTGATATTCCGGGCGCGGCTCGCTCAGCATCGGATATTTGTTGTCCTTCGACCAGTCGAAGGTGCCGGCATCGACGATGATGCCGCCGAGCGAGTTGCCGTGACCACCGAGGAACTTGGTCAGGGAGTGCACGACGATGTCGGCGCCGTGATCGATCGGCTTGATCAGATAGGGCGAGGCCAGCGTGTTGTCGACGATCAGCGGCACGCCGGCCTTGCGTGCGACGGCGGCGATCGCCTCGATGTCGGTGATGCTGCCGGCCGGGTTGGCGATCGACTCGATGAAGATCGCCTTGGTGTGCGGCGTCACCGCGCCCTCGAAGCTTTCGATCTCATCGGGGTCGGCCCAGGCCACATTCCAGCCGAACGCCTTGAAGGCATGCGTGAACTGGTTGATCGATCCGCCATAGAGCTTGCGCGCGGCGATGATCTCATCGCCGGGCTTCAACAGCTGCTGCAGCACGACGAGCTGCGCCGCGTGACCGGAAGCGACGGCGAGCGCCGCGGTGCCGCCTTCGAGCGCCGCGACACGTTCCTCGAGCACGGCATTGGTCGGATTGCCGATGCGGGTATAAATGTTGCCGAATGCCTGCAGGCCGAACAGCGAGGCCGCGTGGTCGGCATCGTTGAAGACGAATGACGTGGTCTGGTAGATCGGCGTCGCCCGCGCGCCGGTGGTGGGATCAGGCTGCGCGCCGGCGTGCACGGCGAGGGTGGAAAATCCCGGAAGGCGATCGGTCATTCTTTAGTATCCTGTTGTGGCCTGGTCGAAACGCGCGGCATGCTGATGGCGGCGGCGTTCGCCGTCAAGCCGCGTTGGCGGATGCGCCGTGGTTTGAAACGGGCATGCTGCGTTGTACCGTATGATCGCGACGAATATTCCGCGCAAACGTCAGGTCGTCTCGGTTTTGTTTTTCGCAGCGCGGTCGGATGCCGCGGTCTGGCCGCCGCCAAAACTGGTTCGGTTGAGCGACAGCCGCATGCCCTGTGTCGGGATCGGCGCACGCTTGGAGCTCAGCGTGCGCGAGTTGACGCCCATCCAGGAGATCTCGGACGACAGCCGGCCATACTCGATCTTCGGGCAGCGGTTCATCACCACCTTGAGACCCGCGGCTTCCGCCTTCTCGGCCGCGGCGTCGTCGCGCGCGCCAAGCTGCATCCAGATCACCTTCGGCAGCGGCGACAATGTCAGCGCCTCGTTGACCACGGGCATGATGTGGCTTGAATTGCGGAAGATGTCGACCATGTCGATCGGCCGATCGATGTCCGCAAGCGAGGCGACGAACGGCTTGCCCATCAGCGTCTTGCCGACATGGCCGGGGTTGACCGGGATCATGTCGTAGCCGCGCTGCGCCAGATATTTGAATGCGAAATAGCTCGGCCGCACATTGACCGGGGAGGCGCCGACCATTGCGATCGTCTTGACGTTGTTCAGGATGCTGCGGATATAATTGTCGTCGTAGGCGTCGTGATTCATTTTTCTTCCGGTTTTGCCATTCCGGGGCTCGCGCAGCGAGAACCTGGAATCTCGAGATTCCCGGTGCGCAATTGCGCACCTGTGGTCTGGTGCTAACGCACCATCCCGGAATGACGACCTCAGGTCGTCACTTGTCCTGCCACTTCGGATCGCGTTTCTCGATGAAGGCGCCGATGCCTTCCTCGGCGTCGCGCGCCATCATGTTTTCGGTCATCACCTCGGCAGCGAAGCGATAGGCGTCGGCGAGGTTCATCTCGGCCTGGCGATAGAACGCTTCCTTGCCGAGCTTGACCGTGTAGGCCGATTTCAGCGCGACCTTCTCGGCCAGCGCGATCGCGGCGTCGCGTTCGGTGCCCGCGGAGACCACGCGGTTGACGAGGCCGATGCTCTGCGCCGTTGCCGCCGAGACCGGCTCTCCGGTCAGCAGCATCTCCATCGCCTGCTTGCGCGGCACGTTGCGCGACAGCGCCACCATCGGTGTCGAGCAGAACAGCCCGATGTCGACGCCCGGCGTCGCGAACGCCGCCGCGTCGGAGGCGACCGCGAGGTCGCAACTTGCGACGAGCTGGCAGCCGGCCGCGGTGGCGATGCCCTGGACGGCTGCGACCACCGGCTTCGGCAGGCGCACGATGGCCTGCATCATCGCGCTGCAGGCGTTCATGATTTGCGCGAAATAGGCGCGGCCGCGGTCGGCATCGCTGCGGCGCGCGGTAAGCTCCTTGAGGTCGTGGCCGGCGCAGAACGCCGGGCCGTTGGCGGCGAGCACAACGGCGCGGATGCGCTTGTCGCCGCCGACATCGTTCAGTGCGGCGTGCAACTCGGCGATCAGGCCCTCGGAGAGGCTGTTGCGCGCTCCGGGGCGATTGAGCGTCAGTAGCGCGATACTGCCAATGGTCTCACGCAGCAGGATCGGCTGGTGTTGCGGCGCTTCGGCGCGGGCGGCTTGGGCGGACATGATGAAATTCCACTTTGGTCTCTGTGACAACTTAATGTAACAGGCAGGCTGAAGCGAGGGCAGGGACGGCATGGCGACAGCGAAAATGAGCGTGGCTGACGTGGAGGAGTTCCTGCGGAGGGAATTCCCGCAGGCGTTCGTCCACGACGATGTCCGGATCGAA
This sequence comes from Bradyrhizobium sp. BR2003, assembly GCF_009720285.1. NCBI lineage: Bacteria > Pseudomonadati > Pseudomonadota > Alphaproteobacteria > Hyphomicrobiales > Nitrobacteraceae > Bradyrhizobium > Bradyrhizobium sp. BR2003. The sequence goes on from NZ_SMYJ01000009.1 coordinate 202,446, forward strand.
AGCGCCGACGGCGAGACCGCCCTGCTGCGCCAGCGCTTCAGCGAGCGCATGCTGCGGCCGGGCGGTACGGTGTCCGGGCCGACCCTGATGGGCCTGGCAGATTTCGCGATGTATGTGGTGCTGCTGTCGGCGATCGGGCCGGTCGGCCTTGCCGTGACCACCAACCTCAACATCAACTTCCTGCGCAAGGGCCAGCCGGGGCAGGATGTGCTCGCGGTGGCGAGGCTGCTCAAGCTCGGCAAGCGGCTCGCGGTCGGCGAGGTCAACCTGCTGTCCGGGTCGTCTCCCGATCCTATCGCTCATGTCACGGCGACCTATTCCATTCCAAATCAATAGACTTTTCTGCGGTATTATTACACCATATTTGTAAGTCGTTGTTTTAGCTAATGTAAATTGAGCGCGTAAGCATTGACGGGTGATCGCCGCTTCTCTAGAAAGCTGCCCAGTTCGGCGCATACGGCGCCGATTTCCTTTTCACGGATTTCACACATGAGCACGTTCTCGGCCAAGCCCGCCGAAGTGACGAAGAAGTGGGTCGTGATCGACGCCAAGGGTCTGGTCGTCGGTCGTCTCGCCACGCTCGTCGCGATGCGCCTGCGCGGCAAACACCTGCCCACCTACACCCCGCATGTCGATTGCGGCGACAACGTCATCATCGTCAACGCCGCGCATGTGGTGCTGACCGGTCGCAAGCGCGACCAGAAGACCTACTACAAGCACACCGGCTTCATCGGTGGCATCAAGGAGCGCACCGCGAAGCAGATCCTCGAGGGTCGCTTCCCCGAGCGCGTCGTCGAGAAGGCGATCGAGCGCATGATCCCGCGCGGTCCGCTCGGCCGCATGCAGATGGGCAATCTGCGCGTCTATCCGGGTGCCGATCATCCGCATGAAGCGCAGAGCCCCGAGAAGGTCGATATCGCTTCCCTGAATCGCAAGAACACGAGGGCCGCATAATGTCCGATACGTTGCAGTCCCTCGACCAGCTCTCGCAGGTCAAGCCGGCCGCGCCCCACGCGCCGAAATACGTCAAGAAGGTCGACAAGTACAACCGCGCTTACGCCACCGGCAAGCGCAAGGACGCCGTCGCCCGCGTCTGGGTCAAGCCGGGCTCCGGCAAGATCTCGGTCAACACCCGCGAGTTCGAAGTCTACTTCGCCCGCCCGGTGCTGCGCATGATGATCCAGCAGCCGCTGGTCGCTGCCGCCCGTAACGGCCAGTACGACGTGATCTGCACCGTCGCCGGCGGCGGTCTGTCCGGCCAGGCCGGTGCTGTCCGCCACGGCATCTCGAAGGCGCTGACCAACTTCGAGCCCGAGCTGCGTGGCGTCCTCAAGAAGGGCGGCTTCCTGACCCGCGACAGCCGCTCGGTCGAGCGCAAGAAGTACGGCAAGGCGAAGGCCCGCAAGTCCTTCCAGTTCTCGAAGCGCTAATTCGAGTTTTACAATTCGCGGCAGTTGCCGCGGGCATCGAGTTGCAGAGGGCGCCGCGAGGCGCCCTTTTTGCTGCGCTCGACCGGCGATGCTTCGGCGCGAATTAGCGCAGTTTTTCATGAAAACTTGCGTGTGCGTGCAAACGAAATTGGAACTCGCACCTTCTAGCTTGCGGGCTCGCAGTGGCGCTGCATCACCGTATTTATTTGCGCCTGCGAACGTTGCATCACACCGGGCTGGGGTGAGTTCATGTCGTTCGATCCATCGACACTTTATTTGTTCGCCACCATGGTCGCGGGCATGCTCGGCGCCATGCTGTGGTTGTTCGGCAGGCAGGAGAACATTTCCGCGCTGAAATGGTGGGGTACCGCCTATCTGCTCGGCGCGGCCTCGGTCGCGGTCTGGACGGTCGGCAGTTCGACGCTCGATCCGATGGTTCTGCTGGGCCTCAATGCGATCGGCTTCGCCGCCTGCGGCCTGGTCTGGAATGCCGCGCGCATTTTCCACGGCCGCAAGGCCAACCTGCTGGGTCTCGTGCTCGGCCCGATCGCATGGATCGGGGCGGTGACGACGGTTGAGGATCCCGCGATGCGCTTGACGATCGGCGCCGGGATCGTCGCGATCTACGCCGCGCTGACCGCCTCCGAACTGTGGAGCGAGCGCCGCCGCGCGATGCAGCGGCGCTGGCTTGCGATCGTCATCCCGGTCGCGCACGGTTGCGTCCTGATGCTGCCGATCCTGGTCGGCGACCTGCTGCGATTGAACGGCCAGAATTTCGTCTCCAGCTTCTGGGTTACGCTGTTTTCGATCGAGCTCGTGCTGTACGCGATCGGCACGGTATTCGTGATCTTCATGATGGTGTCGGACCGCGCGGTGGCCGTGCACAAGACGGCTGCGTCGATCGATCCCTTGAGCGGCATGCTCAACCGCCGCGGCTTCACCGAGGCCTGCGCCCGGGTGATCGAGCGCGAGTCCGTTGCCGGCCGGCCGGTCACCGTGATGATCTTCGACATCGATCACTTCAAGTCGATCAACGACCGCTTCGGCCATCCCGCGGGTGACGAGATCCTGAAACTGTTCTCCGCCGTCGTGGTCAACAGCCTCAGGATCAGCGATCTGTCGGGCCGGATCGGCGGCGAGGAATTCGCGGCGCTGCTGCCGTGCTCGCTGGAGGAAGGTGTGCTGGTCGCCGAGCGCGTGCGCGAAGCCTTCGAGAACAGCAACATCACCTGCGAGGAAGGCGCGGTCGACACCACGGTCAGCATCGGCGTCGCCGGCGGTCCCGCCGGCACCGAGCTCGAGGTGCTGCTGGCCTCGGCCGACACCGCGCTCTACCAAGCCAAGCGCGGCGGCCGCAACCGCGTCGAGGCGGCTGAGGAATTGCCGCTCTCGCTGGAGAACTGGCGGCGCAAGACCGCGGGCCTGCCGGCTTCGGCGCGGCAAAAGCCGGCGAGCGTCCGGGTGTGAGTGCGGTAACGAATGGTTAACCATTCGATCCCATGCTTTCGGGCATGGAGTCGATCAGCACCCGCAATCCGCAGTCAGCCCTGATGTCGCTCGAAGCCGACGCGGTTTCGGCGCGGAGCGGTTTCGCCTGCCTGTTCTCGGACTCCAATGAGTACGAGACCGCGCTGATCGCCGAACGGCGCGCGCAGGGGCGTTACCAGCCGCCGAAGAGCCGCTGGCCGATTGTGATGCTGGCCGGCGTGATGCTGATGGTCGCGGGAACCGTGCTGCTGCTCTCCTGACGAGCGGTCACGCGGTCCGCGCCGGATCCTCCGTCTTGAAGTGGTCGATCATCACCTTGGCGATCGCCATCAGCGGCAGTGCCAGCGCCAGCCCCCAGATGCCGAACACGACGCCGAGCAGGATCTGGAACGCGAACAACGTCGCCGGCGGGATGTCGAGCGCCTGGCGCTGGATGATCGGCGTCAGCACGTAGCTTTCCAGCGCGTGGACGCCGAGGAACAGGATGAAGGCCGACAGCGCCGCGATCCATCCCGTCGCCAGGCTCGCCAGCACCACGATCAGCCCGCCGAGGATAGCGCCGACCGTCGGGATGAAGGCGAGCAGGCCGGCCTGGATGCCGAGGATGAACGAGCTCGGAATGCCGATGATGGCAAGCCCGATCCAGGTGACGAGGAACACCGCCGTCATCGTGATGATCTGCGCGATCAGCCAGCGCTCCAGCGTCTCGCCGATGCGGTCGACGATGACTGTCGCTTGCGCGCGGTACTTCGCCGGCGCGATGAACAACAGCCCGGCGCGGTAGATGCCTGGCTGGGCCGCGAAGGCGAGCCCGAGAAACAGCACGATGAAGAAGTTGCCGACGACGCTGACGGTGCCGAGCAGCACCTTCAGCGTCTGGCTGATGATGGCGCCGCCGCTGGAGGCCAGCGCGCCGGCGCCGGGGATGCCGTGGGACTGGGACGGCGCGGGTGTCGTCGTCGTTGTCGTCGTCGTCACGGCGCTGCCTTCGCCCTTCGCCTCGCCGGCGGCATTGGTGAAATCGAGATAGCTGGTGTCGACCCCGTGCTGTTCGAGGAAGTCCTTGACGCTGCCGAGCTGCGATTTGATCGTGTTGCTCAGCACCGTGGCCTGCTGCGCGATCGTGGTGCCGCCGAGGAACACGATGCCGGACAGCAGCCCGGCCATCGCCAGGCAGACGATCGCAAGCCGCAACGCGTGGGGCAGCTTGGTTAGCCGGCCGAGCAGGGTGGTCATGGCATTGAGGGCGACCCCGAGCAGCATGCCCGCGAACAGCAGGAACAGGGTCGCGGCGAAATGCCAGGCGAAGGTCAGCAGGGCAGCGAACAGCACCACGCCGATGCCGCCGACGGCGATCGCCCACGCCAAGTCGTTGCGGGCCTGCAGGCGATTGTCAGCCGAGTCTGTCACGGGTGATTCCCCCTTCGCGACGGTCCGAAACAGTCTTTGGCGAAAATCCCGCCGGGATCAAGCTGGCGGGACCGTGCCGGTTTGCCGCTGACGCGCTGTGGCGCCGGGCGCGATTGGTGGGGCCGTCCGGCCGGCTTTGGGTCCCGAGGGGTGCGAATCTGTGCAGGACTGCAAGCCCCCCTGTGCAGATATAGACAGTTGATCCGGCGGGAACTCGAAGGCATGATCGTTTCCGCAACGTCGCAAACTTAGAAGAATCATTGCGCGAGACTTCAATAATGAGACGGCCCGTGGTCGGCGTGATCGGAAACGCCCATCGCATCGAAAATCGTTTCACAGTCCAGATGGTCGGGGAGCGCAACCTTCGCGCGGTTGCCGAGGTGTCGGGCGCGGTGCCGCTGATGTTCGCGGGCAGCCCCGAAATCACCGAGGTCGGCGCCTTGCTCGACGTGGTCGACGGGGTTGTGCTGACCGGGGCCCGCGCCAATGTTCATCCGACCCGCTTCAACACCGAACCGTGTGCCGCCCACGAGCCCTACGACATCCACCGTGACGACGTCGCGCTGGCGCTGTCGGAGGCCTGCGTCGCACGCGGCGTTCCGATCTTCGGCATCTGCCGCGGCCTGCAGGAGATGAACGTCGCCTTCGGCGGCTCGCTGCATCCGGAGATCCGCGAGATTCCGGGCCGCATGAACCACCGGATGCCGCGGCTCGAGAACGGCGAAATCCATCCTGACCCGACCGTTGTGTTCGCCGACCGTCATGACGTCGCACTGACGCCGGGCGGCGCGTTTGCAAAAATCCTCGGCCGGGAGACCATTCGGGTCAATTCGCTGCACGGCCAGGGCATCCTCGAGCCCGGCAAGCGCGTCGTGATCGAGGGCATTGCCGAGGACGGCACCATCGAGGCGATCCGCATCGCCGATGCGCCGGGCTTTGCGCTGGGTGTGCAGTGGCACGCCGAATACGATCCGCAGCGCAATCCGATCAACCGCGCCCTGTTCGAAGCCTTCGGCGACGCGCTGCGCGAGCGGCGGCGGGCGGCGTAGGACGGTTTCACCGCCATCGTCCCTGCGCGTTTAATCACGACGTCGTCTCCGGAAAACGAGCTGTCGTCCCGGCGAAGGCCGGGACCCATACTCCGCAGCGGGTGTTGTGGAGGGGACTCGTCATTGCAGCACTGCTCAACAATGACCATCGGTGGTAATGGGTCCCGCCTTCGCCGGGACGACATTGAGTGTGTTGCGCGGTCAGCGGTCATAACTTCGCGTTCTCGCGACATGTTTTGTCCGAGCTTTGCTCTTCGTTGGGCCCTCTCTTGAGCAGAGGGCGCAGGGAAAGCCGGGTGCCGATCGCACCCATGGGCCCCGAGCATAGGATAGAAAGCTCGGGGGTAGGACCACAGGTGTAACCGGGAACAACCCGGCTTTCCCTGCGCGATGGGTTACGGCTTATACGTGCTCTCCCCGGCGAGACTGGGCTTTGTTGTCACCGTCTCCACAACGCGCATCGCGCAATGTGAAAAGACACCTGCCGTTAGGGCGTCAGGCCTGCACGATTTCGCCGTCCGCCTTGCGCGCTCTCGTCAGCACCACGCTCAGCGTCCACCGCATCTCGACCCACGTTCGTGACGACCGCGAAGCGCCCCTCGATCGGGTGAGACGGGGAATTCATACACTGAGTTGCGCTTCGGATAAAGCGAAATATTTTCGCGCGCGAGGATTGACAGGTTTTGCTGAGTTGCCCGTCGGGTCGGCTTGGCGCACCTTGGTTCGGCAAGCCATGAGCCGAGCGGCAGGCGTGTGGAGCGTCCCCAACGCAAAGTGTGTTGTCCCTGCAACGTCACAAGAGTTCCGTTGAGCGTCGCACCTGTTGGGGCTTCACTGTGTGGCGAATTCCCCGTCTAATAATGGCGGACCTGAAGCAAAGATTTTACCACCAAGACGTTCATTTAAGATCAGGTTCAAGAGGCCGCTGACCAGCGCCAGCGGCCTCTTCGTGTTGCTTCATTGATCGCAAATGCAGGTATGGGTGTTGCCGCGTCGATGGCGCGCAGGAAGCAAGCACGTCACGGCATTAGCGCACTGACCATGGCCATGCCGGCGGTTGCGGTTTGGCGGTGGCGTGCGGCCGCGCCGGGGGTGGCGCCGGTTTGCGGGGCTGGGCAACGTTGGTCGCCGGCCGCGCGCGCGGCAGGGGTATTTCCGGGTTTACCGTTGGCTGTTCGGGGCTCACCTTTGGCTCCGCGGCGTTGGCGATGACACCGGCCAGCTGTTCCTGGCTAGCGTTGAGCCGCTCGGTGACCGTCTCGCTTTCGCGCGCCATCTGATCCTGGGTCGCCTTGATCTGGTCGATGATACCTTTGCTGCGCGCCATTTCTGCTTGGCTCGCCTCGAATTGGCTTGCGAGGTCTTTATGGTCGCGGACCAATTGTTCTTGCCTCACCTCAAGCTGTTCGATCGCTTGCCTCAAGGCAGCGAGATCGCGCGCCATCGGTTGAAGCTGCTGCGCCAGGTCGGAAGAAAGTGCGGCGGCAGTCGGCGCAACGTCTTTCGGCGCGGCGTCTTTCGGTGGGGTTTGCGCAGGAGGTGAGGAGTGTCCAGAGGAGGCCACCATCGCCGTATCTGTGGGTGACGACCACCACCAAGCAGCGCCACCAATGCATGCTGCCAGCACAGAACCGACAACAGCCAGGTGGCGCCAATCCGCCAATCGATGAACCGTCGCTAGCGGCGCGCGAAACGCCTTCCTGGTGGTCGGCGAGTTGGAAGGCGTGACTCCCGCTTCGCGCGCGAGGTTCGAAAGCTGCTCTTCCAAGCTCGCGAGCCGCCCTTCCGCGCTCCTGTCATCCAGCATGGAATCCATTTTGTGCTCCGTATCAAATGCAAGGTCTCCCGCCTTGAGAGCAGATCCGCTCTTCGGCGCGCTAACATTCAACGGGACCCGGATGGGTATTTGCAGCTTAAGTTTCTCAGGGATGAGGATGCGGCCTGTACGTCACATCGTCTTTCTCTTATCAGCTCACCCTTCCTGAACTGTCCCGACGATTTTGACCGAGATATTGTTCGTCCGCAATCGGGAACACCGCTTGCCATGGAGCGCTCGAGCTCGTGGATCGGGGTCGCGTTCGGCCGCCTCACGATATCGAGCGCGAACATCTAATGCGTCTCGGAGCCGAGGTACTTCGAGGTGTCGTTAGTCGGCGTTGAGAATGTCGCCAAGCGCCGGGGAGGGCTGGGCCGGACCCCGAACGCGGGGATGCGGAGCACTGCATGTTCGGCGAGCGACCATGTCGGCATCCTGCATGGCGCGTTCGGCCGGTGCCTGACCGTGGCGCCAAGACATGTACTCCGGGGCCTTCACGCGGATTCTCAGTGTGTTGAGTTGCGCTGCTGGCGAGATGTCCGGCTGGTTGACAGGCCGCAGCCGTACTTCCGGTATCGAGCGCGCGCCGGAAACGGTCTTTCTCCGTACTAATACGGATACGAAAGTGGCGGAATGCCGCGCCGGACTCGGCTAAGCAACAGGGATATTTGCTCCGGCGCCGACACCCCTTTCCGGATTACTGTTTTTCCTTTTCCATTTTCGGTGCAGCCGACACGAGGGGGTGGTCGGGATGAATTTGTCGGGCCGTCTGGCGATGGGGATGATGTTTCCCGTCGCCGCGCTCCTGCTCGCGCTGGGCTTCATCCATGGCGTGACCTGGCCGGGCATTCTGCTCGCGGGTGGCGCGGTTGCGGTGGTATTGATGACGGCTGAGGTGATTGCGAGATCGCTGTCCAGGACGCCCGCCCAGCTGGTGCGGGCGGCGGAGGCGCTGTCGCGCGGCCAGCAGGTCTCGCTCGGCTCGAGCGATGACGGCGAGACCGCTCAGCTCGCGGCGACGCTGGCCGAATTGTCGGCGCAGCTGGGCAGCAGGCAGCACCTGCTGGAGAAGACCGTCGAGAGCATCCGCGATCCGGTGGTGGTCGCCGACGAGCACGGGATGATCGTGATCGTCAACGCCGCGGCGCGGCGGCTGTACAGCGTCGAACCCGGGTTCGATACCCTGACCGGCGTTCGCACCTTCCAGAACTATTATGCCGACGGCACCACCGTGATGCCGATCCCGGACACGCCGATGGCGCGTGCGCTGCGCGGCGATGACGTCGACGATTTCGAGCTGATCGTCAAACCGCAATCGCCGCAACCGGCCGTCTTCCTTGTCGTCAACGCACGGCCGCTACGCGACGATACCGGCAATCTGCGGGGCGCGGTCGCCGTGCTGCACGACGTCACCGCGCAGCGGCGGGCACACCAGGCGCTGGTCGAGAGCGAGCAGATGGCGCAGGCCATCGTCAGGACCGCGCTCGACGCCTTCGTCCAGACCGACCAGGACGGCTTCATTCTCGACTGGAGCCCGCAGGCCGAGGCGCTGACCGGCTGGACGCGCTCCGAGGCGGTCGGCTATCGGGTGGTCGAACTGGTGTTTCCGGAGGAGCTGCGCCTTGCGCACCGGCAGCGGATCACCCGCTTCCTGCAGGAAACCGCGGCCGGCGGCATGGGCATGCGCTATGAAACGGAGTGCCTGCACCGCGACGGTCACAGGTTCTATGTCGAGGTGTCGCTCAACGCGCTGCGCCGCGGCGATGGCTGGATCATCAATTCCTTTCTCAGGGATGTCAGCCAGCGCCGGATCGCCGAGGAGCAGTTGATCCAGGCGCAGAAGTCGGAATCGCTGGGGCGGCTGACCGGCGGCATCGCGCACGACTTCAACAACATGCTGACCGTGATCACCGGCACGATCGAGATCCTCGCCGACGGCGTCAAGGACAACCCGCAGCTTGCCGCGATCGCCAAGCTGATCAGCGATGCCGCCGATCGCGGCGCGCAGCTCACCTCGAGCCTCCTGGCATTCGCGCGCAAGCAACCGCTGCAGCCCGCCGAGACCGACGTCAACGATCTGATCGGCGAGGTGGTCCGGCTGCTGTCGCAGACGCTGGGCTCGCAGACCGAGATCAGGACGGAACTCGGCCGCAACGCCTGGCTCGCCTTCGTCGACCGCAGCCAGCTTGGTGCCGCGCTGGTCAATCTCGCCATCAATGCGCGCGATGCCATGCCTGACGGCGGCACGCTGAGCTTTGCGACCCGCAACGTCCAGCTCGGGATTCCCGACGCCGTGGCGTGCGGCGTCGAGCGCGCCGGCGATCATCTCGTGATCGAGGTGACCGATAACGGCACCGGCATTTCGCCGACGCATCTGGAGAAGATCTTCGATCCGTTCTTTTCCACCAAGGAAGTCGGGCAGGGCGCCGGGCTCGGGCTCAGCATGGTGTTCGGCTTCGTCAAGCAAAGCGGCGGCGGGATCGAGGTCAAGAGCGAGCAGGGGCACGGCACCATCTTCAGGATCTATCTGCCGAAGGCCGACGGCACTGCACAGCGCGCGGCGGAGGAGGACGATCTGCCCGTCAGGGGCGGCGACGAGACGATCCTGTGCGTCGAGGACGACCCGACGATCCGGGACTATGTCACGGGCCAGCTCGAAAGCCTCGGCTACCACGTGCTGGTCGCGGCGAATGCGGACGCCGCGCTCGAAATCGTCAAACGCGGCACCGCGTTCGACCTTCTGTTCACCGATATCGTGATGCCCGGCAGCATGAACGGCCGGCAATTGGCGGAGACACTGATGGCGGGGCGCCCGGCACTGCGGGTGCTGTTCACCTCGGGCTATAGCGACGGCGTGCTGCCCGCACAACAGGGGCGTGGCGGCCACGGCATTCCGCTGCTCACCAAGCCCTATCGGCGCGGCGAGCTGGCGCGGATGCTGCGGCGCTGCCTTGATCTTCAGGTCGACTTTCAGGGCGATCCGGTTCCACAGCCTTATTCCGTGCAGCCCGATCTCGAACGCTTCCTGCGCGAGAATCCGCCCGGGAAGACGTAGACCGCGGCGTCGCCTGGATGCCAACGGGTCCGCAACGCCCGGCCCGATGATAAACTGCGCGAAACCTATCATCCCCGATGCGGCCGCTATTTGATGGGTTTCGCTTCGCTCTACCCATCCTACGCGCTAAGCTCCCGCGACAAAGGCGCGGCCGGTCAACGGCCCGATCTCAGGGAGTATGGAATGCAGGACCGCAAATGGTCGAGGCGCGACTGGCTCAAGGTGACGGCGGCCACCGCCGCAGGCATGGTATTCGCAGAGCCGCTGCGCGCGGCGGCGCCGCCGGCGGAAGCCGTGACGCCGGAGTTGATCGCAGCCGCGAAGAAGGAAGGCAAGATCTCGTTCTACAGCGCGCTGGAACTGAACACGGCCGAGCGTCTCGCGCGTGACTTCGAGCAGAAATATCCCGGAATCAGCGTCCGCGTCGAGCGCTCCGGCGCGGAGCGCATCTTCCAGCGCATCGCGCAGGAGCAGGGCAGCGGCATCAACGCCGTCGACGTCGCCAATTCGACCGATCCCGCGCATTATCTCGACTGGAAGAAGAACGACTGGCTCGCGGCCTATGTCCCGGAGGACGTCGCCAGGCATTTTCCGGCCGACCAGATCGATCCCGACGGCACCTCGGCGACATCCTGCGCCTGGTTCGAGGTGATCGGCTACAACACCGAGCAGGTGAAGCGCGAGGAGGCCCCGAAGAGCTACGCCGACCTGCTCGATCCCAAGTGGCGCGGCAAGATCGTCAAGGGGCACCCGAGCTACTCCGGCGCGATCATGACCGCGACCTTCGTGCTGGCACGCGACCTCGGCTGGCCGTATCTGGAGAAGCTTTCGCAGCAGCGGGTGATGCAGGTGCAGTCGGCGGCCGATCCGCCGAAAAAGATCCTGCTCGGCGAGCGCGCGGTGATGGCCGATGGCAACGACTATAACCTCGTGCTGGCCAAGGATCAGGGCAAGCCGGTCGAGGTGGTCTATCCAACCGAGGGCGCGCCGCTGATCATCGTCCCCAGCGGCATCTTCAAGAACGCGCCGAACCCGAATGCCGCGCGGCTGTTCCAGAGCTATTTCTTCAGCGCCGAGACCCAACAGATGCTGGCCGACGAATTCGCGCACCGTTCGTTCCACGGCAAGGTGAAGGAGAAGGCCGGGCACGTGCCGCTCGACAAACTGAAAATGCTGAAAGCCGATCCGGCCCAGGTGCAGGTGCAGTCTGAGGAGATCAAGGCGAAGTACGCCAAGCTGTTCCGGGTGTAGGCGTTCGCCAAGCCAAAGCTATTAGCGTCCTTGCGAGCCACCCGGTCGGCGCGAAGCGCCGCCGGATGACAGGCTCCGCGAAGCAATCGATCTTTCCGCGTACGCGGAGGTGGATTGTTTCGTCGCTTCAGCGCAAAATTGCTTTGCAATTTTGTCGCGAGCTCCTCGCAATGACGCGGACTCGGACAGTCCGGGCGGCGCAGGGAGGGGCCGCGGTCGGCTAACCTCCCACCTCTGCGCTGAGCATCGGCCCAAAGAGCTCCCATCGCTCGCCCCTGAGTCGTCTGAGCTGCATCTGCTTGATCGGCGCGAAATCGATCGGGCTGGTGTTCATCGTGATGCCGGGAAGCAGGTTGGTGGTCCGGAAGGCCTTCAGGCTGGCGGCCTGTTTCATCACGTTGGCACGCGTGAGATCGTCGCCGCACTGCTTCAGCACCTGAACCAGCGTCTGGGCGGCATTGTACCCCGTCATAATCAGGCTGTCGGCCCGATTGCCCTCGGGGAAATATTTGGAGAGATAGTCGTCGAACGCCTTCATGCCGGGATCGTCCTTCCATTGCGGATCGAGCGGATCCATCAGGTAGGCCACCGAGATGATGCCCTGCGCGTTCTCGAAGCCGGCAGGCTGAATCACGGCGCCGAGCGAGGAGCCGACCGAGTTGAGGATGTGCAGCGGTTTCCAGCCGATCTCGGCCGCCTTCTTGATGGCCTGCGCCGCGAATTTCGGCGTGGCTATGTCGACGAATACATCGGCATTCATCGATTTCATCTTGACGATGTGCGTGTCGATCGTCGGCTCGGCCACCTCATACGCATCCTCGATGACGATCATCGACGCCGCCTTGTCTCCAAGGCCGTCCTTCAGGCCCTTGAGATAGTCCTTTCCATAATCGTCGTTCTGGTAGAGGACCGCGATCCTGCCGCCCGGCTTTTCCTTCAGGATGTGCTTGGCGTAGATTCGTCCCTCGCTCTGGTAGCTGGGCTGCCAGCCCATGGTCCACGGGAAGTTCTGCGGATCGTTCCACTTGGTGGCACCGGTCTGAATGAACAGCTGCGGTACTTTCTTCACGTTCATGTATTTCTGAATCGCGCCGTTGGATGCGGTGCCGAGAGAGGCGAAGATCAGCAGGACCTCGTCGCCCTCGACCAGCTTGCGCGCCTGCTCGACCGTCTTCGGCGGGCTGTAGCTGTCGTCGTAGGAGATGAAATTGATCTTGCGGCCGTTGATGCCGCCCTCGGCGTTGATCTTGCGGAAATAGGCCGCCTGGGCCCGGCCGCTGGTGCCGTAGGCGGATGCCGGCCCGCTGTAGGGCATGATGTTGCCGATCTTGATTTCAGTATCGGTTGCGCCGGTGTCGTATTTCTTCTGGGCAAATGCGCTGCCAGCACAGACAGCGAGAATGGCGATAGCGGTCGAAAGCGCCGCCATTCGTCGAGCGACGAAAGACATCTCGTTTCTCCCCATGCACAAAATGAATGTGTGTTTTATCGAAAGCCGCTTTTCGGGTCCTTGCCGGCAGTGAACACCCGAGCCCCAGGCGTTGTCGATCCCGGAAACACAACCTTGTATGCGGTTCGCAGCACGTCATCAGGTTCGTCAGCGTTGCTGACCGTAGTCTTCCGGGCTTCCTGCGATCAGGCCGCGCGCATCGATCGCTGCGCGCGGTAGGCCTGGGGTGAGGTAAGCGTGAGCTTGCGGAAGGCTTTTCGAAAGCTGCTCTCGTCCTCATAGCCGGTGGCGCGGGCGATCGCCTTGATCGGCTGCGCCGTGGTCTCCAGCAGCGTGCGGGCGTGCTCGACGCGGCGGCGCATGATGAAAGCCTGCGGCGGCTCGTGGGTCAGTTCGCGGAAGCGGCGGTTCAGCGTGCGTTCGCTGAGGCCGAGCGCGTGCGCGAGGCCGCGCACCGTGATCGGGTTCTTGCCGGTGCGGCGCACCAGCATGTCCGCTTTCATCAGCAGCGGGTCCTGGCCGAGCATGTAGCCGAGCGGCATGAAGATCGCCTGGGTGCGCTGCGCGGTGTCGATCACCGCATAGTCGGCGCAAATTTTTGCGACCTCCGCGCCTTCGACGAGCTCGATCAGCCGCAGCAGGAGATCGACCCACGACATCGGGCCGGCGGCGCAGACCAGACGATCGGCCTGCGTGATCACGGCATCGCCGGCGAGATCGACCTTGGGGTGGCGGCGGCGAAGCTCGCTCTGCAGCCACCAGGTGATGGTGGCGCGGCGGCCGTCGAGCAAGCCGGCATTGGCGAGCAGCAGCACGCCGCTGCAGAACGCGCCGATCAGCCGGCCGCTGGCATGCTGCCGGCGCAGCCAGGCGCCGGCACGGTCATATTGCGGTTGCAGGCGCTCGGCGGTGAGATGATCGACCAGGCTGCCCGGCACGATGATCGCGTCGCACGCCGTCCGCCTGCCCACCGCACCATCGACGGCGAGCAACTTGCCGCCGCCGGCGCGCACCGCCTTGCCGTCGAGCGAGAGCGTCTGCCAGCTGAAGCGCGCCTTGCCGCCGCGCAGCTGCATCACGTGGTTGGCGAGGGTGAGGATGTCGGCGATGCCGGCGACCGCCGATTGCATGCAGCCTTCCAGCGCGAGAATCGCAAGCTTCATGAGATCTCCGGAATTTGCCGCCATGCTAGCCGATCAGCGCGATCCGGCGGTGGCAGATATTGCCCGATCTCTGTCCGATCGGCCACTGCCTGATTGTGCCGGGGCCGGTCCATCTTCGCTGCGTTGTCACACCCTCAGCAATGGAGAGAGACCATGCCTTACGTCACCATTTCCACCGTCCGCGGCATCTTGGATGTCGCGCAGAAACAGGCGCTGCTGGAGCGCGTCACCGATCTCATGGTCGAGATCGAGGGGCAGGGCAACCCGGACTTCCGCCCCAACGTCTGGGTCAAGATCGAGGAGGGCGAGCCGGCGAGCTGGTCGCTCGGCGGCATGATCCCGACGCCGGACATGATCGCGGGCAAATTCGGCGCGCTCGACGCCGGCGGACGGCGGCTCGCCAAGGCGAAGGTGTAGTCGCGTACAAAAACAAAAGGCGCTTCCGGTGGAAGCGCCTTTCGCATGTCGTCGGTGCCGTAAAACTTACAGCGAGTAGTACATCTCGAACTCGACCGGGTGCGGGGTCATTTCGAAACGTGCGACCTCGGTCATCTTGAGCTCGATATAGGCGTCGATGAAGTCGTCGTCGAACACGCCGCCGTTCTTGAGGAACGCGCGGTCCTTGTCGAGGCTCTCGAGCGCCTCGCGCAGCGAGCCGCACACGGTCGGGATCTGCTTCAGCTCTTCCTTCGGCAGATCGTAGAGGTCCTTGTCCATCGCCGGACCCGGATCGATCTTGTTCTTGATGCCGTCGAGGCCGGCCATCAGCATCGCGGCGAAGCCGAGATAGGGATTGGCCATCGGGTCGGGGAAACGCACCTCGACGCGCTTGGCCTTCGGGTTCGCGGTGTAGGGGATGCGGCAGGACGCCGAACGGTTGCGCGCCGAGTAGGCGAGCAGCACCGGGGCTTCATAGCCCGGGACCAGACGCTTGTAGGAGTTGGTGGACGGGTTGGTGAAGGCGTTGATCGCCTTGGCGTGCTTGATGATGCCGCCGATATAGTGCAGGCAGGTCTCCGACAGGTCGGCGTATTTGTTGCCGGCGAAGGTCGGCTTGCCGTCCTTCCAGATCGACTGGTGGACGTGCATGCCCGAGCCGTTGTCGCCATAGACCGGCTTCGGCATGAAGGTGGCGGTCTTGCCGTAGATGTGGGCGACCTGGTGGATGCAGTACTTGTAGACCTGCATCTGGTCGGCCATCAGCGTCAGGGTGTCGAACTTCATGCCGAGCTCGTGCTGGGCCGAAGCGACTTCATGGTGATGCTTCTCGACCTTGACGCCCATCTTGGCCATCGCGCCGAGCATCTCCGAGCGCATGTCCTGCACCGAGTCCTGCGGCGGCACCGGGAAGTAGCCGGCCTTGGTGCGGATGCGGTGGCCGAGGTTGCCGCCCTCATATTCGGTCGCCGAGTTGATCGGCAGCTCGGAGGAGTCGAGGCGGAAGCCGGTGTTGTAGGGCTCGGCCGAATAGCGCACGTCGTCGAACACGAAGAATTCGGCCTCGGGGCCGACGAACACGGTGTCGCCCACGCCCATCGACTTCACCATCGCCTCGGCCTTCTTGGCGATGCCGCGGGGGTCGCGGTTGTAGGGCTCGCCGGTGGTCGGCTCGAGCACGTCGCAGGTGATGACCATGGTGGTCTCGGCGAAGAACGGGTCGATCGTCGCGGTGACCGGGTCGGGCATCAGGCACATGTCGGACTCATTGATCGCCTTCCAGCCGGCGATCGACGAGCCGTCGAACATCGTTCCCTCGGCGAAGATGTCATCGTCGATCATGCTGACGTCGAAGGTGACGTGCTGCCACTTGCCGCGCGGATCGGTGAAGCGCAGGTCGACGTATTTGACGTCGTTGTCCTTGATCGATTTCAGGACGTCTTTGGCGGTCTTCATGAATACCCCTTATGGATGTGCGGGTCGGTTTCCAGCGGAGAGCGACGTTATTCCCGCTTTTGGCGAGTTCGTGTGACTACTCAAACGAAATCAGGCTGCCGAAGCAGCCTTTTTTCTCTTTTGCCGTCAGAAAATCCGGATAGCACCGCCCTTAAATAGCGTCCAGCCCGGATTCGCCGGTCCGGATGCGGATGGCTTCCTCGATGTTGGAGACGAAGATCTTGCCGTCGCCGATCCGGCCGGTCTGCGCCGCGCGGCGGATCGCGTCGATCGCCTTTTCGACGAGGTCGTCGCCGATCACGATCTCGATCTTCACCTTGGGCAGGAAGTCGACGATGTATTCCGCACCGCGATACAGTTCGGCATGGCCCTTCTGGCGGCCAAATCCCTTGGCCTCGGTCACGGTGATGCCTTGCAGTCCGACTTCCTGGAGCGCTTCTTTCACCTCGTCGAGCTTGAAGGGCTTGATGATGGCTTCAATCTTCTTCACTGAGCGCCTCCCGGGCATTGCAGATTGCAGGGTCGAGTTCGATGCGCGTGGGGCGCAGTCTGGTTGGTCTTAAGGCTTCCGGCCGGTGGCCGGAAACACGCGCAATGGTCGCATGAAGCGGCCTTGCGCGCGGCTTCCTCAAAAGCAGGGTCTATGCCAAGTTGTTAAGGTCCCCGATTTCGGAATGTTATCAGCCTTTTAACAGGCAATCGGCTGATATCGAACCACATGGGCTATGATATCCAAGCCTAACAAATAGGCAAATAGATCAAACCGTATGCAGTCGGCCAGTAGAAACCCCGCGAACGTCACAGGAATTGCCTCTCGAAAAGGCGAAGCGATTGAGGATTCGGCATGGACGTTCTGACCACAACCGAGATGGAACGCGCCGACCGGCTGACCATCGCAGCCGGAACGCCGGGCTTCGCGCTGATGATGAGCGCTGGCCAGGCCGTCGCGGAAGCCGCGATGGACCTGGTCGAGAAGGGGCCGATCGTGGTGGTCGCCGGCCGCGGCAACAATGGCGGCGACGGTTTTGTCGCCGCCGCCGAGCTTGCCGCGCGCGGCCGCGAGGTCTCGGTGATCCTGCTCTGCGAGCGCGACAGCCTGCAGGGCGACGCGGCGCTGGCGGCGAAGGGCTGGAAATATCCGGTGCTGCCGTTCAACCCGCAGGCGCTGGGCAAGCCGGCGCTGATCATCGACGCGCTGTTCGGCGCCGGCCTCAACCGGCCGGTGAAGAGCGATCCGCTGGAGATGATCGCGGCGATCAATGCCAATGGTACGCCGGTGCTGGCGGTCGACCTGCCGAGCGGCATCAACGGCACGACCGGGGCGGTGATGGGCGCGGCCGTGCAGGCGACCGAGACCGTCACCTTCTTCCGCAAGAAGCCCGCGCATCTGTTGCTGCCGGGCCGGATGTATTGCGGCCGGGTTCGGGTTGCCGACATCGGCATCGCCGCGCAGGTGCTCGACGAGATCAAGCCGCTGACCGCGGAGAACTTGCCGGAGGCCTGGCGCTGGTCGTTTCCGGTGCCGCGGATCGACGGCCATAAATACGCGCGGGGGCATGCCGTCGTGGTGTCGGGCGATCTCGCCTCGACCGGGGCGGCTCGGCTCGCCGCGCGCGCGGCGCTGCGCGCCGGCGCCGGCCTCGTGACGCTGGCCTCGCCGCGCGACGCGCTCGCCGTCAATGCCGCCGCGCTGACCGCCGTGATGGTGCGTGCGGTCGACAACCCGATCCAGTTCGCCGAGTTGCTCGGCGACAAGCGCCTCAATGCCTGCGTGATCGGTCCGGGCGCCGGGGTCAGCGCGCGGACCCGTGACTTCGTCCACACCGCGCTGTCGGCACAGCGGCATCTGGTGCTCGACGCCGACGCGCTGACCAGCTTTGCCGGCGCGCCGGACCGGCTGTTCGAGGCGATCAGGGCAAGCGACGGTCAGCAGGTGGTGCTGACGCCGCATGAGGGCGAGTTTCCGCGGCTGTTCAGCGATATCTCCAACAAGCATCCCGGTCGCTCCAAGCTCGAGCGCGTGCGCGCGGCGGCCGAGCGCTCCGGCGCCGTCGTGCTGCTGAAAGGTGCCGACACGGTGATCGCGTCTCCCGACGGCCGCGCCACCGTCGCCGCCAACGCGCCGCCGTGGCTCGCCACCGCCGGCGCCGGCGACGTGCTGGCAGGCATCATCGCGGGTTTCTTGGCGCAGGGCGTCGCGGCCTTCGAGGCCGCGAGCATCGGCGTCTGGATGCACGGCGAGAGCGCGAGCGAGGCGGGTCCCGGCCTGATCGCGGAAGATCTCACCGAAGTGCTGCCCGCCGTGTTCCGCCGCCTCTATGACGAGTTCGGGATTGAGTATTAGGCGGCTCGCGCCGGCCGACACGGATGCCGCCGCGGGCGTGCATCGCGCGGCGCTCGACGAGGCGCTGCCGTGGCTCGCCGGCCTGCACACGCCCGACGAAGATCGCTGGTTCTATCGCGAGCGGATGTTTGCTACCTGCACGCTATGGGGGCCGTTCGACGGCGCGGCGATGAGCGGCGTGATCGCCTTCCGCGACGGCCGGATCGAGCAGCTCGACGTGCTCCCGGCCGCACAGGGCCGCGGCATCGGCGGCGCGCTGCTCGAGATCGCAAGACCCGGGCCGGCTGCAGCTCTGGACGTTTCAGCGCAACGCCCCCGCGCGCCGCTTCTACGAGACGCGCGGTTTTGTCGCGGTTGAGGAGATCGACGGCAGCGGCAACGAGGAGAGGGAGCCGGGCGTGCGCTATCGCTGGACGCACCGGCCGGCGGGTGAGTGATATTGACCGGAATAGCTGACAGCAGGCAGGCCCGGGGATAGGACCGGGCTCGCGGTAAGGCGAAATATCGTCTGGCTATCCGCCACCTTTTGAGCACTTAATGCCTGTATCGACCAGCGAATGTACCCTTGAGCCTTGAGGTTTTGTGGTACGGACCGGAGCAACATGACGAGTCCCTGCCGCGTCCTCATGATCTATCCGAAGTTCGTTCCGGATTCTTTCTGGAACTATACGGAGGCTTGCGAACTCGTCGGCGCGAAATATCCGGCGGCGCCACTCGGACTGATCACCGTGGCCGCCATGCTGCCGAAGCACTGGGAGATTCGCCTCGTCAACCGTAACACCGAGCCTTCGACCGACGCGGACCTCGACTGGGCCGATCTCGTCATGATCGGCGGTATGCTCAACCAGCAGCCTGATTTTCTCCACCTGATCGATCTCGCCCACCAGCACGGCAAGCCGGTATGTGTCGGCGGGCCCGACGTCTCCTCCAGCCCGCACCTCTACGCGGATGCGGACTTCCAGGTGATCGGCGAGGCCGAGCACATCATCGAGGAATTCATCGCCGCCTGGGAACGCGGTGAGCGCAAGGGCGTGTTCACCGCCGAGAAATTCAAGATCGATGTCACGCTAAGCCCGATGCCCCGCTACGATCTGATCAAGTTCGAGCATTATCTCTTCATTGGCGTGCAGTATTCGCGCGGCTGCCCGTTTACCTGCGAGTTCTGCGACATTATCGAGCTGTACGGGCGCGTGCCGCGTACCAAAACCCCCGATCAGATTCTCGCCGAGCTGCAAGCGCTCTACGATCATGGTTATCGAGGGCACGTCGATTTCGTCGACGACAATTTCATCGGCAACAAGAAAAACCTCCGAGTCTTGCTGCCGCGGCTCAAAGCCTGGCTGGAAGAACGGGACTATCCGTTCGAATTCTCGACCGAAGCCTCGATCAATATCGCTGACGACAGCGAACTGCTGCAGGCAATGAAGGACGCCAACTTCTTCGGCATTTTCGTCGGCATTGAGAGTCCGGATCCAGAGACCCTCGTGCAGATGAAGAAAAAGCAGAACACCAGGCGCAACATCGCCGAGAGCGTTCACAAGATCTATGACTATGGCATGTTCGTGACCGCGGGTTTCATCGTCGGATTCGACACCGAGAAAGTCTCGATGGCGCAGGCGATGATCGACTTCATCGAGGAGGCGAGCATTCCAGTCTGCATGGTTGGGCTGCTCTACGCGCTGCCCGGCACGCAACTGACGCGGCGGCTGGCCCAGGAGGGCCGCCTGCACGAGGGCCATGATCTCATGAAGGTCGAGCAGGCGGGCGACCAATGCACGCTCGGCTGCAATTTCGACACCAAGCGTCCGCTTCGCGACATCCTCACGGATTACAAGACCGTGCTCGAGCACGTGTACAGCCCGACGGCCTATGCAGGACGGCTGTCGCGGCTTGCCGCCATGCTCGACCGCTCGGACCGGCGCCGCGACCTACCGGATGGCGACATCCGCAAGCGGCTTGGCGGCATCGAAGGCGTACACAGGGTGATCAGTGCCCTGCCGGAGGTTCGCGAGCCGTTCTGGAAGACCTTCGTCGGGGTCGCCAAGTCCAATCCAGGCGCACTTCGCTACATCGTGATGCTGATGGCGCTGTACTTGCACTTCGGGCCGTTCTCGAAATACGTGATCGGTGAGATTGAACGCCGGATTGCCGAGTTGGACGATACGCCTGCGGTGAGGGCCACGGCGCTTGCGCAATGAGTTCATCAACTCTGCAGCTTGATGGACGGCAAAGTTCGCCAGAGCTTCGGTTCTGATTGAATCAGGACCGAAGCTTCGGCTTCTTGCTTGAGCGGCCGCCGCGATTCAGGCCACGTCGGTGGAGAGCGACACGCCCTTCCACGCCTCGAATTCGGCCTGCAGCAGTTTGAATTTTTCCTCGACCAGCCGCACGGCATCGCTGCCGAGCAACAGATGCGCCGGTGGATCGGCCGACATTGCGAGCTTCAGCATCGCCTGCGCGGCCTTTTTGGGATCGCCAACCTGCCGGCCGCTCATTTCCATGCGGCGCTTGCGGATTGGATCGATGACAGCGTCATAGTCCGCGATCGACCGTTCTGCCCGTACCATCGATCGTCCAGCCCAGTCGGTGCGAAAGCCGCCGGGCTCGACCGCGGTGACCTTGACGCCGAGGTCATTGACCTCCTTGCCAAGGGCCTCGGATATCCCTTCCAGCGCGAACTTGCTGCCGTGATAGTAGCTGAGACCGGGCATCGTGATGATTCCGCCCATCGACGTGATGTTGATGATATGCCCGGCGCGGCGCTTGCGCATGAAGGGCAGCACCGCCTGGATCATCGCCACCGCGCCGAAGACGTTGACCTCGAACTGGCGCCGCAGATCGTCGATCGACGATTCCTCCAAAATGCCCTCGTGGCCGTAGCCGGCATTGTTCACGAGAACGTCGATCGCGCCGATACGGTTCTCAACCTCGGCGACGGTGGGCGCGACGGCTTCGAAGTTGGTGACATCAAGGATCACCGCGTGCACGCCTTCGCCGAGCGCTTCGAACGTCTGCCTGTCGTTTGCGTTGCGCACGGTGCCGGCGACGGTATGGCCGTCACTCAGCGCGGCTTCCGCCAGCGCGCGGCCGAAGCCGGACGAAACGCCCGTGATCAGGAAAGTCTTTGCCATAGGAGATGTCCTTTAGATCCAGATTGCGGGCTCGATATAGTCCGGCTTGATTAATGCGGCGCTATCCTGACATGAAGGTCGAGCTAACGCTGGAGGGGCGTGCCATCGATATTGTCGCGGAAGGTTTTGATGCCGGCATCCGGTTGGCCGAAGCCGTGCCGCAGGACATGGTGGCGATTCCCTGCGGCCCGGAAACTCGTTTCATCGTCGTGGGCGCGCCAAGCTATTTCGCGCGCTCGTCGGTGCCTCGATCTCCGCTTGATCTCCTCGCCCATGAATGCATTCGCAGGCGGATGCCGAGCGGCAAGCTCTATCACTGGGAGTTCGAAAAGCGCGGCGGCGAGCAGATGGTGCTGGATGTCCCGGGCAGGTTGACCCTCGACAATGACAGCCTGATGGTCGAGGCCGCCCTCGAGGGCCTGGGACTGGCGTTCGTGAGCGATTTCTGGGTGACGGGGCATCTCGCCGCCGGAACGTTGCGGGCAGTCCTGGACGCCTGGACGCCGCCATTTCCCGGCTTGTGTCTCTATTATCCGCGGCACCGTCACATGACGGCTGGACTTCGTGCTTTCGTCGACATGGTACGGGAGGAAACGAAGCTGGCCGCCCGGATTGGCGGGGTTCAATCACCCTCGGCCAACCGACGATCATCGCAAACGCGCTTGAGCTGACCTATCCGCATCTGGCTCAGCCATACTGAAACAGTTCCGTGCGAGCGGCACGTTACGTTTTATTGCCCAAGGCGAACTGGAGATCGCCGGACCTCTCCGATGAGCGTGTGGCATTGATCGGCTGAACTGAACAACTCGTTAGATATTTGCGTTTCCGCGATCGGTTCGACTGACCTATAGGATCGGCATCCTTGTCACTTGCGCGGAACAGTCAGATGATCGCACCGAGCAGCCAGCTCTCTACCGCCGCACGGACCGCCGGCGCGCCTCACCACGACGTCGATCCCGCATCCTATCGTGCGGCGATGCGCCACCACGCCGGCGCGGTCACGATCCTGTCGGCGGGCGGGCCGGGCGACAGAACGGGCATGACGGCGACGTCGGTCTGTTCGCTGTCGGACACGCCGCCGCGGCTGATCGCCTGCGTCAACCGCTCGGCGAGCGCGCATGGCCTGATCCGGCGCACCGCCGCGTTCGGCCTCAACATGCTGCACGCCGACCAGGCCGAGCTGGCCAATGTGTTCGCCGGCCGCCGCGGCATCGAGCGGGACGATCGCTTTTCCGATGCCGACGGCTGGCTGTCGCTTGCCACCGGCGCGCCGATCCTTAAGGGTGCGCTGATCGGGCTCGACTGCGAGCTGATCGACGAGCATGCGCACGACACGCATTCGATCTTCGTCGGTGCGGTCCGCGCGATGCATTTGCGTGAGGCGGAGACGCCGCTGATCTATTTTGGTGGCGCGTTCTGCGGATTGGCCCGGCGGACCTAAGGCCGCGGCTTGAGGAATTTATGGATCACTGATGTCAGCGCGCCGGCGGCCGGCGAGAACGATTGTCCGCGGAGCGAGACGATGCAGACCGTGCGCTCCAGCACAGGATTGACGATCGGCAGCGCCTGCATCGTCTTCCTGACCGGCCGCGGCAAGGCGACCTTCGGCAGGATACCGACGCCGAGGCCGGCGCCGGCCAGCGCGGCCAGCGTGTAGCTGTGCTCGACCTCGAACTTGATCTTCATCTGCAGATTGCGCGTGGCGAGCGCGCGCTCCAGCATCGAGCGCAGCGCCGCCGACTTTGAGTTCAGCAGGATCGGGTAGGCGGACAGCTCGGTCAGGTCGACCGCGCTGCGCTTGCGAAACGGAAATGCCTTCGTCGCCAGTGCATAGA
Organism: Bradyrhizobium sp. BR2003; assembly: GCF_009720285.1. Classification (NCBI taxonomy): domain Bacteria; kingdom Pseudomonadati; phylum Pseudomonadota; class Alphaproteobacteria; order Hyphomicrobiales; family Nitrobacteraceae; genus Bradyrhizobium; species Bradyrhizobium sp. BR2003. The sequence continues at coordinate 225,761 of NZ_SMYJ01000009.1, forward strand.
TCGGGTCGTTGAACAGCGGCGCAAACTGAAACTCGGTCGAGCCGTCCATCTCCGGCCCGATGCCGAAATCCGCCTCGCGCCGGCGCAGGCAGTCCAGCATGTCCTCGGCAGCAAGCTCGCGCAGATTGATGTTGATGCCGGGATAGCTCGCCTGGAAGGCATGCAGCGCCTGCGGCAGGATGGTCGCGGCAATGGTGGGAACGCAGGCCAGCGACAGCGTGCCGCGCTGGATGTCGATGACCTCGCGGATCTCGCGCAGGCCGTTCTCCCATTCGCCGAGCGCGCGCCGGGCATGCGTCAGCAGTTGCAATCCCTCCGCGGTCAGCTCGACGCGCCGCGTGGTGCGATGAAATAGGGCGGCGCCGACCTGGTCCTCCAGCAGCTTGATCTGCATGCTGACCGCGGATTGCGAGCGGTTGAGCTGCTCGGAGGCCTGGCGAAAGCTCTTGTTCTCGGCGACCGCGATGAACATGTGCAGCAGCTTGAAATTGATCTGCGACATCGTTTTGCCCCGCGGAGGATTGTCCCAAAGACCTGAACAGTTCTTAAGATAATCTCGTTAGAAGGATCAGTGCCGGACATCTAGCATGGTTGTGTTGGCCGCGGGAGACGATCCTGCGGCGCGATGCAGAAAAGATGCTCCAATGTCCTTCACCGTCACCAAGCCGCGCACGCGCCGCGTCCAGCGTTCCGAACTCGCCGTTCCCGCGACCTCAACCCACTTCTTCGAACGCGCCGCGAGTAGCGTCGCCGATTTCATCTTTCTCGATCTGGAAGACGCGGTTGCGCCACCGCGAAAACCGGAGGCGCGCGAGATCGCGATCGAGGCGCTGAACCGGATCGACTGGGGCAACAAGACGCTGGCGGTGCGGATCAACGGCCTCGACACCGAATGGGCGCATCGCGACATCATCGAGATCGTCAGCCGTGCGCCGCGCCTCGACCTCGTCATGGTGCCGAAGGTCGGCACCGCATTCGACGTCCGTTTCGTCGATGCGCTGCTGACGGGGCTCGAGCGCGAGTTCCCGCGCGCAAGGCCGATGGGCATCGAGATCCTGATCGAGACCACGCTTGGGCTCGCCAACGTCGAGGACATCGTGCAGGCGTCGGAGCGGCTGGAGGCTGTGATCTTCGGTATCGGCGATTACTCGATCGACCTGCGTACCTGCGGCGAGATTATCGGCGCCTCCGATCGGCGCTATGCCGTGCTCACCGATGCGGACGAGGGCGGCGCGCGCCGCGTGCACTGGAACGACCAGTGGCACTTCGCGCTCGCCCGGATCGCCAATGCCTGCCGTGCCCATGGCCTGCGCGCGATCGACGGCCCCTATGCCAATTTCGGCGATGCCGCGGGTTTTCGCGCCAGTGCGGCGCGGGCGGCCGCGCTCGGCTGCGAGGGCAAATGGGCGATCCATCCCTCGCAGCTCGAGACCGCCAACGAGGTGTTCTCGCCGACCGCACGCGAGATCGGCTGGGCGCGCGAGATCACGGCCAAGATTCAATCCGCCAGCGCCGGCGGCGACGGCGCCTTCGGGCAGGACGGCGTGTTGATCGATCTTGCGGTGCTCAAGCGCGCGCAGGCGATCATCGACCGCCATGACGCAATTCAGGCGGCGGGCAGGGCAGGAGCGCGGGATGTCGTATGAGCCACCGCTTGCCGGAATTCGCGTGCTCGATATCGCGACCTTCGTGGCGGCGCCGTTCTGCGGGACGGTGCTGTCCGATTTCGGCGCCGAGGTGATCAAGATCGAGCAGCCGGGCACAGGCGATCCCCTGCGCCGGTTCGGAACGCCGAGCGACTGTGGCGACACCTATGTCTGGCTCAGTGAAGCCCGCAACAAGAAGTCGGTGACGCTCGATCTGCGCAGCGAGCGGGGCGCCGCGCTGTTTCGCGAGCTGGTCCGCCAATCCGACGTGGTGCTGGAGAACTTCCGGCCGGGCACGCTGGAGAAATGGGGACTTGGCTTCGAGGCGCTGCGCGAGATCAACCCAAAACTCGTGATGCTGCGCATCAGCGCCTATGGGCAGGACGGCCCGCTGCGCGACAAGCCCGGCTTTGCCCGGATCGCGCACGGCTTCAGCGGGCTCGCTTATCTTGCCGGCGAGGCGGGGCGGGCGCCGGTGATGCCGGGATCGACCTCGCTCGCCGACTATATTTCCGGGCTATGGGGCGCGCTCGGCGTGCTGCTGGCGCTGCGGCATGCCGAGGCCACCGGACACGGGCAGGTGGTCGATATCGGGCTCTATGAATCGGTGTTTCGGCTGCTTGATGAAATGGCGACCGTGTTCGCCAAGACCGGCTTCGTCCGCGAACGCCTCGGCGCCGACACGGTCAATGTCGTGCCGCACAGCCATTACCAGACCGCCGACGGCAAATGGGTGGCGCTGGCCTGTTCGAGCGACAAGATGTTCGAGCGCCTGGCGCAGGCGATGCAGCGCCCCGAACTCGCGACCGACCCGCGCTATGCGGCCATGGCTGGCCGCTTGGCGCGGCGCGAGGAGGTCAACGGGATGGTCGCCGACTGGATCGGCTCCATGCCGCAAGAGATGGCGCTTGCCGAATGCGAGCGCTACGACGTGCCCTGCGGGCCGATCTACAGCATCAGTGACATCTTTGCCGACCCGCAATACCGCGCCCGCGGCAACATCGCCGAGGTCCCCTCCCGCGCCGGGCCGATCGTGGTACCGAGTGCGATCCCGAAAATGTCGCGCACGCCGCCGCAGTTCAAGCATGCCGGCGTCGCGCTCGGCGCGCACACCGACGAAGTCCTGACCTCGCTTGCCGGCGCGACCGCGGCGGCGCTCGCCGCGCTGCGCAGCGACGGGGTGATCTGACATGCCCCAATTCTCCCGCGGCCACGAAGGAACCACGCCATGACCAGGCAGATGAAATTGATCGGCTTCCTGCAGGCCCAGAACTGCTCGAACTATCCCGCCTCCTGGCGCCACCCGGACTCGAAGCCGAACTGGTTCTCGCGCGACTACTATCAGGAGATCGGGCGCACGCTGGAGCACGGCAAGTTCCATCTCGCCTTCTTCGACGACCGGCTCGCGATTCCCGATCGCTTCGGCGACGATTTTCGCGAGACCATCCGCCACGGCGTGCGCGCGGCGAAGCTCGATCCGGTCTCGGTCGCGCTGACGATGGGATTGGCGACCGAGCGGCTCGGCATCGGCGTGACCTATTCGACCACCTATTACGAGCCGTTCCACGTCGCGCGGGTGTTCGCGACGATGGACCTGCTGCTGAACGGCCGCGCGGCCTGGAACGTGGTGACCTCGCTGAACGACTCCGAGGCAGCGAATTTCGGTGCCTCGCAGCATCTCAGCCACGATCTGCGTTACGACCGCGCCGACGAGTTCATGGAGGTCGTGCTCGGCCACTGGAACAGCTGGGAGGACGGCGCCGTCAGCTTCGACCGCGAAAGCGGGCTGTTCGCCGATCCGGCCAAGGTGCATCGGCTCGACCATCAGGGGCAGTTCTTCCGCTCGCGCGGCCCGTTCACGGTGCCGCGCTCGCCGCAGGGCCATCCGGTGATCATTCAGGCCGGCCAGAGCGGCCGCGGCAAGACCTTCGCGGCGCGCTGGGGCGAATTGATCTTCGTGATCTATCCCAACCTCGATCTTGCGAAGAAGCAATATGCCGACCTCAAGGGAACGCTGGCCAAGACGGGCAGGGACATCAGCATCGCGCCGGCGGTCTATCCGGTCGTCGCCGAGACCCAGGCCGAGGCCGAGGACAAATTCGCGGCGATCAGCCGGCTCGCCAAGCCGATCGACGCGCTGACGCTGTTGTCGGAGGTGCTGAACTACGATTTCGCGGCCAAGCCGATGGACGAGCCGTTCACATCGGATGAGCTGGCCTCGATCAGCGGGTTGCAGGCGATCCGCGACCGCGTGATGAATCTCAGCGGCAAGCCCAATCCCACGCCGCGGGACTTCGTGCAGTTCAGCGGGCGCGGGACACTCGCCGAACTGCCGACCTTCGTCGGCTCACCCAAGGCGGTCGCCGATCAGATGGAGAGCTGGTTCTGCGAAGGCGGCTGCGACGGCTTTGTCGTCGCCGCCACCCACGTGCCCGGCACCTACCAGGACTTCGTGCGCCTCGTGGTGCCCGAGCTGCAACGCCGCGGCCTGTTCCAGCGCGAGTATCAGGGTGACACATTGCGCGAAAATCTCGGCCTGCCGCGGCCGCAGGCCGCGCATGCCGGCGTGGCCGACGAAGAGGCGCGCGTCCCGACCGGATAGCGTCGGCACGGAACGCCGGCGCAGAGAACGATCAAAACAAAATCAAAATCAGGGAGGCTGAAGTGACCAAGGGCGTTAACGCGGGGGGCCGGCTCGACCGATTGCCGATCGCCGGATTTCACTACCGGATCTTCGCGCTGATCGGAGCCGGGCTGTTCGTCGACGGCTTCGAGATCTTCCTCGCCGGCAGCATTCTCGGCGCATTGGTTCAGTCCGGCTATTCGGACCTGGCCCAGAATGCTCGCTTCATCTCGGCGACCTTTGTCGGGATGCTGATCGGTGCCTGGCTGGCGGGCGTCGCCGGGGATCGCTTCGGCCGCAAGTTCGCCTACCAGGCCAACCTCCTGATCTTCGGCCTCAGCGCGCTGGCGGCAACGCTGGCGCCGTCGATGAACTGGCTGATCGGAGCCCGCTTCGTGATGGGCCTCGGGCTCGGCGCCGAGATCGTCGTCGGCTATGTCGTGCTCAGCGAATTCATCCCGCCGCAGCAGCGTGGCCGCTGGGGCGCGGCCCTCGCGACCTGCACCAATGGTGCGCTGTTCGTCGCGACGCTGGTCGGCTGGGTCGTCATTCCGCATCTCGGCTGGCGCTGGATGTTCGCGCTGTGCGGCGTCGGCGCGATGATCGTCTGGTTCCTCCGGCGCTCACTGCCGGAATCGCCGCGCTGGCTCGAGACGCAGGGCAAGAGCGCCGAGGCGGAGGCGGTGCTGGCGGCGATCGAGCAGGAGGTCGGCAAGGGCAGGACCCTGCCGACCCCGGCCTATCAGCCGGCCCCGGTGCAGCCGGACGTTCGCTTCACGCGCCTGTTCTCGCGGGCGTTGATCGCGCGGACCATCGTCGGCTGCCTGATCCTGATCGGGCTCAACACCGCGGTCTACGGCTTCATCGCCTGGATCCCGACCTTCTTCGTCAAGCAGGGCATCAACCTGTCGTCATCGCTCGGCTACACCATGCTGATGACGCTTGGCAGCCCGCTCGGCACGCTGTCGGGCATGTGGATCGGCGAGAAGATCGACCGCAAGCCGTCGCTGATCGTGCTGTCGCTCGCGGCGGCCGGGCTCGGGCTGATCTATCCGATGTTCATCAACCCCGTCGCTTTCGTCGTGATCGGCTTCCTGCTGGTCTTCACGGTGGCGGTGATGCTGGCGCTGGCCTGGGGGCTCTACATCCCCGAACTGTTTCCGACCGAGCTCAGGATGCGCGGGTCCGGCATCTGCAACACTGCCGGTCGCCTGATGTCGATCGTGACGCCGTTCATCGTGGTCGAGCTGTTCACAAGGTTCGGTGTCACCGGCGTCGTCTCTGTGGTGGCCGGGCTCCTGGTGGTGCAGGCGATCGCGGTTGCGGTGCTCGGCATCGAGACCCGCAAGCGTCCGCTGGAGGCGTTGCGGCCGGAGGCGATGGATGGCGAAGCGTCATCCGCGGAGGTGCGCGGCAAGCTGCAACCAAGCCCCGGTGGGATCGCCGCCCGAGGCGAGTAGCGGAACGAAGCAAGCGATTTTCGCGTGATCAACGCATGCGGACATCCGGGCCTCGTCCGTCAGACGATACTTTTGGTGGACGCGTCGGAAGATGCGGGCTAAACGCGCAGGGTATTCCCTCGGCACCGTGAATCTCGCTCGTGAGCGGCAGGCAGAACAATTTCCTCGCTCAGGCACTGCAACAAGGCGCCTTGGCGTTGCGGGCGCAGCAGTTTGCTCAGGCCGAGCAGATTGCGATGAACATCCTGAAATCAAACCGCACGGACAGACACGCCGCGCTTCTTTTGGCGCATGCCCTGATGGGGCAGAACCGGGGAGGCGAGGCGATCGCAGCGCTCGAGCGGGTTGCGCGCCGCGGCGGCGATGGAGAGGTCGAGACTTTGCTCGGCGCGCTGCTGTGCGGCGCGGGCCGCGTCACCGACGGCATCGCACAGCTTCGGCGCACGGCGGCGCGCCGCCCGCCATATTTTCCGTCCTTTCAGGAACTCGCCGGGCAGCTTGCCAAGGCCGGTCAACACGACGAGGCGATCAGCACGATCGAGGCCGGTCTCGTGCTGGCCCCTGAGAGCGTCGACCTGAAGCTCGATCTCGGGCGCCTGTTGCAGGAGACCAATGACATCGCGCGGGCTGCAAGCGTCCTGACGGCGGCACGCGATGCTGCGCCGGGACGCCCCGACGTTCTCAACCAGCTCGGGCGGGTCCTGATCCTCCGAGGCGACTACGCTGCAGCCGCGGATGCGTTCCGCCGCGTGCTCGCGCATTACCCGGATGATCGTTCGACCCGCGCCCACCTCGCCACTTGCCTTTTCGAGCAGGGTGAGCGCGATGCTGCCGAGGCGGCGCTGCGCTCGGTGATGCGCGGTCAGCCCCAGCTGTTTGGACGCGCGGCGTTCGTCATGGCCTCGGGATCTCACGGCCGCTTCTTCTTCTCCCAGAGCGCCGCTGCGAAGTTCCTCGGCGGAGAGGGATTGAGCGCGGCGGACGACATTCCGCCTTGCCTTACGCCCTGAAGTTTCTCCGGTAGAGGTTCGGCTGCCGTTTGAGCTCGGTGCGGAGTTCGCCGACCCGCTTGGCGTCCTCCGCGGTGAACGGCGATGCCTGTGCGGTCCAGTCGTCTCGCTTGACGGGAATGCATTGCGCGATCGGAGTCCCCTTTGGGAGGACGCCTCTGAAATTCCTGTCGTGCCAGTACGCCGGAAAGTGCACCCAATTGTCGGCATAGAGATCGGAATTGACCAGGCCGCTGAGGGTGGTGAATGGCAGGTCGAAGCGGTTGACGGGATGGGTGAAGTAGATCGCGTAGCCTTCCGGGGCTTCGACGGTCCACAGATTGTGGAATTTGAGAAAGAAGCGGCCCTCTTCAAACAGCGGGGTGCCGGTGACCTGACCCGGGTCGTGGAAGCCGATCGGTGAGCGCGGGAATTCCGGCGTGCCTCCCGGCGGTAAATCCTGGTCCCAGGTGATTTCGCCGTCCTCGACCTTGAGATCGCAAACCAGCGGCAGCAAGAACCCGCAGGTCATCGCATCCACGAACGGCGGGCAGCGCTTGATGGTGTCCTCGTCGTGCAGGTTGATCGAAGAGAAGGCCGTTGCCGGCATGGCCTTGAGCCAGTCGGGAACGCCCTGCGCCGCCGGTATGGGGGCCGGTATCAGTCCCTCGAGCTCCGTCGGGCAACGGAATTTGAGCGTCAGCTTGTTGTTGGTCGACATTGGGCGCTCCGATGTCCGGTTGGCCTACATGAACGCACGGGAAAGGTGAAGCGTGCGCTCACCAGCCGGGATCGCCGCTAAGCGCGATGTGATTAGGTTGAATCGTTATCGCGCTTTAGCTCTTTGTTTGAGCATAATCTTTTCGGAAAGCCGCTTCGCACTTTTCCGGATCATGCTTTAGGTCACGAGATACTTCGCGACCGCGGGCTCGTTCCACTCGATTCCGAGCCCGGGACCACGGGCGGTCACCGCACCGTCGACGATTTCGGCGGGCCTTGTGAGGATGGAGCCGGCGAAGTCGAGGAATTCCAGCCAGTGCGCAGTCGGCGTCACCGCGAGCAGATGCGCGCTGACTTCCGCGAACAGATGGCTCGACATCGGGATCGAGGCGGCGTCGGCTTGTCCCGCGACCTGCATCCAGCCGGTGACGCCGCCGACCTTCATCACGTCGGGCATGATGAAGTCGGACGCGCCGGCCGCGATCGCTTCGGCAAAGCCGCGCGGAAACCACCAGTTCTCACCAGCCTGGATCGGCGTCGGCGAGGTCTCGCGGACTTTTGCGTGGCCGGACAGGCTCTCCTGCGGCACCGGCTCTTCGATCCAGTGCAAATCGTACGGCGCAAGGCGGGCGATGCGGCGGGTCGCCTCCGCCGGATCGAGCGACTGGTTGAAGTCGATCATCAGCGCGATGTCGGGGCCGAGCAGGGCGCGCACGCCCTTCACGACGCGCTCGTCATTGGCGGCATCGCCGTCGCCGCCCTTGATCTTGATGCCGCGAAAACCCTGGTCGAGCGAACGCCGCAGCGCGCGCTCATCGGCGACGGGATCGACCACGCCGTAGCTGTCATAGGCCTTGATCGGCTTCGCCGAGCCGCCGAGCAGTTCGACCAGCGGCCGGCCGGCGAGCTGGCCGAGTACATCCCAATAGGCCATGTCGAGACCGGACACCGCCATGCCGACCAGGCCCTGCCAGCCGAGCAGCCGAAACTTGGCGTCCATCGCCTTCATCAGGTCGAACGGCGCGACCGGCTTGCCGATGAGTTCGCGGCCGATCTCCTCGATCAGATAGGCAAGAGGTTTAAGCGTGAGCTTGCTGTAGGCGAAGATGTAGCTGCGGCCGGTAATGCCTTGATCGGTCTCGACATCGATCAGAACCAGCGGGCCGGAATCGATCACGCCGAAGGCGTTCTTTACAGGGCGCTTCAGCGGCACCACGACGCTTCGCGCCCGAACTCCGCGGATCGCTGCAACTGTCTGGCTCATGGACGTTTCCCCTTGTTGCTATTGGACACTGTACCATCGGACCAGCCGCGGCGCGGCCCAGTCGGTCGCGACCTGCTCGATCAAATAGCGGCCGGGATATTCGGCGAGGAAGGCGATGCGCTGGGTCTGGCCCGGCTCAATCGCGAGCGTGTCGAGCCAGAACGGCTTCCAGCCGTCGTCGAGCCGGTCGAGCAGACGGAAGTGATGGCCGTGCAGATGAAAGACGCTGGCGATCGCGCCGCGGTTGGTCAGCGCCAGCACGACCGACCGGCCGGCTTTGGCCTGAAAGGCCGGAGCGGCCGATGGCTTGAAGTCCGCCGGGCGGAACCATTCGGTCGGCGTGCCGAGGGTTAGTTCGAATCTTGCGGCGCTCTTGAGATCGAGCTGGGCGGGCATGTCGTTGCCCGGCAGCGGCGGTGCTGGCGGGAACGGCGCCGGGCGGATCGGCGGGTCGTTCGAGACGGCCAGCCTGCCGACCGGGCGGGCCTGCTTGCCGTCGTGCAGAAGGATCGGAAAGCTGGTTCCGGCCGGTCCGACCGCATCGACAAAGACATCGGTGCGGCTGCCGGGAGCCAGTACCAGCGCACCGTTGCGGGCCGGAAACGGTTCGGCTGGCTGGCCGTCGATCGCCATCACCCGGACGTCGACGTTCTCCAGCTTGACCGCCAGCACGCTGCGTTGGCTGCCGTTGATAAAGCGGAGTCTGAGGCGGGCATTGCCTGGTGCCGAGATATCGTATGAGGTTTTGCCGTTAATTGTATGAATCTGCGTCGAATCTTTTGGATCACTGCCGGCCGGGATTGCGCCTCCGTCCGGCCGCAGGCGCCACTCCTCGATCAGCAGGACCTCGTCGCGATCGACCGCGACCGGCGAGGTGCCGGTCACGATCAGCGGCCGCGGCCGTACCGGCGCCGTGCCGCCATCACCGAACAGCGGCTCGCACAGGAAGGTGCCGGCATGCCGAAGCGGCAACTGGAAGCTATCCTTGGCCCCGGCGGCAAGCAGCGCCCGGGAAGCCAGTGGCTCCGCCGCCGCGATGCCGTCGAGCCCGTGGCAATCCAGCGCGGCCGCTACCGGCAGGTCATTGCCAAAGGTCACGTCGAGGACCTCGCCGCGCTTGAAGCGGAGGTCGCCGTTGCCGAGTGACCAGACCGGTGTCTCCGGTCCGCTAGGACCCGGTCCGCCAGGACCCGGTCCGTCGCCCGAACGAAGCGAGATGCGGCCGGGTTTGGCCTGGAGCGCGACCGCGGTCCGGCCCTGCGCCACGCCGGTGGCCGGCAGGGCGGGGCAGAGCGCCGCGGCGCCGAGGGCGGCGATCAGGTTGCGCCGGGTAAGTGAAAATTCGGGACTTGCGGGAGGACTTGCCATCCGGCCGATGCGGACCATTTTCAAGTGTACCTGTCCAGTCGCGATCGGTCGCAGGGCGGGCTCAACAGCGGCCATTTTTTTGCTGCGAACCGGCGGGCGCATGTTATAAGCCCGGCCGCCCGCGGCATCGCGGCCGGACTGGGATGCTTTTCGCGCGGGCGTGGCGGAACTGGTAGACGCGCTGGATTTAGGTTCCAGTGACGAAAGTTGTGGGGGTTCGAGTCCCTCCGCCCGCACCAAGCGCTTACAGCGTTTGCATGACGAATTCTTGGAGAACCTTTGGCCCCGATGGGGTGAGGGTTCGCCGAACCCACAGACGTTAGACCGCAAGGTCCATCGTCGAACAGATTGAACACTGCCACGGCCGCTCGGGCCGCGGCAAAAGCGGAAGAAGATTGATACCATGCAGGTCACCGAGACCCTCAACGAGGGATTGAAGCACGAATTCAAGATCAGCGTCCCGGCATCCGATCTCGATGCCAAGGCGGACGCCAAGCTGGTCGACCTCAAGGACAAGGTCCGTCTCAACGGCTTCCGTCCCGGCAAGGTGCCGGTGGCGCATCTGAAGAAAATCTACGGCCGCTCGGTGATGGCCGAGACCATCGACCAGACCATCAGCGACACCAACCGGCAGATCTTCGAAGATCGCGGCTTCCGCCTCGCCGGCGAGCCGAAGATCACGATGCCAACCGAGAAGGACCAGGTCGAGGAACTGCTGTCGGGCAAAACCGACCTGACCTACACCGTCGCGATCGAGGTCGTGCCGCCGATCCAGCTCGCCGATTTCAAGTCGTTCTCGGTCGAGAAGCCGGTGGTCGATGTCTCCGACGCCGATGTCGACGATGCCATCAAGCGGATCGCCGAAGGCAGCCGCCCGTACAATGCGAAGACCGAGGGGGCGGCGGAGAAGGGCGACCGCGTCACCATCAGCTTCAAGGGCACCATCAACGGTGAAGCCTTCGAGGGCGGCACCGGCGAGGGCATTCAGGTCGTGATCGGCGCCGGCCAGTTCATCCCGGGCTTCGAGGAGCAGCTGATCGGCATCGGCACCAACGAGACCCGCACGCTGAAGGTCTCGTTCCCGAAGAACTATCTGAACGAGAAGCTCGCCGGCCAGCCGGCCCAGTTCGAGACCACCGCAACGCTGATCGAGGCGCCCGGTGAAACCACGATCGACGACGAGTTCGCCAAGACGCTTGGCCTCGAGTCGCTCGACAAGCTGAAGGAAGCCGCCCGCGAGCGCCTGACGGCCGAGTTCGCCGGCGCCACCCGCCAGAAGGTCAAGCGCGCGCTGCTCGACCGGCTCGACGAGAGCCACAAATTCGAGGCCCCGCCGTCGCTTGTCGCCGAAGAGTTCAACCTGATGTGGAACTCGATCAAGGCCGAGATGGACTCGTCCGGCAAGACCTTCGCCGACGAGAATACCACCGAGGAAGCGGCAAAGGAGGAGTACCACAAGATCGCCGACCGCCGCGTCCGCCTCGGCCTCGTGCTGTCGGAGATCGGCGAGAAGAACAAGATCACGGTGACCGACGACGAGGTGTCGCGCGCCGTGATCGAGCGTGCACGCCAGATGCCCGGCCGCGAAAAGGAGGTCTGGGACTACTATCGCAGCAACGCCCAGGCGCTGGCCCAGCTCCGCGCCCCGATTTACGAGGACAAGGTCGTCGACTTCGTCCTGGAGCTCGCCAACGTGACCGAGAAGAAGGTCACCAAGGACGAGCTGTTCAAGGATGAAGACGCCGAGAAAACTGCCGCTTAATTTCGGCACCTCGCGTTAATGATGAACCGCGAAAGCGCGCCTGGCGAAGGTCCCCGTCGCTAGGCGTGCAGACGCGAATCAGCTTGAACTTCTGCGACCTGCCCAGGTGGCTAGTGCGGCGAGTTGACGGCCTTGTCGGCCGGAAATTGGCCCATATCTGGGTTAAGCCTTGAGGCAGTAGTCTTGAGCCAAGTAATCTCGAGCAAAGTTCTGCATCACCCCTAACCCTTGGGTTCTTTCATGCGCGATCCCGTTGAAACCTACATGAACCTCGTGCCGATGGTCGTCGAGCAGACCAATCGCGGCGAACGCGCCTACGACATTTTCTCGCGCCTGCTGAAGGAGCGCATCATCTTCGTCACCGGTCCGGTGGAAGACGGCATGTCGACGCTGATCGTCGCGCAGTTGCTGTTCCTCGAGGCGGAGAATCCGAAGAAGGAAATCTCGATGTACATCAACTCGCCGGGTGGCGTGGTGACGTCGGGCCTTGCGATCTACGACACGATGCAGTTCATCCGTCCGCCGGTATCGACCCTGTGCACGGGGCAGGCGGCCTCGATGGGCTCGCTGCTGCTGGCTGCGGGCGAGAAGGACATGCGCTTCACGCTGCCGAATTCCCGCATCATGGTGCACCAGCCCTCCGGCGGCTTCCAGGGCCAGGCCACCGACATCATGCTGCACGCGCAGGAGATCCTGAATCTCAAGAAGCGCCTCAACGAGATCTACGTGAAGCACACCGGCCAGACCTACAAGGCGATCGAGGACGCGCTGGAGCGCGACAAGTTCCTCACCGCCGAGGACGCCAAGGCGTTCGGCCTCGTCGACAAGGTTATCGACAAGCGTCCGGACGATCCGGCCGCCGCGAAGGCGGCCTGATCTGGGCAGGCATCTCGAGGCGTCGGTGTGATCTCCACATTGACGCCTCACATAACCGGCAAAAGCAGGGCGGTGGACCCGCGGACGAGTGCATGCGCACAGGCGGAAAGTTCCGGTTTCGTGCTCATATACCGACGTGGTAATCCCGCAACGTTCCGTGGATTTCGGCACGTATTCCACGTGCGATCGTTGAAAATCACGGTATTGTCACGGTCTTGAGCCGGCCATCCGATTAGCGAATTCTTGATAGTCGGGTGCCAGCATGGTTGGCTGTGATGCATCGGCTATGATCGCGGAGATTCGAATAAACCGTGATCCACACGGTCAGTATTGCGTAGGGTCTTTTTTGGTACGGAATTTGCTCTATCTACCCAAGACCCCGGTTTTGTGCCGGATTGGGTCGATCTGGCAAACAAGATCGAACGGCGGACGGAGATAATGAATGAGTAAGGTCGGCACGAGCGACGCCAAGAACACGCTATATTGCTCGTTCTGCGGCAAGAGCCAGCATGAAGTTCGCAAGCTGATTGCCGGACCGACTGTCTTCATTTGCGACGAGTGTGTCGAACTGTGCATGGACATCATTCGCGAGGAGAACAAGTCCTCGCTGGTGAAGTCGCGCGACGGCATCCCGACGCCGAAGGAAATCTGCAAGGTCCTGGACGACTACGTGATCGGCCAGAGCCATGCCAAGAAGGTGCTGTCGGTCGCCGTCCACAACCACTACAAGCGGCTCAACCATCAGACCAAGCACAACGACGTCGAGCTGGCGAAGTCGAACATCCTGCTGATCGGTCCGACCGGTTCGGGCAAGACGCTGCTCGCGCAGACGCTGGCCCGCATCCTCGACGTGCCCTTCACCATGGCTGACGCGACGACGCTGACCGAAGCCGGCTATGTCGGCGAGGACGTCGAGAACATCATCCTGAAGCTGCTGCAGGCCGCCGACTACAACGTCGAGCGCGCGCAACGCGGCATCGTCTATATCGACGAAATCGACAAGATCAGCCGCAAGTCGGACAATCCCTCGATCACCCGCGATGTGTCGGGCGAGGGCGTCCAGCAGGCGCTGCTGAAGATCATGGAAGGCACGGTGGCCTCGGTCCCGCCGCAGGGCGGCCGCAAGCATCCGCAGCAGGAATTCCTGCAGGTGGATACCACCAACATCCTGTTCATTTGCGGCGGTGCGTTCTCGGGCCTCGAGAAGATCATCTCCGCGCGCGGCCGCTCGACCTCGATCGGCTTCGCGGCGCAGGTGCTCGCGCCGGAGGACCGCCGCACCGGCGAGATATTCCGTCACGTCGAGCCGGAAGACCTGCTGAAGTACGGCCTGATCCCGGAATTCGTCGGCCGTCTGCCCGTCGTTGCGACGCTGGAGGACCTCGACGAGACCTCGCTGAAGAAGATCCTGACCGATCCAAAGAACGCGCTGGTGAAGCAGTACCAGCGGCTGTTCGAGATGGAGAACATCGAGCTGACCTTCGCCGACGAGGCGCTTGGCGCGGTTGCCCGCAAGGCGATCGAGCGCAAGACCGGCGCGCGCGGCCTGCGGTCGATCCTGGAGAGCATCCTGCTCGAAACCATGTTCGACCTCCCGGGCCTGGAAGGCGTCGAGGAAGTCGTGATCTCGCGCGAGGTCGTCGAGGGAACGGCGCGTCCGCTCTACATCTACGCGGATCGTTCCGACCGCGCCGTCGAGAGCAGCGCGAGCGCGTAAGAAGCGCAGTTTTCTGTCGTCGCAATTCACGCGGCTGCCGGGCGATCCGGCGGCCGCTGCGGCGCACCAGCAGCACCGCTGCGGCATTTGCAGTAAATGCCTGTTTAGCCTGAATTTCCGGGCACTTCTCAGACTTGACACCCCCCTGCCTGATAGCCACCTAATGCTATCGGCGAAGGGATCTCATGCGTTGAGATTCGTCGCTTTTCGATACGGAATAAGCGACTGCTGACGGCAATCTTTTTCCGGATCACCAAGGCACCTTGTGGCGGTTGCGCAAGCAGGCGGACTGCGTGCAAGGGGGCAAAACAAAAGGATAAGGCCATGACGACCTCAAAACCCCGGCCAACGATCGTCCACGGCGAAAGCCACTCCTATCCGGTGCTGCCGCTCCGCGACATCGTCGTCTTCCCGCACATGATCGTGCCTCTCTTCGTCGGTCGCGAGAAGTCGATCCGCGCGCTCGAAGAGGTGATGAAGAACGACGCGCTGATCATGCTCGCGACGCAGAAGAACGCGTCCGATGACGATCCGGCACCCGATTCGATTTACGAGACCGGTACGCTCGCCAGCGTCCTGCAGCTCCTGAAGCTTCCCGACGGCACCGTGAAGGTGCTGGTCGAGGGCCTCGAGCGCGCGCGCGTCGAGAGGTATTCCGACCGCAGCGAATATTACGAGGCGACCGCGGTCGCACTCGCCGACACGGACGCCAACTCGGTCGAAGCCGAGGCGCTGGCGCGGTCGGTCGTGTCCGACTTCGAAAGCTATGTGAAGCTGAACAAGAAGATCTCCGCCGAAGTCGTCGGCGTGGTTCAGGCGATCACCGATTTCGCCAAACTCGGCGATACCGTTGCCTCGCATCTCGCGGTCAAGATTGCCGATCGGCAGGCGATCCTGGAGACGTTGTCCGTCACGCAGCGCCTGGAGAAGGTGCTGGGCCTGATGGAGAGCGAGATCTCGGTGTTGCAGGTCGAGAAGCGCATCCGCTCGCGCGTCAAGCGCCAGATGGAGAAGACCCAGCGCGAGTATTACCTGAACGAGCAGATGAAAGCGATCCAGAAGGAGCTCGGCGACGACGAAGGTCGCGACGAGCTGGCCGATCTGGAGGAGAAGATCTCCAAGACCAAGCTCTCCAAGGAAGCGCGCGAGAAGGCGCAGCACGAGCTGAAGAAGCTGCGCCAGATGTCGCCGATGTCCGCGGAAGCGACCGTCGTGCGCAACTATCTGGATTGGCTGCTGTCGATCCCGTGGGGCAAGAAGTCCAAGGTCAAGAAAGACCTCGAGGCCGCGCAAGCGGTGCTGGACTCCGATCACTACGGGCTCGAGAAGGTCAAGGACCGCATCGTCGAGTATCTCGCGGTGCAGTCGCGCGCCAACAAGCTGACCGGACCGATCCTGTGCCTGGTCGGGCCTCCCGGCGTCGGCAAGACCTCGCTCGGCAAGTCGATCGCGAAGGCCACGGGGCGCGAGTTCGTGCGCGTGTCGCTCGGCGGCGTGCGTGACGAGGCCGAGATCCGCGGTCACCGCCGCACCTATATCGGCTCGATGCCCGGCAAGATCATCCAGTCGATGCGCAAGGCGAAGACCTCGAACCCGCTGTTCCTGCTGGACGAGATCGACAAGATGGGCGCCGATTTCCGCGGCGACCCGTCGTCGGCGCTGCTTGAGGTCTTGGACCCCGAGCAGAACTCGACCTTCAACGACCACTACCTGGAGGTCGACTACGACCTCTCCAACGTGATGTTCATCACGACCGCGAATACGCTGAATATTCCCGGCCCCCTGATGGACCGCATGGAGATCATCCGGATCGCCGGCTACACGGAGAACGAGAAGGTCGAGATCGCGCGCAAGCATCTGATCCCGAGCGCGCTCTCCAAGCACGGTCTGGACTCCAAGGAATGGTCGATCGACGACGCGGCCTTGCTCTTGATGATCCGCCGCTACACCCGCGAAGCGGGCGTGCGTAACCTGGAGCGTGAGCTCTCCACACTCGCCCGCAAGGCGGTGAAGGAGCTGATGATCTCCAAGAAGAAGTCGGTGAAGGTCACCGAGGCGAACATCGAAGAGTTCCTCGGCGTTCCGAAGTACCGCTTCGGCGAGATCGACGACGAGGATCAGGTCGGTATCGTCACCGGTCTGGCCTGGACCGATGTCGGCGGCGAGTTGCTCACCATCGAAGGCGTCATGATGCCCGGCAAGGGCAAGATGACCGTCACGGGCAATCTGCGCGACGTCATGAAGGAGTCGATCTCGGCGGCGGCGTCCTACGTCCGCTCCCGTGCGATCACCTACGGCATCGAACCGCCGATGTTCGACCGGCGCGACATCCACGTTCACGTGCCGGAGGGCGCAACGCCGAAGGACGGTCCGTCCGCAGGTGTTGCGATGGCCACCGCGATCATCTCGGTCATGACCGGCATTCCGGTTCGCCACGATGTCGCGATGACCGGCGAGATCACGCTGCGTGGTCGCGTGCTGCCGATCGGCGGTCTGAAGGAGAAGCTCCTGGCTGCCGCCCGCGGCGGCATCAAGACGGTGCTGATCCCGGAGGACAACGCCAAGGATCTCACGGAGATTTCCGATGCGATCAAGGGTGGCATGGACATCATTCCGGTCTCGCGGTTGGATGAGGTCGTCGCCAAGGCGCTGGTCCGCGTGCCCGCGCCGATCGTCTGGGAAGAGGAGACCAGCAAGGTTGACGTCAAGCCTGATGCTTCCGATGAAGCGTCCGGCGGCCTGACGGCGCACTGAAGCAGGCTTCAGTCGAAATAGAAAACGGCGCCTTCGGGCGCCGTTTTTGTTTTGCCGATCCGCACGCGAGGCGGATTTTCGCGGCCGCTGCATGGCAGCACGGTCGAGGGCGACTACTCTTTCTTCTCGACGACGAAATTACCGATCGCGCCGAGCGCCATCAGCACGCTGGTGCCGAGGAACACCGCGGGCATGCCGATATGGCCGCCGATGAAGCCGCCGGCGAGCGGGCCGATCACCTGGCCGGCATATTGCGCCGAGATCGAATAGCCGAGCATGCTGCCGGTGACCGCATCGGGCACGTTGTGTCGGATCACGCTCGCGATGCAGGGCAGCAGGCCGCCGAGCGCGAGCCCCATCAGGAACCGGAGCAGGATCAACTGCCAGCCGCTGACCACGAACGCCTGCGGGATCAGGAGCAGCGCCGAGAGCGCAAGGCAGATGGTGATGATCCGCCAGTGGCCGACCCGATCGGCCAGCTTGCCGAGATGCGAGGACGACAGCAGGCTGCCGAAGGCCGCCGCCGACATCACGAGGCCGGCGACGAATGTCACCTGCGGTGCCTCGACCAGTTGCGCGACATAGACCGTGATGATCGGCTCGATCGACATGTTGGCGACCATCAGCAGCAGGCCCGTTCCCCACATCGCGACGACGGGGCGCTTGTCCGGGACCAGCGACCAGCCACCATGCGCCTTGCCGCCTTTGGCGGCCTTCGGGCGTGCTTCCTCGCGGATCAGGAACGTCGTGCCGAGGAAGGTGAAGAAGATGACGCCGCCGATCAGGAAGAAGGTCGCGCGGATGCCGATCAGCCCCGGCAGCACGCCGCCGATCAAGGGACCGACCAGGCTGCCGGCCATGATGCCGGCCGACAGCACGCCGATCGCCCAGCCGGACCGCGCCTTCGGCGTCTGCGCCGCGACCAGGACGGTCGAGCCCGACGCGTAGCCGCCGAGCAGGCCGGTCAGCAGCCGCAGGCCGACCAACTCATAGACGTTGTGCGCCATGCCGGTCAGCGACATGGCGATCGCCATGCCGAGGCTGGCGCGGATCAGCATCAGCTTGCGGCCGTAGCGGTCGGCGAGCCGCCCCCACAACGGCGCCGTCAGTGCGGCGCTGAAGAAGGTCGCGCCATAGGCGACGCCCGACCATTGCACGATCGCGGCATGATCGGTCACGCCGAGTTGCTCGACATAGAGCGGCAGGAACGGCAGCAGCAGCGTCATCCCCACGATTGTCGTGAAGGAGCCGAACACGCAGACGATCAAATTGCGTTTCCAGGGGCCCGCGTCGAGCAGGGCTTCGCGATCGACTTCGATATTCATGTCAGCGCAGCCCGATGACGGCGAAGCCGCGCGCCCGCAGGCCGCGGCGGTCTTCGTTGAGCGAACGGAGCAGGCGATCGCGGGTGTCTTTGATGTGGTCGGCGGCTTCGCGCGCGGCGGCCTCCGGATCGTTGGCCTTGATGAAGCCGAGGATGCGCCGGTGCTCGCGCCAGGCCTGCTCGCGCGACGGCTCGGTCCACACTTCCAGCCAGCGCGCCCGCGACAGCCTCGTCATGGCGCCGGCGATCGCCTTGACGATGAAGGGATTGCCGGAGAGGCGGGCGATCTCGACATGGAAATCGCTGCCGACCCGATGCCATTCCTCGCGCGGCGCGCCGGACTGGCAGGCGTCCAGCATTTCCTCGACGCCGGCGATATCGGCCGCGCTGGCCCGTGCGCAGGCGAGGCGGACCGCCGTCGTCTCCAGCGGAATCCGGAACTCGGCCAGCGCTTCCAGCTCACCGAGGTCGATCGGGGCGACGATCCAGTTGCGGCCGTCCCGACGCACCAGCTCTTCGCCTTCGAGCCGGACCAACGCGGCCCGGATCGGCGTGCGCGATCCCTCGAACCGGCTCTCCAGCCAGCGCTCGGTCAGCCGCTCGCCGGGACCCAGGTCGAGCGACAGGATCATCTCCCGGAGCTGGTCGTGGATCTGAAGCATCTGCGACATGGCGCCGTCCCTTGGCCGCCCCTGCGGGCACGGAATCTCGGTCTGACAGCTTTCGTATCCCGATTTGGTATCCCAAACAAGGCGGGTACGGGATACCGGCGTTGCTCCAGCAAAAAAGGAGACGGCGGGCCGAGGGCCGGAGCCCTGGACGATGGAACCAGGCCCACGGCGGCCGCTTTGTTGGATGGAATCGGAGTGCGCCACATGCGTATCGACGGGCAATGCCATTGCGAGGCTATCACCTATCAGGCCGAGATCGACCCCGAACGGGTCTTGATCTGCCATTGCACGGACTGCCAGGCGCTGACCGGCTCGGCCTACCGCGTCACGGTGATCTGCGCCGCCGAGCAGGTCCGGCTGACCGGACGTGCGCCGAAGGTCTACGGCAAGCGGGGCGATAACGGCCGGATCCGCTTCCAGCACTTTTGCGGCGATTGCGGTTCGCCGCTGTTCACGAGTGGCGAGGACGGCGGGCCCGACGACTGGGGCATCCGCTGGGGCAGCATTCGCCAGCGCGACCGATTGCCCCCGCGACGCCAGGTCTGGTGCCGCTCTGCCGCGCCATGGATCAACGATCTCAAGGAATTGCCGGCGCGGCCCAAGGACTGGAGCTGACGGATTGAGGCGTTGCGGCCTTGCGCCTCGGGGGCAGGCGAGGCTAAAGAGGCGCGCAGGTAAGGGCGGCTAGCTCAGCTGGTTAGAGCATCTCGTTTACACCGAGAGGGTCGGGAGTTCGAATCTCTCGCCGCCTACCAGCCTTCGCCCTCCGGGCTACGGCTTGGCGAGCCAGCCATTTGAGCACGAATTCATCCGCTTGTTCGGTTCGCGGGGCGAAGGCAGTCGCGCCGAAGCTCGAAGAGTGCAGGTGGACTGGCTGCCTAAACGTGCGGGCATGCTTCCCCTTTTTGGATCCAGCCTACGGTTGCAGCATCCTGATGGTCGCGATCGGCCACTTCCCGATGTGGCCCTTGATCGAGATGCGCAACCCATGAGATTCGTCCAGAAACACGCCCTCGACGGTCCCTGCGGTTCCATCGGTGAGAACCGCGGCTCGTCCGACCAACTCCGCCTCCGCCTGCACATGCTCGCGCAGGATGACGGTGGCGCGGTGTTTCACGAGCTGCAAGGCGGCCTCTGGTTGATGAGCCCTACGGAGCAAGGCCATTGCACGGCTCTCGGTGAACGCGCGGAGAGGGCGCGATCCCGGCCGTGGGGTAGTCTCATGGGGATGGCCGGGACCGCGCTTGCTCCGCGCTGGCGTGCCGAATGTCATCCGATACCCGACGGTGCGAAAGGTGCCGAAAGTCACGCGCGCAGGTTTGATGCCGATGCTGCCGCGATGCTATTCTGTCCGCCTAACCGGGAACTTGATGCATGCGCAAACTCGCCGCGATCTTTCTTCTCACCATGATTGCCGGACCCGCAGTCGCACAGTCGGATCACGTTCAGCGCTATCGCGAAGAGGTCGAGAAGTCGCCGGCCGATGCGGCCAACGAGGCGCGGCAGCAGCGCGCCTATCAGCGTGCGCTCAGCGGTGTGCCGGATCAGAAGCCGACCGATCCCTGGGGCATTGCGCGCAGCGACGGGCAGGGCGCGCCCAAGGCGAATGCCGCGAAGCCGAAGCCGGGCAAGCCGACGAGCGCAGCCGCCAAATAATCTCCGAGCGCGGATCGGGTCGATGAAATACTACGTCTGCAAATTGACCGGACCGCGCCCGACCTTTCCGCAGGACATGACGCCGGAGGAAGCCGCCATCATGCAGGCGCACGTCGCCTATTGCGGCGAGCTGCTGCAGGCCGGCAAGGCGCTGGTGTTCGGGCCGGTCGCCGATCCCGCCGGCCTCTGGGGCCTTGGCGTGCTGCAACTGCCTGACGATGCCGATCCGCAGGAGATCGTCGCCAACGATCCCGTCACCAAGGCCAATGCCGGATTCACCTATCAGGTAATGCCGATGCTGCGCGCTGCGACACGCGAGAGCTGCTAGGGCATGATCCGGGAAAGTGCGAAGCGGTTTTCCGAAAAGATCATACCCAAACGTGAGACGACAGAAGCTTCCTGAAAAGGTTGGATCGCATGAACGCAGGCCACCCGCAAAACGCCGATCAGATCGCATACTGGAACGGGCCGGGCGGTCAGCGCTGGGCCACACGGCAGGCCGCGCAGGACATCGTGCTGCAACCGGTGCTCGACCTCCTGATCGATCGCGCGGCGCCGAAAGCCGGCGAGCGCGTCGTTGATGTCGGCTGTGGCAGCGGCGCCTCGAGCTTCGCGCTGGCTGCCAAGGTCGCGCCGGCTGGTCACGTGCTCGGCGTCGATGTCTCGGAGCCGATGCTGACGCGGGCGCGGCAGAGCGCGCCGCAGGGTTTGCCGGTCGAGTTCGCGCTGGCCGATGCGACCGTCTATCCGTTTGTCGGCGAGAGCTTCGATCTGTTGGCCTCGCGCTTTGGCGTGATGTTCTTTGCCGATCCCGTGGTGTCGTTCGCCAATCTGCACAAAGCGATGAAGCCGACGGGCCGTCTCGCCTTCGCCTGCTGGCAGGAGCCGCGCGAAAATCCGTTCTTCATGACGCCGCTTGCTGCCGTCTACAAGCACGTGCCGAAACTGCCGCCGCTCGGGCCCGAGGATCCCGGCCCGTTCGCGTTCGCCTCCGAGGCGAGGGTGAAGCGGATCCTGGGCGAAGCCGGCTTCTCCGGCATTGCCATGGAGCCGTGCCGGCTCGAGCTCGATGTCGCGACCGGGCGCGGCATCGATGCCGCGATCCAGGGCGCGCTCGAGATCGGGCCGGCCAGCCGCGCGCTGGAAGGGCACGCGGATGACGTGCGCGCTGCTGCGATCGCCTCGATGCGCGAGGCGCTGGCGCCGTTTGTCAAGGGCGATGCGGTGTTGCTGCCCGGCGCGATCTGGATCGTGACGGCGCGGGCCTGATCAGGCCTTCTCTTCCCAGATCATCGCCAGGTGCACGATGGTCTGCACGGCCTTCTCCATGTCCTGCCGGCTGACCCATTCGAGCCGCGAATGGAACGCGTGCTCGCCGGCGAAGATGTTCGGGCAGGGCAGTCCCATGAAGGACAGCCGCGAGCCATCCGTGCCGCCGCGGATCGAGGTCTTCACCGGCGTGAGGCCGGCGCGCTGGATCGCCTCGATCGCATAGGCCACGATCTGCGGGTGGCGATCGATCACATCCTTCATGTTGCGGTACTGCTGCTTGACTTCCATGCGGTAGGTCGAGCGCGGATAGCCCTTCATGACATCGTTCACGATGCCTTCCAGCAGCGCTTCCTTCTGCTTCAGGCCGGACTCGGTGAAATCACGCACGATGAAGTCGATCCGCGCGTTCTCCAGCGCGCCCGAGATCGCGACCGGATGCAGGAATCCTTCCTTGCCCTCGGTGGTCTCGGGCGAGCAGGTGTCCTTGGGCAGGCGATCGACGATCGCGGCGGCGATCTTGATCGCGTGCTCCATCTTGCCCTTGGCAAATCCCGGATGGGTCGCGACGCCTTCGATGATGATGCTGGCGCCGTCGGCCGAGAAGGTCTCGTCCTCGATATGGCCGGCGGTCTCGCCGTCCATGGTGTAGCCGAAATCGGCCCCCAGCTTCTTGATGTCGACCTTGTCGACGCCGCGGCCGATCTCCTCGTCCGGCGTGAACAGGATCTTGATGGTGCCGTGCTTGACCTGCGGATTGACGACCAGGAAATGCGCGGCATCCATGATCTCGGCAAGGCCCGCCTTGTTGTCGGCGCCGAGCAGGGTGGTGCCGTCGGTGGTGATGATGTCGTTGCCGATCTGGTCGGCCAGCGCTTCGTGCTCGGCGGCGCGGATCACCTGCGAGGCATCGGCGGGAAGCACGATGTCGCCGCCGCGGTAGTTCTTCACGACCTGCGGCTTGACGTTCTTGCCGGTACAGTCGGGGGAGGTGTCCATGTGCGAGCAGAAGCAGATCACCGGCACCGCCTTGTCGGTGTTGGCCGGGATCGTCGCATAAACGTATCCGTGCGGATCAAGATGCGCGTCGGATATCCCCATCGCCTGCAACTCGGCGACCAGCAGCCGCCCGAGATTCTTCTGCTTCTCGGTGGAGGGGCAGGTCGGTGAATCCGGATCGGACTGGGTATCGATCACGACATAGCGCAGGAAGCGCTCGGTGACGGTGTGCTTGAAGTCGAGAGCCGGTGCCAGCATGAAAACCGCGCAAAAACAGGGGAAAGGAACAATGCGCTTTGGCGAAGTTGGTTCGCGCGAGCAAACCGCGTCAAGGCGAGCTTCGAAGGACAATCCTATAACAGAAAAGCGCCACTCCGGGGCCGCGTCACGAGCCGGAATGGCGCTTTGTCTTAACGGACAGAGAAGGCGCTAGACGGCTTCCTTCAGCTCCTTGGCGGCGCGGAAGGCGACCTTCTTGCTTGCCTTGATGTGGATCTGTTCGCCGGTCGCCGGGTTGCGGCCCATGCGGGCGGCGCGCTTGCGGACCTGCAGGATGCCGAGGCCGACGATCCTGATGCGCTCGCCCTTCTTGAGGTGCTTGGTGATCCTTGTGACCATGTCGGTCAGGATTGCCTCGGCCTGCTTCTTGGACAGCTCCTGCTCTTCGGCGATGGCCGCCGCTAAATGCTTCAGCGTGATCGTCGCCGGTGTCGCTGCTTTCTTCGCCATGTCTGGCCCTCCTCGTTGCTGAATGGCTGGATTGCTGCTTTCACGCGAATGGCGCGCCGTTCGCGTCGGGAAAATGCGTCCGGAAAGGTCCTGAAAACCGCCGGTTCCGGGAACGGGCAGCGCCGGGCCGGCCACAGGAAACCCAGACGTATCAGGCCTTATTTGATTCGGGGCTTCGCTGACTACGCCGTTTCCCCTGAAAACAGGCGACAATCCGCGCCGGCGCTGCGAAAATGCCGACGCTGTGCAGGGATCCGCAACCTCCTTGACTAACCGGATGCGGGCCTTTATGCCCTCGGTCCTGCGCGGATCAATCCGATGATCGGCATCCGCGGGAGTAGCTCAGTTGGTTAGAGCGCCGCCCTGTCACGGCGGAGGCCGCGGGTTCGAGTCCCGTCTCTCGCGCCATTCATTTCAATGACTTAGCAGCGTGTTTGGCCCGGAACCATCGGACCCTCTGGACCGATGCTGTAACGCGTTGCTTGCCCTCCTGTTCACTGCACCTGGCAACTGTCGCGACTGCTCGGGACGCCGCAAGGCCAACGACGCCGACCGGTTGAGCGGCCTGCTCGCGACTGACGGATGATGCCACGCGCTGTTCGGGAGTCAGCCACCACAACAGGAACAGCAGCGCTATCCCGTTCGACAGCAGGCCTGTCGTGAGCGGCACGTTCATGATCGCCTGGACAGCGATGCCGGACGAAACCGCGATGAAGCGCGGCGACAGGTGCTTTGAGACCATCGATCCCACCGACAGGATCAGGCCGCAGACAAGCGCCGACAGCGGGGCGAGCGCAAGACCGACCGATGCGATGCCCTCGGTGGCGAGGAAGGACGCGTTGAAATTGCCGTCCTGATAAATCGCTCCAAGCGTCGGGCCGAGTTCGCCGTACGGGCAGGCGGTCACGTATCGCAGGACGGTGATCTGGCAGAACCGGGTGAGCTCGCGGTGCGCAAAGAAGTCGGCGTATTGATCGAGCGCGAGCGACGGGATCGCGACGAAGCGCAGATTGATGGTGCTGAACACGATGTAGTTCTTGTCGGCGCCGAGAATGGCGAAAGCCGAAAGGCCGACGACCATCGGGATCAGAAATGCGAGCACCGTGGCCAGCCGCGGGTCGAACCGGCCGTACAGCCAGAACAGAAACGGCAGCCAGATCGGCAGCAGCAGCACGGTCTTGTTGTTGACGACGGGATAGAAGCAAAGCGCAAGCAGCAGCATCCCGGCCGCCGGCATCCACTGGCTGCGCGATCCGAAATGCGCGAACAGGTAGGGCAGGACCGCACCGATCATGATCCCGGTGAGATAATTGAGCAGCGCCGGCCGCACCACGGCGGTGCGGGCTGCGCCATAGGGATTGCCAAGATTGGCCCCGTAGGAGATGTTGGCGACCAGAACGGCGAAGCACGACGCCAGCAGCAGAACCGCGATGCGCTTGATGGTCGCATCGGACAAATCGGGCCGCCAAACCGGGATATTCTGCAACATCAGAGGGATCATCGCGGCGGCCAGCGCGGCGATCATGGCCCAGCGGGCGATGGCGTGCGGATAGTCGAACGCGCTGAAGAAGCTGAGCCAGACGAACCCGAACACGGCCGACAGCAGCGAGAAGCCGACCAGATAACCGAAGCTGAATCGTGCCGCGACGAACGCCGGGACGAACGCGACCATGATGGCGGTGCCGAGGACGGCCTGCGCGGTGATGCCGGATCGCCAGACATGCATCGCCGGGAATGCATGCCCGCAGGCGATCATCGAGACGACGCTGAGGACGAAGAACCCGGGGATCGTGACCCCGACAACCAGGTCATCGCGCGTCAATGTCATCGGTCCGTCTGAATCCGAAAGCTGCCAGGCAGCTAGCCGGTCGGCCCTGGACGAAGCAAGTTAAGCAATATCTCGGTCTGTGTTGTTATGTTTCTGCCCGGCGCTTCGTCACCGCGACGCCTTATTGAATTCACAGAACGGCAACACTTTGCCTTGATCAGGCAAAGAATGCGGCGACTGCGTTGAGGTCGGATTGTCGCGGCGTGTCGCCGCGCAGATTGGCGTCGATCACGCGGCGGCAGGCGTCAACCGTGTGGGTGTCGCCCAATTCGTTGGCGGCCTCGAGGATCGACCAGACCGTGTCCAAGGGAACGTCGCCCTGCACGGTTGCCTTCGGGTCTGACAGCATCGGCGGGGCCGCGGTTAGAATTCGAACAGGTCGCGGCCGTGCCGCGCCAGGTTGTGCAGGTCAGCCACCGTGCCGCGCACCGCATTGCAGCGGCGGCATTCGATGATGGTATCGCCGGATGCGTGCGCCGGATCGGCGAGCTTGATCGCCAGGCTGCCGCAATCCGTGCAGATGATCTTGAAGCCGGTTGAAATTACTTGCTGCTGCAAATTCATTGTGGCCTGCGCCTCTGTTGATGCCGACCTTAGCCGAACAACTTTTAAGACTGGGGTCGCGGAGCGGATTGCAATCGAGCGACCAAGTTAGGACGCGGTTAAGATTTCGCCGCGGCCGCGCGGCCCTGCAGCTGCAGCGTCGGCCTGCCGAGCCCGGCCGCGGCGGCGCGCACGGCTTCGCGGGCATTGACGGTGATGATGCCGGCAGCGTGGGCCCAGACCGCGAGGTCGGAGGCGCTGTCGCCGGCGTAGATGAAGCCCTCGGGAAATGTCTTCCGCAACAGGTCGGCCTTGTTGGCGCCCTTGAGATTATGTTCGCCGTCGGAGGCGAGCACCTGGTCGATCCAAGGCAGGCGTGATGCCAGCTTCTGTGCGAGCAGCGCGTCGGCAGCAGTTGCCAGCACGATGCGGCGGCCGGCCGCGTTCTCGCGCTCGGCCAATGCAACGACGTCCTGGTGCAGTTCGATCCGGCTCCAGTCGATGTGCTCGCGCTGTGCGAGCCGGCGCTTCAATGCCGCGCGGCCGCGCGTGAGCCAAGCGGCGCATGACACGACGATCAACGGATTACGGCGCAGGATCGAGAAGAAGCTCAGATAGAGCAGATCGCCGGTGATCAGCGTGCCGTCGAGGTCGAGTACGAGCGGCAGCGATGCCGGGAGGCCGAGCAAAGGGGACAACCCGTCGGTGCGGGAAGCATCCTGCGGCTTCGCGATGTCGTCGCCGGCGAGGCGAGGCTCAGTCATTCGCGGCGCTCAGCCGGGTTGCGACCTTGCACACGTCGATTGTGCGCACTCCGGTCTCGGTGGTCCTGCAACCGCCGTAGCCGAACCTGCTCGCAAAGGCCACACCATCCTGGTCCGAGCTTGAGACGATCGGGACCAACAAAAAGGCCGCCCGAGGGCGGCCGTCTTTCCTGTGGAAGCCAGCAGAAATCTTTAGCGGACCGTCGAGGTGCCCGAGGAGGTGATCGCTACCGGTTTGCCGGCCTTGACGACCTGCGTCGTCTGGGCAGTCTGGGTGAAATCCGCGTTGTTCCGGGCCGAGATGCCGAGCGCCGCAATCCCGATCGCCGCAACAAGGGCAACCACCACAATCTTGAGATGGGTCGCGCGGTCAGCTGAATGGATCGAGTGGTTCATGGTCGCCTCCGGGCGTCTGTGCGCCGTCTATGGCAGGTACTGGTAAGCCCCATCTGTTTCCGGATCGTTTCGTGAGTTCCCGGAAATGGTTTCGTGCCACGGGCGGATTGGTTTCACCGTGCCTTGCGTCACACTCGCGGCCGGCTAAAACTGACCCCAGGCGCGGAACTGCGCTTGGGAGAAAAACAATAATGAAAACAATGAGCATAACCCGCCGCCGACTGCTGGGAACCGGTTCTGCCGCAGTTGCCGCCACGATGTTTGGTAAGCCAGCCCTTGCCGCCGCCGAGTTCGATCTCAAGCTCGGCGTCAACACTCCGGAAACCCATCCGCTAACAATCCGCCTGACCGAAGCCGCCAAGGCGGTCGGCGCGCAGTCGTCCGGCCGGGTCAACATCACGGTGTTCGCCAACAGCCAGCTCGGCGGCGATCCGGAGATGCTGTCGCAGGTCCGGGCCGGCGGGATCGAACTGTTGGCGGCGCCCAGCATGACGCTGTCGACGCTCGTGCCGCTGTCGGGGCTGCCCAGCATCGGTTTCGCCTTCCAGTCCTACGACCAGGTCTGGGCGGCGATGGACGGCGGCGTCGGCGATCTCGTGCGCGAGGCGATCGCGAAGACCGGCGTCGTGCCGCTGAAGAAAGTCTGGGACAACGGCTTCCGCCAGATCACCTCGTCGTCGAGCCGGCAGCTCAACAGCGTCGACGATCTCAAGGGTTTCAAGATCCGCGTGCCGGTGACGGCATTGCTGACGTCGCTGTTCTCAGGGCTCGGCGCATTGCCATCGAGCATCTCCTACAGCGAGCTCTATTCGGCGCTGCAGACCCACATCGTTGAAGGGCAGGAGAATCCGCTGGCGCAGGTCTCCACCGGAAAACTCTACGAGGTGCAGAAATTCTGCGCGCTCTCGAACCATTGCTGGAGCGGTTACTGGATCCTCGGCAACCGCCGCGCGATGGCGGGCCTGCCGCCCGATCTGCTCGAGCTCATCAATGCCGCGTTCGACGCCGCGGCGGTGAAGGAGCGCGCCGATCTGGTCGAGATGGACCGCTCGCTGCAGGCCGAGCTGACCGAGAAGGGCATGACGTTCAACAAGCCCGATCCCGTGCAGTTCAGGGCCGCGTTGGTGAAGGCCGGCTTCTACACGCAGTGGCAGAAGACTTACGGCGCGGACGCCTGGGCGGCGCTGGAGAAATACACCGGCAAGCTGACGTGAGCGCAGCCTGACATCACGCGCGCGATTACCCGACGCGTAATCGCGCGTGCGATCTCCCTTTGCGATGGTCGGTGCATCGGCGGCGATGGGTGCCGATCGATCCGCAAAGGGAGATACCCGATGGCCCAACCGCTTCATGCAACCGCCAGAGACGGCACAAAGCTGTTCGTGCAGGATTGGGGCTCGGGCCGGCCGGTGCTGCTGCTTGCCGCCTGGACGTTCAATGCCAGCATCTGGGGTAGCCAGATCGTGGCGCTCAACGCCAAGGGTTTTCGCTGCGTCGCGCCTGACCGGCGCGGACACGGCCGCTCTGACATGCCGATGGCGGGATACGATCTCGACACGCTAACCGATGACGTCGCCGCCGTGATCGAGCAGCGTGATCTCCACGACGTCACGATCGTCGCGCATTCGATGGGATCGATCGAGGCGGTGAACTATCTGGCGCGTTATGGCGGAGAGAGAATCGCGCGGCTGGTGCTGGTGGCGCCGACCACGCCGTTCATCGTGCAGACCGAGGATAATCCGGACGCCGTGCCGAGAGCGATGGTCGACGCGCAAAATGCGGCGATCGCGCAGGACTTTTCGAAATGGATGGGCGAGAACGAAGCGCCGTTCTTCATGCCCGACACACCTGAGGTGACGCGGGCCTGGATCAGGGAGATGATGCTGAGCGTGCCGCTGCCGGTGGCGCTGGCCTGCCGCACGACCATTTCCTTTGCCGATCTGCGTGCCGCGGCGAGCGGGATCGATTGCCCGACGCTGATCGTGCATGGCGACAAGGATGCCAGCGCACCGCTCGAGCTGACCGGCGCGAAGACGGCAAAGCTGATCAAAGGAAGCAGGCTGGCCGTCTATGAAGGCGCGCCGCACGCGTTGCCGCTGACGCACAGCGCGCGCTTGATGGCTGACCTGCTGGCGTTCATGGATGCTTAGCTCGCGCGCGCGATGTCGGCGCGGATCGCGCGTGCCGCCCAGGCGAACAGCAGGGCACCGAGCGTCGTCGTGAGCCCGGCCGACAGCAGCGAGTAGCGAACCGCATCGACGCCGTAGGTGCTTTTCAGCGCGTCGTTGATCATGCCGACGGCGAGGGGGCCGACGCCCTGGCCGAAGCAGGTCGCGGTCAGCAGCACGATCGCCGAGGCCAGCGCGCGCATGCTGGGCTTTGCCACCGTCTGCGCGATCGCAAAGATCGGGCCGAGATGAAAGCCGACCATGAACGAGGTCAGCGCCAGGGTCGCGACCATCAGCGTGAAGCTTTGCGTCAGCATGCACAGCGCGAACATCGGGCCGGCGAGACCGGACATGATCGCGGGCGCCCACAGCTTCCAGCGGTCGTCGCTGCGGCCGATCTGCGCCACCACGAGGCCGCCGACCAGCGTGCCCGCCATGCCGGCGAGACCCTTGAAGGTGCCGGCATAGGTGCCGATCTCGGCGCTGGTGAGGTGATGGATGCGCGCCAGGAACGGCGGGATCCACACCGCAGTGGCGTAATTGGTGTAGGTCGTCAGACAAAAGCCGACCAGCACGATGACGAAGCTCGGCTGCGCTACCAGGAAGCGCAGCGTCGGCCCGATCGGTTCGGCCTTGAAGGTCTCGGCCATTGCGCCGCGCTTCGGTTCGGTGATCGTCAGCCACAGCACGGCGGCGAGCGCGATGCCGGGCAGGCCCGCGGTGAAGAACGCCATCCGCCAGCCATAGTGCTGGTTGACATAGCCGCCGATGAAATAGCCGAGGAAGACGCCGAGATAGGTGCCGATCGCATAGATGCCGAGCGCGCGCGGTCGTTCGTTCTTGTCGAAGAGATCGGCGATCATCGATTGCGAGGCCGGCGTTCCCGCTGACTCCCCGATGCCGACGCCGACCCGGGCCAATGCCAGCGTCGTGACGCTGGAGGCGAGGCCGCAGAGATAGGTCATCGCGCTCCAGAACGCGAAGGCGATCGCTACGATGTTGCGGCGGCTGAGGCGATCGGCCATCCGCGCGATGGGAATACCGAGCAGCGAATAGAACAGCACGAAGCCGAACCCGGCGAGCAGGCCGATCGTGGTGTCGCTGAGCGTGAACTCCTTCTTGATCGGTTCGATCAGCACGTTGAAGATGGTGCGGTCGAGGAAGTTGAGGGCCTAGATGATCGTGAGCAAGGCGAGGACGTAGTAGCGGCGCGCCAATGGCGCGG
Source organism: Bradyrhizobium sp. BR2003 (assembly GCF_009720285.1). NCBI lineage: Bacteria > Pseudomonadati > Pseudomonadota > Alphaproteobacteria > Hyphomicrobiales > Nitrobacteraceae > Bradyrhizobium > Bradyrhizobium sp. BR2003. Next base: position 256,512 of record NZ_SMYJ01000009.1, read on the forward strand.
CCGCAGCTTGGGTTGGCGCGGCCGCTTGCGGTGCCACATCGACCATGACCTCCTCCCCAGATCTTCTCTGGCGTTGCTTGCGCGCGGGCCTTACACCTCGCGGATGTAGTTCCCTGCCTCGAATTCGATCGGCCTCGTGTCGGCGTCGAACGACACCCCGATCGGGTCGCGGCCGGTGGCCATGGCCTCGAGCTGATCAGAGAGCATCCGGCGGATCATCAGGATGCCGCGGTCGCTCTGGGCAAAATGCTCTTGCGAATGGATCGTCACCGCGCCCTGGCCGACCTGGGCCTCGTAGTCGCCGGGGAATTGCTGGTGCTCGGCCTCGGTCATGTCCCACCAGAACTTGCCGTTGAATTTCGAGCGCATCCGCCCGATATCGCCCGCGTTCTTGACCCGGCCGGCGACGTAGATGCGAAACGAGGTGTCGTCGATCGGCAAGGTCCAGCCGATCGATTCGACGCGCGCGAACTGCGCGACGCGCGGATTGGGCACGACACGGAGTGTCGGGAGGGCGGCCTCGGTGACGCGATAGAACACCTTGCCGTCGTCCTGCCTGCGGATCGAACGCACCGCGACCCCGCGCGGCGACATCTCGAACTTCACCTCGGGCATCGAGGCCATCACGTTGGTGAACTGCGGCCCCGAGAACGAGCCGTGCAGCACCGGCACATGGTAGGGGTCGGCGACGTTCTCGAAATGCTGCAGCCAGTTGCAGGGGATCACGGCAGGGCCGCCGCCGCCGATCGAGGAATCGTCGGCCTCGACGAACTCGCCGTCGTCCATGTTTTCCAGACACTCGTAGCGCGGCAGCACCGGCTTCTTCTCGACCGGGCCCATATAGGCGAAGATCAGGCCGTAGCGTTCCTGCACCGGATACCAGGGTTGGCGCACCTTGTCCTTGAACAGGCCGCCGTCGGGCTCGCAGGGTTGTTCGAGGCAGCGGCCCTCGGTGTCGAACTTCCAGCCGTGATAGCAGCAGCGGATGCCGTCTTCCTCGACCTTGCCGTAATAGAGTGTGGTGCCGCGGTGGCAGCAGCGCGCATGCAGCAGGCCGACCCGGCCATGCCGGTCGCGGAACAGGATCAGGTCTTCGCCAAGCGCGCGGACTTTTCTGGGGATATCGGTGGCGTCACCGGTGAGGCCGACCGGGTGCCAATACCGGCGCAGCAACTCGCCCATCGGCGTGCCGCGGCCGACCGAGGTGAGCTCGGTCCGGGTGCCGGACGGCTTCATCGCATAGGCCGTGCCGAGATCGCGGTCCCGCTGGGTGATCGTCATGTTGTCCTCCCGGCCGCTGGTCTGGCGCCGGCGGCTGATCTATCGTTGACCAAGTCAACGATAGATCGATGACAATGTCAACGATCTCGTTCGGCTTGGCAGCGCGCGGCTTTGTTGGCAGAGGTTGGTGATGACCGAGAAGCTCAGGACTGAGAGGGCCTTGCCGCCGGAGGCCGTTGTCGATTCCGAACTGGCGCCGATCACCGCGATGATGTCGTCGCGGCTGATGGTGCTGGCGAACCTGCTCAGGCGCGGCGCGATGCTGCGCTACAAGCGCCTGACCGGCCTGTCCTCGGTCGAGTTCGGCTTGGTCGCCTCGCTCGGCCGGCGGCCGCCGATGAGCGTGGTGCGGCTCGCCGAGGCCGTCGGCATGGACAAGGGGCAGATCAGCCGGGCACTCGCCGAGCTCGTGGCGCGCAAGCTGGTGGCGAAGGCAGCCAATCCGCGCGACAATCGGGAGACCTTGGTCTCGCTTACCAAGGCCGGCCTGGCCGCCCATGATGCAATCGTGGCCGGCGCGCAGGAGCGGAACCGGCGCCTGCTGGAACAGCTTGCGCCCGCGGATCTCGAGCTGCTGCTCGGACACATCGATCGGCTTACCCTGACCGCCGCCGAGATGCTCGCTGCCGAACGGAGGCTGGGCTGATATGGCAAGAGCGCAGGGCACAGGATGGCTGCCGCAGCGTTGCCCATGGAGGCAAGCGCATCCGCCTGACGAGGCCGAGAGCCCGCCGGAAGGACGGTAAAAGCGTCAAAATAGCTTGTCTTGCGCCCCCTGTTGCGCTGCGCTAAAGCCTCAAGAACAATTCCAATCAACGAATCTGCGGCACGTCCGAAACCGCAGCAAGAAGGCCTCGCCGATGACCGGCATCCTGCAGAATTATCTTCCACTTGTGGTCTTTATCGGAGTTGCGAGCCTGATCGGTCTGGCGCTCCTGATCGCGCCGTTCCTGGTCGCCTTCCAATCGCCGGACCCGGAAAAGCTGTCCGCGTATGAATGCGGATTCAACGCTTTTGACGACGCCCGCATGAAGTTCGACGTCCGCTTCTATCTGGTGGCGATCCTCTTCATCATCTTCGACCTCGAAGTGGCGTTCCTGTTCCCCTGGGCCGTGGCGTTCGGAAAGCTCGGCGCCACCGGGTTCTGGTCGATGATGGTGTTCCTGGCCGTGCTGACGGTCGGGTTTGCGTACGAATGGAAGAAAGGCGCGCTCGAATGGGATTGAGCCCCACCGCCGCAACCTCCCGGCCGGCGATAGCCAAATCTGAGATCGCCATGGCTCCGAAGGGTATTCTTGATCCGTCGACCGGCAAGCCGGTCGGCGCCAATGATCCGTTTTTCCTCGAGGTCAATCACGAGCTGTCCGACAAGGGCTTCTTCGTCGCCGCGGCCGATGACCTCATCACCTGGGCGCGCACCGGCTCCCTGATGTGGATGACCTTCGGTCTCGCCTGCTGTGCGGTCGAGATGATGCAGGTCTCGATGCCGCGCTATGACGTCGAACGCTTCGGCTTCGCGCCGCGTGCCTCGCCGCGGCAGTCCGACGTGATGATCGTCGCGGGTACCCTGACCAACAAGATGGCGCCCGCGCTGCGCAAGGTCTACGACCAGATGCCGGAGCCGCGCTACGTCATCTCGATGGGCTCCTGCGCCAATGGCGGCGGCTACTACCACTACTCCTACTCGGTGGTGCGTGGCTGCGATCGCATCGTGCCGATCGATATCTACGTGCCGGGCTGCCCGCCCACGGCGGAAGCGCTGCTCTACGGCGTGCTGCTGCTGCAGAAGAAGATCCGCCGTATCGGCACCATCGAACGCTAAGGTTTCAGGTATGGACGACGGCAAGCTCGACGCCCTTGGGCAGACGATCGTGAGCGCGCTTCCGGGCGCGGCCACGGCGCACTCGGTCGCGTTCAATCAACTCATTATCGACGTCGAGATTGGCAGAATCGTGGACGTCGCCAGGTTTCTGCGTGACGATCCCGGCTGCCGCTTCGTCAACGTTACCGACGTGACCGCGGTCGACTATCCGAGCCGCGAGAAGCGTTTCGATGTCGTCTACCATCTGCTGTCGCCGACGCTGAACACGCGCATCCGTTTGCGCGGGCAGGCAGACGAGACCACGCAGGTGCCGTCGATCATCGGCGTCTTCCCGGGCGCCGACTGGTTCGAGCGCGAGACCTACGACCTCTACGGCGTGATCTTCATCGGTCATCCGGACATGCGCCGCCTGTTGACGGACTACGGCTTCGACGGTCATCCGCTGCGCAAGGATTTCCCGCTCACCGGCTTCGTCGAGGTTCGCTACGACGACCAGGAGAAGCGGGTGCTGTATGAGCCGGTCCGGCTCAACCAGGAATTCCGCAAGTTCGATTTCCTTTCGCCCTGGGAAGGCGCGGACTATCCGCTGCCCGGCGATGAAAAGGCCAAGGCGGAGCCGAAGCCATGAATGAACAGCCGCAAAACCTTCGTAACTTCACCATCAACTTTGGGCCGCAGCATCCGGCGGCGCACGGCGTGCTGCGCCTCGTGCTGGAGCTCGACGGCGAAGTCGTCGAGCGCGTCGATCCGCATATCGGCCTGCTTCACCGCGGCACCGAGAAGCTGATCGAGCACAAGACCTATCTGCAGGCGATTCCCTATTTCGACCGGCTCGACTACGTCGCGCCGATGAACCAGGAGCATGCGTTCTGTCTCGCGGCGGAAAAGCTGCTCGGCATCACAGTGCCGCGCCGCGGCCAGCTGATCCGCGTGCTGTATTGCGAGATCGGCCGCATCCTGTCGCATCTGCTCAACGTCACCACACAGGCGATGGACGTCGGCGCGCTGACCCCGCCGCTGTGGGGCTTCGAAGAGCGCGAGAAGCTGATGGTGTTCTACGAGCGCGCCTCGGGCTCGCGCATGCACGCGGCGTTCTTCCGTGTCGGCGGCGTGCATCAGGACCTGCCGCCGAAGCTGATCGACGACATCGAGGCGTGGTGCGATCCGTTCCTCAAGGTGGTCGACGACCTCGATCGGCTGCTCACCGGCAACCGCATCTTCAAGCAGCGCAACGTCGATATCGGTGTGGTGCCGCTGAAGGAAGCCTGGGAGTGGGGCTTCTCCGGCGTGATGGTGCGCGGCTCGGGCGCAGCCTGGGACCTGCGCAAGTCGCAGCCCTACGAGTGCTATGCCGAGATGGACTTCGACATCCCGATCGGCAAGAACGGCGACTGCTACGACCGCTATCTGATCCGCATGGAAGAGATGCGCCAGTCGGTGCGCATCATGAAGCAGTGCATCCAGAAGCTCAAAGCACCCGACGGGCAGGGTCCGGTCGTGGTCGAGGACAACAAGATCGCGCCGCCGCGCCGTGGTGAGATGAAGCGCTCGATGGAAGCGCTGATCCATCACTTCAAGCTCTACACCGAAGGCGTGCACGTGCCGGCCGGCGAAGTCTATGCCGCGGTCGAGGCGCCGAAGGGCGAGTTCGGCGTCTACCTCGTCGCCGACGGCACCAACAAGCCCTACAAGTGCAAGATCCGCGCGCCGGGCTTCGCCCATCTGCAGGCGATGGATCACATCTGCAAGGGCCATCTGCTGGCCGACGTTTCCGCCATCCTGGGCTCGCTGGACATCGTGTTCGGCGAGGTCGACCGGTGACGATGTCCGCATCCGCACCGCGCGCAATGAGAGTTTGATCGATGTCCGTCCGCCGCCTTGCCCCGAAGGAATTGCAGCCCGCGAGCTTCACGTTCACGGACGAGAATCTCGCCTGGGCCAAGAAGCAGATCGAGAAATATCCGCCGGGCCGGCAGGCCTCGGCCGCGATCGCGATCCTGTGGCGGGTGCAGGAGCAGCACGACGGCTGGGTCTCGGAAGCGGCGATCCGCGCCGTCGCCGACCTGCTCGAGATGCCGCATATCCGCATGCTCGAGATCGCGACCTTCTACACCATGTTCCAGCTCTCGCCGGTCGGCAAGAAGGCCCATGTGCAGGTGTGCGGTACCACGCCGTGCCGGCTGCGCGGCGCTGCCGACCTGATCGAGGTCTGCCAGCATCGCATCCATCACGATCCCTTCCAGCTGTCGAAGGACGGCAACTTCTCCTGGGAAGAGGTCGAGTGCCTAGGGGCCTGCGTGAACGCGCCGATGGTGCTGATCTGGAAGGACACCTATGAGGACCTGACCAAGGAAAGCTTCGGCAAGGTGCTCGACGGCTTTGCCGCCGGCAATCCGCCGAAGCCGGGCCCGCAGATCGACCGTCAGTTCTCGGCGCCCGCAGGCGGGCCGACGACGCTGAAGGAAACCACCTGATGGCGGGCTTTCAGGTGCTGGCAAATGAGACGGGAAGGGGCGCTGCGATGAAGGCCTGGCGCACGATTGCCCTGCATACCGCTGTCGCGGCGGGCTTCATGTTCGTGCTGCAACGCTACGGCCTGAGCGCCACGGCGGAATCCAGCCTGTTGTGGGCCATCGTGTTCGGCGGCTGCGCCGCCGGGCTCGCTTATTCGCAAGCCAATCGGTGATGTTCGGAAAGTTTTGAGCATGCTCGACGACAAGGACCGCATCTTCAAGAACCTCTACGGCCTGCATGATTGGGGCCTCGAGGGCGCGCGCCGCAGAGGCGCCTGGGATGGCACCAAGCGGATTATCGACAAGGGGCGCGACTGGATCATCAACGAGATGAAGGCGTCCGGCCTGCGCGGCCGCGGCGGCGCCGGCTTCCCGACCGGCATGAAGTGGTCCTTCATGCCGAAGGAATCCAAGGACGGCCGTCCGAGCTACCTCGTCGTCAACGCCGACGAGTCGGAGCCCGGCACCTGCAAGGACCGCGAGATCATGCGGCACGATCCGCATCTCTTGGTCGAAGGCTGCCTGCTCGCGAGCTTCGCGATGGGTGCGCATGCCTGCTACATCTATATCCGCGGCGAATTCATCCGCGAGCGCGAGCGGCTGCAGGCGGCGATCGACCAGGCCTATGAGGCCAAGCTGGTCGGCAAGGATAATATCAATGGCTGGCCGTTCGACATCTATGTCGCGCACGGCGCCGGAGCCTATATCTGCGGCGAGGAGACCGCGCTGCTCGAGAGCCTCGAGGGCAAGAAGGGCCAGCCGCGGCTGAAGCCGCCGTTCCCGGCCAATGTCGGCCTCTATGGCTGCCCGACCACCGTCAACAACGTCGAGTCGATCGCGGTCGCGCCCGACATCCTGCGCCGCGGCGCCGCCTGGTTCGCCGGCATCGGCCGGCCGAACAATGTCGGCACCAAGCTGTTCTGCATCTCCGGTCACGTCGAGCGGCCCTGCAACGTCGAAGAGGCGATGGGGATTCCGTTCCGCGAGCTGATCGAGAAGCATTGCGGCGGCATCCGCGGCGGCTGGGGCAATCTGAAGGCCGTGATCCCCGGTGGCTCGTCGGTGCGCATGGTGCCGGCCGAGCAGATCATCGACACGCCGATGGATTTCGACAGCTTGAGCAAGCTGCGCTCGGGCCTCGGCACCGCGGCGGTGATCGTGATGGACAAGTCGACCGACCTGATCCGGGCGATCGCGCGCATCTCCTATTTCTACAAGCATGAGAGCTGCGGCCAGTGCACGCCGTGCCGCGAGGGCACCGGGTGGATGTGGCGCGTCTTGACCCGTATGGCCGAGGGCCGTGCCCACAAGCGCGAGATCGACATGCTGCTCGAGGTCACCAAGCAGGTCGAGGGCCACACCATCTGCGCGCTCGGCGACGCCGCTGCCTGGCCGATCCAGGGCCTGATCGCGCATTTCCGACACGAGATCGAAGAGCGTATCGACCAGTATTCGCACAAGGCCGATCTCGACGATCAGGGCGTTCGCGATCCCATGCACATGGTAGCCGCGGAGTAATGCTGGCGATGACGCAACAGGCCGCATGGTGGCAGAAATACGGGACGCTTGCGCAGATGGCGCAGGCGACCGTGGCGCTGCTCGGCTTTGTTGCAATCCTGCTGCAGATCAACGAAATCCGCACCTCGAACCGCGCTTCCAGCGCGCGTTCGGCGTTTCTCGGCTACACCGATCTCGCATTCCAGAATCCGAAATTCGCTCAGCCCGATTACGAGGCCATCAAGGCCGCCGGTCGCGAAGAGCGGTCCCAATATGAGAGTTTTGTCTCGTATTTCCTCTATGCCTGCGAGGAGACCTTTGCCGCATTCGCCGACAAACGCGAATGGCAGGCATCGTGTGACTACGACCTGAAACCGCATCTGCCGTTCCTCTGCGAGAAGAACCAGGCGCAGCCTGCCTATCTCGCGACCTACGGCGCCGACACCCAGCAATGGGTGAAGACCTCATTGAAAACCGCGAGCGTCGCACCGCCCGACTGCAAGCTCGGAAAGACTTGAGACAGACATGAGCAAGATCATCGTCGATGGCAAAGAGATCGATGTGCCGCCGGAGTACACGCTGCTGCAGGCATGCGAGGCGGCCGGCGCAGAGATTCCGCGCTTCTGCTATCACGAGCGGCTGTCGATCGCCGGCAATTGCCGGATGTGCCTGGTCGAGGTGAAGGGCGGCCCGAAGCCGGTCGCGAGCTGCGCCTGGGCCGTGCGCGACTGCCGTCCGGGCCCGAAGGGCGAGCCGCCGGAGATTTCGACCCGTTCGCCGATGGTCAAGAAGGCGCGCGAAGGCGTGATGGAGTTCCTGCTGATCAACCATCCGCTGGACTGCCCGATCTGCGACCAGGGCGGCGAGTGCGACCTGCAGGACCAGGCGATGGGCTACGGCGTCGACACCAGCCGTTTCGCCGAGAACAAGCGCGCGGTCGAGGACAAGTATCTCGGCGCGCTGGTCAAGACCTCGATGAACCGCTGCATCCAGTGCACGCGCTGTGTCCGCTTCTCCGCCGAAGTCTGTGGCGCCCCGGAAATGGGCGCGACCGGGCGCGGCGAGGACATGGAGATCACCACCTATCTCGAGCAGGCGCTGAGCTCGGAGCTGCAGGGCAACCTGGTCGACATCTGTCCGGTCGGCGCGCTGACCTCGAAGCCTTACGCCTTCGCGGCGCGGCCCTGGGAGCTCGGCAAGACCCAGTCGGTCGACGTCATGGACGGCGTGGGATCTGCGATTCGCGTCGACACCCGCGGCCGCGAGGTGATGCGCATCCTGCCGCGCATCAATGAGGCGGTGAACGAGGAGTGGATCTCCGACAAGACCCGCCACGTCGTCGACGGCCTGCGCACGCAGCGCCTCGACCGGCCCTATGTGCGCGAGAACGGCCAGCTCCGGCCGGCGACCTGGCAGGAAGCCTTCGCCGCGATCGCCGCCAGGGCCGGCCGCAGCGACGGCAAGCGGATCGGCGCGATCGCCGGCGATCTCGCCGCGGTCGACGAAATGTATGCGCTGAAGGAGCTGCTCGCGAAGTTCGGATCGGTCAATCTCGCCGTGCAGGGCGGCGATGCGTTCGATGCCAAGGCTGGCCGCGGCTCCTACATCTTCAATCCGACCATTGCCGGCATCGACCAGGCCGACGCGATCCTGATCATCGGCTCGCATCCGCGCAAGGAAGCCGCCGTGCTGAACGCGCGGATCCGCAAGCGCTGGCGTACCGGCGGGCTCAAGGTCGGCATGATCGGGGCCAAGGCCGATTTCACCTATGACCACGACTATCTCGGTGCGGGAACCGACACGCTGGCCGATCTCGTCGCCGGCAAGCACTCCTTTGCCGACGTGCTGAAGAACGCGCAGCATCCGATCATCCTGGTCGGCGCCGGCGCCTACACCAGGCACGACGGCGCGGCGGTGCTGGCGCAGGCCGCCAAGCTCGCCGTCGACGTCGGCGCACTGAAGGACGGCTGGAACGGCTTTGCCGTGCTGCAGGATACCGCCTCGCGCGCCGGCGCGCTCGATATCGGCTTCTCGCCCTCGGCTGGTGGCCTGACCACGGCGCAGATGACGACGTTCGGCACGCTGGACCTGCTGTTCCTGCTCGGTGCCGACGAGATCAAGGCGCCGGACGGCACCTTCGTGGTCTATATCGGCACCCATGGCGACCAGGGCGCGCATCGCGCCGACGTCATCCTGCCGGGCGCGGCCTATACCGAGAAATCCGGCATCTACGTCAACACCGAGGGCCGGGCGCAGATCGCCAACCGCGCCGCGTTCCCGCCGGGCGAGGCCCGCGAGGACTGGGCGATCATCCGCGCGCTGTCCGACGTGCTCGGCAAGAAGCTGCCGTTCGACTCGCTGCAGGTGCTGCGGCAAGCGATGTTCAAGGCCCATCCGCATCTGATGCGGCTCGACGAGATCGAGGCCGGCAAGCCCGACGACGTCAAGGCGTTGGCAGGCAAGGGCGGCAGCGTCGACAAGGCGGCATTCAAGCCGACGGTCGAGGATTTCTATCTGACCAACCCGATCGCGCGGGCCTCTGCCGTGATGGCGGAATGCTCGCGGCTGGCGTCGGGCCGAATGCTGACGGCAGCGGAGTGAGCGTGACCTGATGGCTGAATTCTTCGCAAGCTCGTTCTGGACCGGCTTCCTCTGGCCGCTGATCATCATGGTCGCGGAGAGCCTGTTGCTGCTGGTCGTGCTCCTGATCGCGATCGCCTACATCCTGCTCGCCGACCGCAAGATCTGGGCGGCGGTGCAGATCCGCCGCGGCCCCAACGTGGTCGGGCCGTTCGGTTTGCTGCAATCCTTCGCCGACCTCCTGAAATTCGTGCTGAAGGAGCCGGTGATTCCGTCCGGCTCCAACAAGGGCGTGTTTCTGCTGGCGCCGCTGGTGTCGTGCATCCTGGCGCTGGCCGCCTGGGCCGTGATCCCGTTTGATCTCGGCTGGGTGATCTCCGACATCAATGTCGGCGTTCTCTACATCTTCGCGATCTCGTCGCTGTCGATCTACGGCATCATCATGGCCGGCTGGTCGTCGAACTCGAAGTATCCGTTCCTGGCCGCGCTGCGCTCGGCGGCGCAGATGGTGTCCTACGAGGTCTCGATCGGCTTCGTCATCATCACCGTGCTGCTCTGCGTCGGCTCGCTGAACCTGTCGGCCGTGGTCGAGGCGCAGAACACCCGCGGGCTTGCGCACCTTATCGGCCTGCCGCAGCTCACCATCCTGAACTGGTATGTGTGGCCGCTATTTCCGATGTTCGTGGTGTTCTACGTCTCGGCGCTCGCGGAAACCAACCGTCCGCCGTTCGACCTGGTGGAAGCCGAATCCGAACTGGTCGCCGGCTTCATGACCGAATACGGCTCGACCCCGTATCTTTTGTTCATGCTCGGCGAGTACGTCGCGATCACCACGATGTGCGCGCTGGCGTCGATCCTGTTCCTGGGTGGCTGGCTGCCGCCGGTCAATCTGCCGCCGTTCACCTGGATTCCGGGCATCGTCTGGTTCGCCCTGAAGGTGTTCTTCATGTTCTTCATGTTCGCGATGGCGAAGGCGATCGTGCCGCGCTACCGCTACGATCAACTGATGCGGCTCGGCTGGAAGGTGTTCCTGCCGCTGTCGCTGGCGATGGTGGTGATCGTGGCCGGCGTGCTGCAGTTCGCCGGCATCGCGCCGAAGTGAGGCCGTCATGAGTGTCAATGTCAACGCAACAGCCCGCTCGCTTCTACTGTCGGAATTCGTCTCGGCGTTCTTCCTCGCGATGCGCTATTTCTTCCAGCCGAAGCCGACGCTGAACTATCCCTTCGAGAAGGGCCCGATCTCGCCGCGCTTCCGCGGCGAGCACGCGCTGCGCCGCTATCCGAACGGCGAGGAACGCTGCATCGCCTGCAAGCTGTGCGAGGCGATCTGCCCGGCGCAGGCGATCACGATCGAAGCCGGCCCGCGCCGCAACGACGGCACCCGCCGCACGGTGCGTTACGACATCGACATGGTGAAGTGCATCTATTGCGGCCTGTGCCAGGAGGCATGCCCGGTCGACGCCATCGTCGAGGGACCGAATTTCGAATTCGCGACCGAGACCCGCGAGGAACTGTACTATGACAAGGCCAAGCTGCTCGCCAATGGCGACCGCTGGGAGCGCGAGATCGCGAAGTCGATCGCGCTCGACGCGCCGTACCGGTGAGGTGAGGGCATGATCCTTCCGGCGCTGTTCTTCTATCTGTTTGCCGCGGTCTGCGTGGCCTCGGCGGTCATGGTGATTGTCTCGCGCAATCCCGTGCACTCCGTGCTGTTCCTGATCCTGGCCTTCGTCAACGCGGCCGGGCTGTTCATCCTGATGGGCGCCGAGTTCCTCGGGATGATGCTGATCGTGGTCTATGTCGGCGCCGTCGCGGTGCTGTTCCTGTTCGTGATCATGATGCTCGACGTCGACTTCGTCGAGCTGCGCGAGGGCTTCATCCAGTATCTGCCGATCGGCATCGTGATCGGCGGCATCTTCCTGTTCGAGCTCCTGCTCGTGGTCGGCGCCTGGGTGATCAACCCGCAGGTCACCAAGACGATCACGGCTGCGATCCCGACCAATGTCAGCAACACCGAGGCGCTCGGCCTCGTGCTCTATACGAAGTACATCCATTACTTCCAGCTCGCCGGCATGGTGCTGCTGGTCGCGATGATCGGCGCCATCGTGCTGACGCTGCGCCACAAGGCCAAGGTCAAGCGGCAGAACATCAACGTGCAGAACGCGCGCACGCCCGAGATGGCGATGGCGATGCGCAAGGTGGCGTCGGGGCAGGGCCTGCAGGATGCCGACGCGGCGGAGTGGGTGAAATGACGATCGGGCTCGGACACTATCTCGCGGTCGGCGCGATCCTGTTCACGCTCGGGATCCTCGGCATCTTCCTCAACCGCAAGAACATCATCGTCATCCTGATGTCGATCGAGCTGATCCTGCTGTCGGTCAACATCAACCTGGTGGCGTTCTCGACCTTCCTCGGCGACATCGTCGGCCAGGTGTTCGCGCTCTTGGTTCTGACGGTGGCCGCCGCCGAGGCCGCGATCGGCCTCGCCGTGCTGGTGGTGTATTTCCGCAACCGCGGTTCGATCGCGGTTGAAGACGTCAATCTGATGAAGGGCTAGGCGCAGTTATGGTTCAGGCAATCGTATTCCTGCCTCTGCTGGGCGCCATCCTCGCAGGCATTATCTCGCTGGTCGGTGCCCATGCGCGCTGCCCGAGCGGCGACACCGTCGACCATCACGACGATGCGCATGGCGATGCCCATGCCTCCGCGGCCCATGACGATCACGGCCATGATGACCATGGCCATGACGACCACCACGTCTCCGAACCGCCGGCGGCGGGCTCGCGCCTCGCCGAGCTGATCACCACGGGCCTGCTGTTCGTCTCGGCGGCGCTGTCCTGGTTTGCGCTGGTCGATGTCGGCTTCATGCACCATGACGCGCGCGTCGTACTGCTGCCCTGGATCACCTCGGGCGACCTGCAAGTGGCCTGGACGCTGCGGGTCGACACGTTGACGGCGGTGATGCTGGTCGTGGTCAACACGGTGTCCGCGCTCGTCCACCTCTATTCCATCGGCTACATGGACGAGGATCCGAACCGGCCGCGCTTCTTCGGCTATCTCTCGCTGTTCACCTTCGCGATGCTGATGTTGGTGACATCAGACAACCTCGTGCAGCTGTTCTTCGGCTGGGAGGGTGTGGGTCTGGCGAGCTACCTCCTGATCGGCTTCTGGTACCAGAAGCCGTCGGCCAATGCCGCGGCGATCAAGGCCTTCGTGGTCAACCGCGTCGGCGACTTCGGCTTCGCGCTCGGTATCTTCGCGATCTTCGCGCTGGTCGGCTCGACCGATTTCGAGACCATCTTCCACGCCGCGCCCGGTCTGACCGGCAAGACCATCAACTTCTTCGGCTGGCAGGTCGACGCGCTGACCCCGACCTGCCTGTTGCTGTTCATGGGCGCGATGGGCAAGTCGGCCCAGTTCCTGCTGCACACCTGGTTGCCGGACGCGATGGAAGGTCCGACCCCGGTGTCGGCGCTGATCCATGCCGCGACCATGGTCACCGCCGGAGTCTTCATGGTGGCGCGGCTGTCGCCGCTGTTCGAGCTGTCTCCGACCGCGCAGGCGGTGGTGATGTTTTTCGGCGCGACCACGGCGTTCTTCGCCGCCACGATTGGCCTCGTGCAGAACGACATCAAGCGCATCGTCGCGTATTCGACCTGTTCGCAGCTTGGCTACATGTTCGTGGCGATGGGAGCGGGGGCCTATTCGGTCGGCATGTTCCATCTGTTCACGCACGCGTTCTTCAAGGCGCTGCTGTTCTTAGGGTCCGGCTCGGTGATCTACGCGATGCATCACGAGCAGGACATCCGCAACATGGGCGGGCTGTGGCGCAAGATCCCGTACACCTTCGCGGTGATGTGCATCGGCACCCTGGCGCTGACCGGCTTCCCGCTGTTTGCCGGCTACTTCTCCAAGGACGCGATCATCGAGGCGGCCTATGCGGCGCATAATCCGTTCGCCGCCTATGCCTATCTGCTGACGATCGCGGCCGCCGGCCTGACCTCGTTCTACTCCTGGCGTCTGATCTTCAAGACGTTCTTCGGCGAGCCGCACGACCAGAAGCACTATGAGGCGGCGCATGAGAGCCCGGTGTGGATGCTGGTGCCGATCGGCGTGCTTGCCGCCGGCTCGATCCTGGCCGGCCTGCCGTTCAAGGAGCTGTTCGTCAACCCGCACGGCGTCGAGGAGTTCTTCCGCGAGTCCGTGAAGATGAACCCGCACATCCTCGAGAACATGGAGCACATGCCGGGCTGGCTCGCGCCGCTGCCCACCGTGATGATGGCGCTCGGCCTGTTCATCTCGTATCTGTTCTACATCCGCAGGCCGTATCTGCCGGTCGAACTCGCTCGCCAGCAGCCGATGCTGTACCAGTTCCTGCTCAACAAATGGTACTTCGACGAGCTGTACGACTGGATCTTCGTGCGTCCGGCAAAGTGGCTCGGCTACACGCTGTGGAAGAAGGGCGACGGCTTCATCATCGACGGCTTCGGTCCCGATGGCGTCTCCGCCCGCGTGCTTGACGTCACCCGCAACGTCGTGAAATTGCAGACCGGCTACCTCTATCACTACGCATTCGCGATGCTGATCGGGGCCGCCGGATTGATCACCTGGTTCATGTTCGGCTTGGGAGGCCAGTAAATGACAACCTGGCCCATCCTTTCGGTCACGACGTTCCTGCCGGCGGTCGGTGCGATCCTGGTCTATCTGCTGGCGCGGGGCGGTGACGAGACCGCGAGCCGCACGGCGCGCTGGATCGCGCTTTGGACCACGCTGATCACCTTCGCGATCTCGCTGATCCTGGTGGCGCGCTTCGATCCGGCCTCGACCGACTTCCAGTTCGTCGAGAAGGCGTCCTGGCTCGCCACCGGCATCACTTACCACATGGGCGTCGACGGCATCTCGCTGCCGCTGATCATCCTGACCACCGCGATCATGCCGCTCTGCATCATCGCGAGCTGGAAGTCGGTGACGCAGCGCGTCGGCGAATACATGATGGCGTTCCTGATCCTGGAAACGCTGATGGTGGGCACCTTCTCGGCGCTCGACCTCGTGCTGTTCTACCTGTTCTTCGAGGGCGGCCTGATCCCGATGTTCCTGATCATCGGCGTCTGGGGCGGCCCGCGCCGGGTCTATGCGTCGTTCAAGTTCTTCCTCTACACCTTCCTCGGCTCGGTTCTGATGTTGCTCGCCATCATGGCGCTGTACTGGAACGCCGGCACGACCGACATCCCGACCCTGATGCACACCGCGGTGCCGCGGTCGATGCAGACCTGGGCGTGGCTGGCCTTCTTCGCCTCGTTCGCGGTGAAGATGCCGATGTGGCCAGTGCACACCTGGCTGCCCGACGCGCACGTCGAGGCGCCGACGGCGGGCTCGGTGATCCTGGCCGCGATCCTGCTGAAGATGGGCGGCTACGGCTTCCTGCGCTTCTCGCTGCCGATGTTCCCGCTGGCCTCGCACGACTTCGCGCCGTTCGTGTTCGTGCTGTCGGTCATCGCCATCATCTACACCTCGCTGGTGGCGATGATGCAGGAGGACATGAAGAAGCTGATCGCATATTCGTCCGTCGCGCATATGGGCTTCGTCACCATGGGCATCTTCGCGGTGACCACGCAGGGTGTCGCCGGCGGCATGTTCCAGATGGTCTCGCACGGCATCGTCTCCGGCGCGCTGTTCCTCTGCGTCGGCGTCGTCTACGACCGCATGCACACCCGCGAGATCGCGGCCTATGGCGGCCTCGTCAACCGGATGCCGCTCTACGCGCTGACCTTCATGGTCTTCACCATGGCCAATGTCGGTCTGCCGGGCACGAGCGGATTCGTCGGCGAGTTCATGACGCTGCTCGGCACCTTCAAAATCTCGCTGCCGACGGCATTCTTCGCTTCCACGGGCGTGATCCTGTCGGCCTGTTACGCGCTCTGGCTCTATCGCAAGGTGGTGTTCGGCGCGCTGGTCAAGCCATCCCTGATGTCGATCAAGGATCTCACCTTCCGCGAATGCGTGACGCTGTTCCCACTGATCGCGCTGACCATCCTGTTCGGCGTCTATCCGAAGCCGGTGCTCGACATGTCGGCCGCCTCGGTCCAGCAGCTCGTCAACAACTACCAAACCGCCGTGACTGCCGTGAAGGCAGCCGCGCTGACCGTCCAGTAAGGCCCTCGTCATGAGCTTTTCCAGTGCAGGTTATCAGTTGCAGCCGGTGCTGCCGGAGCTGGTGCTCGCGGTCGGCGCCATGGTGCTGTTGATGATCGGAGCCTATCGCGGACAGGGGACGACGCGGCTCGTCACGGCGCTCGCGATCTGTCTCCTGGTGCTGACTGGCGCGTTGGAGCTCTGGCTGCCGGCCGGCAAGCTCGTGACCTTCGGCGGCAGCTTCATCGTCGATGATTTCGCCCGCTTCCTGAAGGTCCTCGCGCTGATCGCCTCGGCGGCGACGCTGATCCTGTCGACCGAGTACCTGTCTCAGCCCTCGAGCCGCAACTTCGAGTTTTCGATCCTGGTGCTGCTGTCGACGCTCGGCATGATGGTGCTGATTTCGGCCGGCGACCTGATCTCGCTCTATCTCGGCCTCGAGCTGATGAGCCTTGCGCTCTACGTCGTCGCCGCCAGCCAGCGCGACAACGCCAAGTCGAGCGAGGCGGGCCTGAAGTATTTCGTGCTCGGTGCGCTGTCGTCGGGCATGCTGCTCTACGGCGCATCGCTGATCTACGGCTTCACCGGCACCGTCAGCTTCGCCGGCATCGCGGCGGCGGCGACCACCGGCAGCATCGGCATCGTGTTCGGCCTGGTGTTCCTGCTCGCTGGCCTCTGCTTCAAGGTCTCGGCAGTGCCGTTCCACATGTGGACGCCGGACGTCTATGAGGGCGCGCCGACGCCGGTGACGGCGTTCTTCGCGTCCGCCCCGAAGGTCGCGGCGCTCGCGGTGTTCACCCGCGCGACGCTGACCGCGTTCCCGGGCATCGTCACCCAGTGGCAGCAGATCCTGGTGTTCGTGGCGATCGCCTCGATGGCGCTGGGCTCGTTCGCCGCGATCGGCCAGACCAACATCAAGCGCCTGATGGCCTATTCCTCGATCGGCCATATGGGTTTTGCGCTGGTCGGCCTCGCCTCCGGCACGGTTGAGGGCGCCCAGGGCGTTCTGATCTACATTGCGATCTATGTCGCGATGACGCTCGGTTCCTTCAGCATCATCCTGGCGATGAAGCGGAACGGCCAGGCGCTGGAGCAGATCAGCGATTTCGCCGGACTGTCCCGCACCAATCCGCTGCTCGCCTTCATCTTCGCGATGCTGCTGTTCTCGCTGGCCGGCGTGCCGCCGCTCGCCGGGTTCTTCGGCAAGTGGTACGTGTTCGTCGCGGCGATCAAGGCCAATCTGTTCACGCTCGCCGTGATCGGCGTGCTCACCAGCGTGGTGGGCGCGTTCTACTATCTGTCGATCGTCAAGGTGATGTATTTCGACCAGCCGCTCGGCAAGCTCGACCCGGTCCGCGTCGAGCTGCGCACCGTGCTGGCGGTCGCGGGCATCTTCAACATCTTCTACTTCGCCTATCCGGGCCCGCTGGTGAGTGTGGCTACGGCAGCAGCCAAATCACTATTTTGACGCGGGCGGTTCCGAAATCGGGATGCTGGCTTTCGGAACCAATCATGCGCATAACTCCGACATGACCTTCACGCTCGGGCCTCGGGCCATAGCGGCGGGCTACCGGCTCGCCGCCTTCGATCAGATCGGCTCGACCAATGCCGAGGCGATGCTGCGCGCCCGCGACGGCGAGCAGGGGCCGATGTGGTTTGTGACGCCCGAACAGACCGCGGGCCGCGGGCGTCGGCAGCGGGTCTGGGTCGCGCCGCGCGGCAATCTCGCCAGCACGATCCTCGAGGTGACGGACGTGCAGCCGGCAGTCGCCGCCACCCTCGGCTTTGCCGCCGGGCTGTCGCTTGAAGCCGCGCTGCGGAAGGTCAGCATCGAGGCGGCGCTGCGGCTCGGGCCGGACAGCCCGAAGTTCACCCTGAAATGGCCGAACGACGTACTGGCCAACGGCAAGAAGCTCTCGGGCATCCTGCTCGAAGCCGAGGCCATCGGGAGCCGGCTGGCGGTCGTGGTCGGCATCGGCACCAATGTCGTCGCAGCACCCGAAGGGACGCCGACGCCGGCCGTATCGCTCGCGGCGCTCGGCATCCAGATCGGGGCGGAGGAGCTGTTTGCCGCGCTGTCGGACGCCTGGGTCGGGTTTCGCGGCATTTGGGACGACGGCCGCGGCTTCCCCGAGATCCGCAGGCTGTGGCTGGAGCGCGCGGCCGGCCTCGGCGAGAAGGTCGCGGTCCAGACCGGCTCGGCGACCCTTGAGGGCACGTTCGACACCATCGATGATACCGGCTGCCTGATCGTCCGCACCGCTGACGGCGAGCGCCTGCCCGTGACCGCCGGCGAGGTCTATTTCGGCACCGCAGCCTCGGTGAAGGCGGTCTGATGGCGCGTCCCGACGAGCTCACCTTTGCGCCGCTCGGCGGCGTCGGCGAGATCGGCATGAACCTGTCGATCTACGGCCTCGGCAACCGCCACCAGCGGTCCTTCCTCGCGGTCGATCTCGGCGTCTCGTTTGGCGACGAGGAGCATCTTCCGGGCATCGACCTGATCATGCCCGACGTCCGCTTCCTTGAGAAGGAGCGCAACAATCTGGTGGGCCTCGTGCTGACGCACGCCCATGAGGATCATTTCGGCGCCATCATCGATCTCTGGCCGAAGCTCGGCTGCAAGATCTACGCGACGCAATTCAGCGCGGCGCTGTTCGAGGCCAAATGCGCCGCCGAGCGCAACCCGCCAAAAATCCCGGTCACGGTGATCCCGTCGGGTGGGCGGGTTGATATCGGTCCGTTCAATGTCGAGTTCATCCCGGTCGCGCATTCGATTCCGGAATCGCACGCGCTGGCGATCAAGACCGATGTCGGCACCGTGCTGCATACCGGCGACTGGAAGATCGATCCGACCCCGATCATCGGCCAGCCGACCGACGAGCGGCGGCTGCGCGAACTCGGCGATGAAGGCGTGCTGGCGCTGGTCGGCGACTCCACCAATGCGGTGCGCGACGGGCGCTCGCCGTCGGAGACCGAGGTCGCCGCCACCATCAAGAAGCTGGTCAAGGCGGCCAAGGGCCGGGTCGCGGTCACGACCTTCGCCTCCAATGTCGCGCGGGTGCGGGCGGTGGCGGACGCCGCCAACGCCGCCGATCGCGAGGTGGTCGTGGTCGGCCGCGCCATGGAGCGCGTGGTGCAGGTCGCGCGCGAATGCGGCTACCTCGATAGCTCGCATAAATTCCGCAGCTTCGACTATTACGGCCATTTCCCGGCCGACAAGGTGCTGGCGCTGTGCACCGGCAGCCAGGGCGAGCCGCGCGCGGCGCTGGCCCGGATCGCCAATGACGACCATCCGCAGGTCACCCTGAACAAGGGCGACACCGTGATCTTCTCCTCCCGCACCATTCCCGGCAACGAGAAGGCGGTCGGCTCGATCATCAACAATCTGGTCATGCAGGGCGTCGAGATCATCACCGACCGCGAGCACCTGGTGCACGTCTCCGGCCACCCGCGTCGCGACGAGCTGCGCGACATGATCTCCTGGGTGCGGCCGCAGCTCTTGATCCCGGTCCATGGCGAGGCGCTGCATCTGGCCGAGCACGCCAAGCTGGCGCGCGCCGCCGGCGTGCCCAAGGTCCTGACCTGCCGCAACGGCGACCTCGTCAAGCTCGGGCCCGGCGAGCCCGGCATCATCGGTGAGGTGCCGGCGGGCCGGCTCTACAAGGACGGAACCATCCTGGAGGACGCCAAGTCGCGCGCGGTGGTGGAGCGGCGGCGGATGGGCTTTGCCGGCTGCGCCTTCGTCGCCATCGCCATGACCGAGCAGGGCGAGCTCGTCGACGATCCCGAGGTTGATCTGGTCGGCATGCCGGAGAACAATGCGGCAGGCGAACTGCTCGACGACATCGTGTTCGATGTGGTGGTATCGACGATCGAGGGCCTGCCGAAGCCGCGGCGGCGCGATCCGGACGCGCTGGGGGAATCGGTGCGGCGCGCGGTGCGGGCGGCGCTGAACGAGCAATGGGGCAAGAAGCCGATCTGCGTCGTGCACGTTCTGACGGTTTGAGCCTAAGCGTGATCCGGAAAAGCGCGAAGCGGTTCTCCGAAAAGATCATGCTCAACCAAAGGGAGAAAGAGATGCTGGGCCGGCTCAATCACGTCGCGATCGCAGTCAAGGACGCCAAGCAGGCCGCGAAGATCTACGGCACCGCCTTCAATGCCGAGATTTCCGATGCGGTGCCGTTGCCGGAGCACGGCGTCATCACCGTGTTCGTGACGCTGCCGAACACCAAGATCGAGTTCATCGAGCCGCTCGGCGAGGCCTCGCCGATCGCGAAATTCGTCGAGCGCAATGCCGACGGCGGCATCCATCATGTCTGCTACGACGTGCCCGACATCATCGCGGCCCGTGACCGCATGATCGCCGAGGGTGCACGGGTGCTGGGCGACGGCCAGCCGAAGATCGGCGCACACGGCAAGCCGGTGCTGTTCTTCCACCCGAAGGACTTTTCCGGCGCCTTGGTCGAGATCGAACAGGCCTGAGGCCGCAATGGGCTTTCAGATCTCGGCATACCAGATCTCCACCGGGCTTGCGATCTACTTCGTCCTTTGGTGGCTCGTGCTGTTCCTGACGCTGCCGTTCGGCGTCCGCAGCCAGCACGAGGACAATGTGGGCGCGCCCGGCACCGACCCCGGCGCGCCGATCCTGGCGCGCATGGGCCGCAAGCTGCTGTGGACCACGCTGATCTCGGCGGTGATCTTCGCGATCGCGATGTGGGCCTATCATTCCGGCTATCTCTCGATCGAGCGGCTGTCGCGACTGATGGGGATGCCGGAGTTTCATAACTGACGGAAGCAGGGGGCCGGCCCAACCGGTGAGTGAATAGCGACGTAGCCCGCATGAGCGAAGCGACATGCGGGAACGCCATCCCGGGTATCGCTGCGCTCACCCGGGCTACGAACTGGAAATCGACCAGACCTGGTGCCGATGGAGCGGGGATCAACCACGCCCTGGCGATGCGGAGGAGGCGACCACGATGAACCTGCAGTCCCAGCCGGACACCGGGCCGAGCGCATATCGAATCCTGCGGGAAGCCGATCTGCGGGATTATCTCGCGGGGCTGCCCGCCATCGTCGCGCAACTCGGCGGCGCGCCGGCCGACTGGTCGATCAGCGAGGTCGGCGACGGCAATCTCAATCTCGTCTTCATCGTCAAGGGCGAAAGCGGCGGCCTCGCGGTCAAGCAGGCGCTACCCTATGTGCGGCTGGTCGGCGAGAGCTGGCCGCTGCCGCTGTCGCGGGCCCATTACGAGCACATGGCGCTGGTGCATCAGGCGCGGCTGGCGCCGATGCTCGTGCCGGCGGTGCTGCATCATGATGCGCCGCTCGCGCTCACCGCGATGGAGCTGCTCGAGCCGCACGTCATCATGCGCAAGGGCCTGATCAAGGCCACGCGGTATCCGCGCTTTGTCGAGGATATCTCGACTTTCCTGGCGCAGACGCTGTTCTTCACATCCGATCTCGCGCTCTCGGCCGCGCAGAAGAAGCAGGGGATCGCCGATTTCGCCGGCAACCACGCGCTGTGCAAGATCACCGAGGATCTGATCTTCACCGATCCCTACCGCATCGCCGAGCAGAACCGCTGGACCGCGCCGTATCTCGACGCGACGGCGGCGGCGTTCCGCGAAGACCTTGACCTGCATGTCGCGATCAGCAGGCTGAAGCTGAAATTCATGGCGAGCCCGGAGGCGTTGCTGCACGGTGACCTGCACACCGGCTCGATCATGGTCACCGACAGCGAGACCAGGGTGATCGATCCCGAATTCGCCGTCTACGGCCCGATGGGTTTTGATATCGGTGCCGTCATCGGCAATCTGCTGATGGCCTATCTGGCCTCCGCCGGCCATGAACGCACGCCGGGCGAGCGGGCCTCGTTCGAGGCCTGGCTGCTGGAAACCATCGAGGGCGTCTGGACCGAGTTTTCCCGAAAATTTCTCGCGCTCTGGCGCAGTGACGCAAGGGGCGACGGCTATCCGGTGTCGCTGTTCGCAGGCGAGGCGGGCGCCGCGCGGCTGGAGGCGGAACGGCAGGCCTATATGGCGCGCCTGTTCCAGGACACCGTCGGCTTTGCCGCGGCCAAGACCATCCGGCGCATCCTCGGTCTCGCTCACAACATCGATTTCGAGTGGATCGCCGATGAGAAGCAGCGCGCGATCTGCGAGGCGCGCGCCCTCAAGCTCGCGCGCAACATAATGCTGGAGGCGGCGTCCTACACGACGATCGGCGCGGTCACTTACGCCGCGCGCGAGCTTCGTCACTGGCAGCCGGATTTTGCCAGATGACCCGCTGTCATTCCGGGGCGGAGCGCCGCACCGAACTGGAATGACGACGGAGGAGGCCTGCGACAAATCACCCCGACGGGCAAATGAGCGCTTCCGTCGTCGGGCAAATCAATGATCCAATTCCGCCCGTCTCACCCGATCGAGGGGCGCTTCGCGGTCGTCACGAACGTGGGTCGAGATGCGGTGGACGCGGAGTGCGCAGTTGACGAACGCGCATGAGGCGGACGGCGAAGTCGTGTGGTCCTGACGCCCAAGTGGCAGGTGTCTCTTCACATTGCGCGGTGCGCGTGGCGAAGACGGTGACAAACAAGCCAAGTCTCGCCGGGGAGAGCACGAAGTAAGCCGTAGCCCATCGCGCAGGGAAAGCCGGAGTTCCCGGTTACACCTGTGGTCCTACCCCCGTGCTTTCTACCCATTGCACGGGGCCCATGGGTGCGATCGGCACCCGGCTTTCCCTGCGCCCTCTGCTCAAGAGAGGGCGAAACGAACAGCAAAGCTCGGACAAATCATGCCGCGAGAATGCGGATGTGTGCCTCATAGACCGCGCAACATGCCACCGTCGTCCCGGCGAAAGCCGGACCCATAACCACAAATGGGAATTGTCTTGCGCGACGTCGGAACGACGAGTCCCATTCACAACACCCGCTGCGGAGTGTGGGTCCCGGCCTTCGCCGGGACGACGACAGGAGAGAGCTATTCGCCCAGTTCATCCTCAATCCGCCGCTTGCTCCCGCAGCCGCTGCGCGTAGACGTTGATGATCAGCGCCGCGAGCAGGATCAGGCCGCGGATCAGGATCTTCAGGAAGCTGTCGATGTTGACGTGGTCGAGGCCGTTGTTGAGCACGCCGAGCACGAACAGGCCGACGATGGTGTTGCCGATGCCGCCGCGGCCGCCGAACAGGCTGGTGCCGCCGACCACCACAGCCGCGATCGAATCCAAGAGATAGGTGTCGAACTCGTTCTGCTGGGCGCTGCCGAAATGGGCGACGCCGAGCATGCCGCCGATCCCCGAGCAAACCGCCGAGATCACCATCACGCTGCCGAGGATGAGCTTGACGTTGAGGCCGGCAAATTCCGCGGCCTCGCGGTTGCCGCCGACCATGTAGACGTAGCGGCCGAACCGCGTGTAGGTCAGCACCAGATGGCCGCCGAGCAGCATCACGGCGGCGACGATCACGATCCAGGGAATGCCGCCGATCGAGCCGGAGCCGAGCGTCGTGATCAGGTCCGGCACCTTGTAGGCGATCTGGCCGCGCACCAGCAGCGCCGAGACGCCGGCCGCGATCTGCATCATGGCGAGCGTCATGATGAAGGAGGGGATGCCGATCATGGTCAGCCCCAGCGCGTTGACGAGGCCGAGCAGCGCGCACAGCGCCAGCGCCAGCAGGATCGCGACGATGCCCGGTATCGGGACATTGGCGATGTTGACGTAGGATTCCTGCAGCGTGAAGTACGCCACGGCAATGCCGGTGACGTTGGCGATGCTGGCGATCGACAGGTCGATCTCGGCGCACAGGATCACGAAGGTGAGGCCGACGGCGATGATGCCGGTGACCGAGACTTGCGTGAGGATGTTGCCGACATTGTCGATGGTCGCAAACGACGGGCTCGCGATCGCAAAGAACGCACTGAGGAAGATCAGCGTCAGGAACGGCGCGATGTTGCGCATCTGCGAGCGCAGGAAGGGCGCCAGCCCGCGCGACCGCTGGTGATCCGCTCGGGCCGTCGCGCCGTCACTGCTTGCCATCATGTCTCTCCATCAAGCGCGATGAGGTGGTCATCGCGCTTTCTCTGTTTGTTTGAGCATGATCTCATCGGAAAACCGCTTCGCACTTTTTCCTGATCATGCTCTAGGCGGCCTCCAGCAGCCGGTCCTTGCTGACCGCTTCGGCCGCGAATTCGCGCACCACCGCGCCGCGCTTCAGCACCAGGATCCGGTCGGCCAGCGACAGCACCGTCTCCGGCTCGGTCGACAGCACGATGATCGCCAGTCCCTTGGCGCGGAGATCGCGCACGATGTTGATCACGTCGTTCTTGGCGCCGACATCCATGCCGCGGGTCGGCTCGCACAGCACCAGGACGCGCGGCGGGTAGGCGAGCCATTTCGCCAGCGCCACCTTCTGCTGATTGCCGCCGGACAGCATGCCGAGATCGAGGCCGACCACCGGCGGCCGGATCTGCAATTGCTCGACCTGGCGCTGGGCGATCGCGCGCTCGCGCACCGGCTTGAGCAGCAGCGCCGAGATCCGCTCGAGGATGCTGATCGAGATGTTCTTGTAGACCGGCTCCTGGTGGAACAGCATGGCGCGGCGGCTTTCCGGCACCAGCGCGACGCCGGCCCGCCGGGCGGCTGCGGTGCTGCGGAAGGTCTTGGCGGCGCCGTCGACCACCAGCGTTCCGCCATCAGGCCGCAGCTTGCCGAACAGGATGCGCGACAGCTCCAACTGCCCGCAGCCCATGAAGCCGTAGATGCCGAGCACTTCCCCGGAGCGGGCCTCGAACGAGACATCCTGCAGGCTGCGGCGCAACGAGAGCTGATCGACCTTCAGCACCGCCGCGCCGCCGCTCGATTGCGGGAGCATCAGGTCATCGGTGTAGCTGTGTTCCAGCGCCTCGCCACCGCGGCCGATCATGGCCTCGATCAGCGCGCCCTTGGTGGTGTCCGCGGACCTCGTCTCGGCGATCTTCCGCCCGTTGCGGAACACGGTGACCACGTCGGACACCCGCAAAATGTCCTCGATGAAATGCGAGATGAAGACGATGCTGGTGCCTTCGTTGCGCAGCCTGTGCAGCGTCGCAAAGAGGCGTTCGACCTCGGGTGGGGAGAGGGCGGAGGTCGGCTCGTCCAGGATGATGATGCGTGCGCCGGAGAACAGCACGCGCGCGATCTCGATCAATTGTTGCAGGCCGATCGGCAGGTCGCCGAGCCGCGTCATCGGGTCGACGTCGATGCCAAACCGTGCCAGCTGCTCGCCGGCCTCGCGCGCCATCCGCCGCCACTGCACGAAGCCGAGGCGGTTGGTCGGCTGGTTGCCGAGGAACACGTTCTCGGCGACCGTGAGATCAGGCGCGACGCTGAGCTCCTGATGCACCATGCCGATGCCGGCGGCGTGCGCGTCGCGGGTGGAGCGGAAGCGGGTCTCCTTGCCGTCGAGCATGAAGCGGCCGGAAAATTCCGGATGCACGCCGGCGATGATCTTCATCAGCGTGCTTTTTCCGGCGCCATTCTCGCCGACGAGACCATGGATCTCGCCGGCGTGCAGCACGAAGTCGACCCCACGAAGGGCTTCGACGCCGCCGAAGGCCTTCGTGATCTGGTGCAATTCGAGGATCGCCGAGCGTCCCTGCGTCATGAGGCCCGCTCAGATCAGGAAGTGATCCTCCATCCATTGCATGCCGGCGGCGTTGGCCTTGGTCACGACCGGACCATCGGTCACGACGTTCTTCGGAATGCCCTGGCCGCTCTTCTCGCCGCCGACCACGGCGGCGACGCCCGCGACGATCGCGCCGCCATGGATGCGGCAGGACGGATTGCGGACGGTCGCGAACATGCGGCCTTCGCTGACCGCCTGGATCGCCGGCGGCATGGCGTCCACGCCGCCGATCAGGATGTTGGTGCGGTTGCGCGCCTTCATGATGTTGTAGGCTGCGAGCGCCATGTCGTCATTGTGGAAGAAGGCAGCGTCGATCTGCGAGTATTTGGTCAGATAGGTTTCCCAGAGCCGCGCGGTCTTGGAGACGTCCCAGTCGGCGGGCTGGGTGTCCAGCACCTCGATGTTCGGGAACTGCTTGATGACCGAGTTGAAGCCCTTGGCGCGGCCCTGCGCGCCGGTGTGGCCGAGCGCGCCCTGGGTCATGATGACCTTGCCCTTGCCGCCGATCGCGTTGCACAGCGCCTGCGTCACCGAGGCGCCCATGAACTCGTTGTCGGGCGCCAGGAACGAGTGGACGTTAATTTGATCGAGAGGAGCAATAAGCGTGTCCATGTCGATCACGGGGGTGCCGGCGTCGATCATCTTCTGCACCGGCTGGGTCAGCGTGCCGATGCCGAACGCCTGGATCGCGACGAAATCCCATTTCTGCGACGCCATGTTGTCGATCGCGGCGCGCTGCTTGACGGCATCGAGCTGGCCGTCGAACCAGGTCACCTCGACGTTGAACAGCTTGCCCCAGAATTCGGCGGCCTGCTTGCCCTGCGCACACCACGTCGCCTGCAGTCCGGCATTGGAGAACGCCGCCTTCAGCGGCTTTTCCGAGCGTCCCATTTCGGCGGCGAGCGCGGACGTCGTCATGCCCATTCCGCCGAACAGGCCGGCCGCCGCTCCACCTGCCGCCGCCATTTGCAGAAGGTCGCGCCGCGTCGTCGACGCCTTGTCCATCCCCTTGTCGGTTCCTGGCATTGCTTGCTCCCTCAACGTTTTTCTGACCGTCGGCGTCAGTTGCACGCGCCGCGGATAAAGCGAGTGTGTCACAATCGGAACGGTGACGCTACGGCCTCTCGTCCACGAGATGTTTCTGCTGCAGCACGATGGCTTCGATGTCGCCGAGCAGCTTGTGCCACGCAGCATCGATCTCCGCAGTCCATCGCTCGCCGAGCAGTTCGTGCAGCGTATCGGCGATCACCGCGAAGAATGCCACGAACAGTTCGCGCGGCGTGCCGTAGGCGTCGTGCGAGAACATTTCGGATTCGATCAGACGAAAATGTCCGCGGCGTTCGCCGGCGAAATCGAGGATGGCTTCGATCGTCAGCTGCAGCATCGCGCCTTTCACAGGCTCGCTGCCGTCGGTGCGAAACATCGCCTGCGTCTCGGGACGTTCGCGAAACAGGCGGCGATAGACCAGCGGTGTCAGATCATCGCAACGCTCGGCTGCGAGTTCAAAGCTGCGTTCGATCGGATTCGATGATAGAGTCATAGCGGATTGCGATCATCACATAAAAAAAGAGCAGGGCTGAAAGCCCTGCTCCAAAAATTGTGTCGACCCTATTTGCCCCAAAAATTCGATTTGATCTTGATTGATGGGGTGACGCTGCTTGTGCGCGTCGGGCTCCTCCCGAGACTTGGACCACCAGGACACACCTCGCGGCTGGCCTGAGCCCGAATTGGTAGACTATCTTTCCAGCCTTGTCATCATTTTCGGCAACGATTGTTCAATTTTCGAGCAATTTGCGAAATGATTGGGATGGCGCCACTGGCGGTTGTGACGGGAGATGTAAAACACGTGACAGAGTAAGGGGATACGACCGATTTCGGAGCCACCGTGACGCAAGTGCCACGCTCGGCTATTTCCGTCGGCTGGAAGAAACGGGGCGCGTCGGCGATCTCGACTTCCGGTGCTCATGGTGGTTAGTTCCGTCCCGGATGGTTTTGCGATGCGCCGGCGGCTAAAGAATTTTCTGCCCATCGTCCTGGTTGCCCTGCTGGTGCAGATTCTTGCACCGATCGGGGCCTGCTGGGCGGCGAGCCTTGCTGCGTCCGATCCGCTCGCGGCCGCCACCATCTGCCATGGCGATGCCGGCTCCGGAGCCGGGCAGGGTGGCCAGACCGGTCACGACGCCCATGACGGTTGCTGCTCGGCGTGCAGCGTGCTGCAGACCGGTGCGCCCGTTGATAGCCCGCAAGTTGCGGCCCAGACCGTCGAGCGCCTGCCGAGCCGGATCGCCTGGCTTGATTTCGCCTCCGAGTTCGATCGTTCGCGCGCCGGCCTCGCGGCGCAAGCCCGCGCGCCGCCGCTGTCTTCCTGACGACCTTGTCGCTGCCGGTGCGTTCCGCGCCGGCAAGTGCCCTTGAGCAAGCCGGCCGAAGCGCCGGTGTCAGGATTCATCCATGTTTCGCTATCACCCGCTGGAGGCGGCAAGCGTGCTCGCGCTGGGCGCGACGCTTTGCGCATTGCCGTCCGCTGCCGAAGCCCAGGCGCCCAGCACGGAGCTACCCTCCGTCACCGTCGAGGCGCCCCGGACAGCGGTGCGCGCCAAACCGGCCGCGCAGAAGCCGCGCGTTCGTGCGGCATCCGTCCAGCGGCCACCGAAGCCTGCGACAGCGCCGGCCGCGACGGCGGCCCCGGCGGGCGGCGCGAGGCCGGGGGAGACGCTTGCCGCGATCCGCGACGGCTTGAACCGGGCGCCCACGGGCCAGACGGAGACGACCATCGACCGCAGCCAGTTCGACAACCGACCGGCGTTCTCCGTCGCCGATGTGCTGCGGGACAGTCCGGGCATCTCGATCAAGCAGGGCAACGGCCCGCGTGATTTCGGCATCTCGATCCGCGGGTCGAATGCGCGGAACGGCTTCGGCATCCGCAACCTCGTCATCTTCGACGACGGTTTCCCGGTGACCCAGCCGGACGGCCTGTCGCGCAGCGACCTGATCGATCCGCGTGCCTATGGCGCGATCGACGTGATTCGCGGGCCGTCATCGGCGCTCTACGGCAACTATGCGACCGGTGGGGCGCTGAATTTCCGGACCCGGCCGGGCGGCACGATCGACGGCGTCGAATATGGCGTCGACGGCGGCAGCTTCGGCTACCTCAGCAACTATCTCGCCGCGGGCAAGAAGGTCGGGAATTTCGAGGGCTCGCTGTTCGCGAGCGACGCGCGCGGCGACGGCTACATCGGCAACAGCTGGTTCAACACCCAGACCGTCAATTTCCTCGGCACGCTGCAGGTCACGCCGGACGATCGCTTCACGGTGAAGCTGATCAACAACGACCTGACGACGCGCCTGCCGATCCGCTCTTCGCTGAACCAGTTCTACCAGAACCCGTTCCAGCAGGGCTGTACGACCGGCGCGACGGCCGCGCCGGGATGCGCCACCGTGACGTTGTTCAACAACGGTTTCAACGCGGCGGCAGGAACCGACAAAGAGACTGCGGTTCAGGCCGGTCTCGGACGCGACGACCGCCGCACCATCGTCGGCGGCCGCTGGGAGCACGACTTCGACAACCAGATCACCTGGCGCAACCAGTTCGTCTTCGACGACCGCAACATCAACCAGCCGACGGGATCAACGAGCGCGATCGGCGACTTCCCGTCCTACAACTACATGAGCGACGTCGTCAGACGCGGCGATGTGTTCGGGCTGGATTCGACGACCTATTTCGGCGGCTTCTACAATACGCTCACCGCGTCGAGCGATACGCGCAATGTGATGCCGGGCGGAAATGCGACGCTCGGAAGCCTGTCCAGCAATTTGCTCAGCACGACGACAAATTACGGCGTTCGCGCGCGCGAGGAATTGAAGCTCACGTCTGCGCTGACGGCCGTTGCCGGCATTGGCTGGGAGGCCACCAGTCTGACGGGGCGGAACACCGCCTATAGCTACGCCGGCGCGGCCGGAACCACGACCACGGCGATCACGACGGCGGACCGGCAATTCCAGAATACCGCACCCGAGCTCGCATTGCTCTACCGGCTGAACAACGAGTGGCAATTCCGCGGGCGGGTGGCAACCGGATACGGCACGCCGCAGGTCGGCAATTTGTTCGTTCTGCCGAGCGGCGCCTCGGGCAATAACACCCAGCTCCGGACGCAGAAGAATCTCGGCTACGACGTCGGCGCCGACTGGACACCGAACAACGCGCTCAAGCTCAGCGTCACCGGCTTCTACGAGTTTTTCAAGGACGAGCTCGTTTCCCAGGCCACGCCGCTTGCGGGCATCTCCTACACGTTCAACGCGCCGCGATCGGAGCATCGCGGCGTCGAACTGGCCGCCGACTGGAAATTCCTGCCGGGCTGGCGGTTCTCGGCGGCCTATACCTATCTCGACGAGGTCTACACCGAATACGTCGAGAACATCACCAACGGCGCGGTGTTCAGCTTCAATCGTGCCGGCAACAAGATCCCCGGCATCTCACCGAACGAGCTCACGGCGCGGTTGGGCTACGACCAGTTGTCGGGTCCGTTGCAGGGACTTGGCGGGTTCGTCGAAGTGCAGCGGAAGGACAGCTTCTACATGGACAACGCCAACCTCTTGAAGGCGCCGGGCTACGAGCTGGTCAACCTCAACCTGCACTACAAGACCGATCTCGTCTCCGATTACTTCAAGGCGCTGAACCTCTACATCGAGGTGAGGAACGTCTTCGACCGGATCTACGTGGCGTCCGCGAACAACATCTCAAATTCGGTGACCGCGGCCGGCATTCAAAATCCCGCGAGCGTACTGGCGAATTCGACCAACTCGATCTATGCCGGATCGCCGCGCGCCTTCGTGGCGGGCATGAAGATTGCGTTCAAATGAGGAGCGCATCGATGACCTATCGCAAACCCGTCGTCCTGACGTTGCTTGCAACGCTCATGCTTGCGGCCTTGCCGAGCCTTGCCGTCGCACAGATGAGCCATCAGCACGCCTCGGAAGCGGCCTGCGAACAGACGGACCTGCGCTGCGCGACCAAGGTCACGCCCGCCTTTGGGCGGGATGGGACATTGTGGTTGGCGTGGATGGCCGGAGGTCAGATTTCCGTCGCGAGTTCAAAAGACCAGGGCAAGAGCTTTTCCAGACCGGTGCAGGTCACCCGGGAGCGGCTCAATCTCGATTGGGGACCGGATGCGCGGCCGAAGTTTGCGATCGATGCCAACGGCAACATCGCTGTGGCCTTCTCGATCTTCCGCGATCAGAATTTCAACGGTCAGGTGCTGACCACGCGATCGACCGATGGCGGGCGCAGCTTCGATGCGCCGAAGCCGATCACCGCGAGCAATGAGAGCCAACGGTTCGAGGCGTTCGGCTTCGATCCCGCGGGGGCGGTGTTTGCCGCGTGGCTCGACAAGCGCAACCGCGTGCCGGCGCAGGAGCGCGGCCAGAAGTATGACGGTGCCGGATTGTTTTTCGCGTCATCGGGAGATGGCGGAGCAACCTATTCCGACGCGCGGCTCGTCGCCGACAACACCTGCGAATGCTGCCGCCTCGCTTTGGCGTTCGACGGCGCAGGCCACCCGGTGATCGTATTCCGGAACATCTTTGAGGGCGGCGTGCGCGACCATGCGATCGTGACGTTCTCCGACCTGGCCACGCCCGGCGAGATCCATCGGGTGAGCCGCGACGACTGGCAGATCGCGGCCTGTCCGCATCACGGTCCGAGCCTGACCATTTCGTCCGAAGGAACCTACCATGTGACGTGGTACACCAACGGCAAGGCGCGCAAGGGATTGTTCTATGCGCGGTCGCGCGATGGCGGCAAAACCTTCTCCGATCCGCTTCCGGTCGGTCAGCCGAACCGCAGCCCATCCCGGCCGCAGATTATCGCGGGGCCGCAGGGGCTTGTCATGGCCTGGAAGGAATTCGACGGCCAGAAGACGACCATCGACCTCATGACGTCACACGACGATGGAGCGACATGGTCGAAGCCAACGGTGATCGCGGACACCGCCGACAGTTCCGACCATCCGTTGCTCGTCTCTGACAGCCGGAAAACCTATCTGTCGTGGATGACGAAGGCCGACGGCTACCATTTTCAAGCGATCGAGGGCGAACCATGAAGCGTCATTTGCTCGCTGCGCTGATCCTGCTCGCAACGCTGCCGACTGCACTGGCGGCGGGAGAGGGCGCGCCAAAGCCGTTCGAACGCGGCAGCTGGCAAAAGCTGCTGCGTGCGCATGCCGGTCATCCGACCCTGGTGCACTTCTGGGGAGTGACCTGTGGACCATGCAAGGTCGAGCTGCCGCAGCTTGGCCAGTTCATGAAGGATCATCCCGGAATCGATGTCGTCACGATCAGCGCGGATCTGGTTCCCAACCTACCGGAGGCGACGCGATCGATGCTGGATCGCGCCGGCCTCGGCGCGGCCGAAAACTGGATTTTCGACGACGGCTTTGCCGAGCGGTTGAGATTTGAGATCGATCCGGCCTGGCAAGGCGATATCCCGCGAACCATGCTGATTGCGCGGGATGGAACGATCACGACGATCGAAGGGTCGGTCGAAATCGCCGATCTGGACAAATGGTCCAGCGCCCAGTCGGCAGCAACCAGATGACACTTGAATTTCAACTTGAAAGGAAATCCGTCGCCATGAAGACGCTCTCCCGCATCCTTGCTTTCACAGCGCTGACCGCTGCACTCCTGTCGACGTCCGCACGTGCCGAGGACGTCAAGGCCGGCGACCTCGTGATCACGCAGGCCTGGACGCGCGCAACGCCGAACGGCGCCAAGATCGGCGGTGGCTACCTGACGATCGAGAACAAGGGGACGACGCCCGACCGGCTGGTGTCAGGCTCCGGCGATGTTGCCGGCAAGATCGAAGTCCACGAGATGTCGATGGACAATGGCGTGATGAAGATGCGTGCGCTCGACAAGGGCCTGACCATCGAGCCCGGCAAGACCGTGAAGCTCGCGCCGGGCGGCTATCACCTGATGATGTTCGACCTGAAGAATCCGCTGAAGCAGGGCGACAAGGTGCCGGTCACGCTCGAGTTCGAAAAGGCCGGAAAGGTCTCGGTCTCGCTGGACGTGCAGGCCGTCGGCGCGCAGGCGCCGGGCGGCGGCGGTCATTCCGGCCACGGCGACCATTCCGGTCACATGGACATGAAGAAGATGTGAGCGCGCCATGCGATCACAGACGCTCCTCATTGCCACGGCGGCGCTGCTCGCAGCGCAGCCGGCGATCGCGCATATCACGCTCGAAGGAAAGCAGGCGGCGGTCGGATCGTATTACAAGGCGGTGTTCGCCGTGCCGCATGGCTGCGCGGGCTCGGCGACGATCAAGATCCGGGTGCAGATTCCGGAGGGCGTGATCGGGGTGAAGCCGATGCCGAAGGCGGGTTGGGCTCTCGATACGGTCACCGGCAAATACGCCGCCCAATACGACTATCACGGCGCCAGGCTTTCCGAGGGCGTCAAGGAAGTCGCCTGGAGCGGTGGCAAGCTTGCGGACCAGAACTACGACGAGTTCGTGATGCAGACGTTTCTCACCGATACCTTGAAGCCCAACACCACGCTGTATTTCCCGGTCGTGCAGGAGTGCGAGCAGGGCGTCAGCCGCTGGATCGATATCCCAGCCGACGGGCAGGGCGGCGGGCATGACCACGGCAGCAAGACACCGGCGCCCGGCGTCAAGCTGCTGCCGAAGCCGTAACCGATGCGGCTGGTCGCAAACCTCGCAGCGCTGCTTGTGGCGCTGTGTCTTGCGACCTCAGCCCATGCGCATGCCGTCCTGATCGGCGCCGAACCGGCCGACGGCAGTGTGGTGGCTGAAGCACCCAAGACGGTCGTGCTCCGCTTCAACGAAGCGGTGGAGCCGACGGCGGTCAGCCTGCTCGACGCTGCAGGCAAGCCGCGTGACGTCGCGATCCGCGCCGTCGACCAGTCGGTGATGGTGACGCTGCCGGCGGGCCTGCCGCACGGCACGCAGGTGGTCAGCTATCGCGTGGTGTCGCAGGATGGCCATCCGATCGCGGGCTCGCTGCTGTTTTCGATCGGCGTCATCACCGGCTCGGCGGCGCCGTCGAGCGACGGCGTGCTCCATGTGTTGATCTGGCTGGCGCGGCTCGGGCTCTACCTGGGCCTGTTTGCCGGCGTCGGCGGCGTGTTCTTTGCGGCCTGGATCGGGCAGGGCCCGGCCGGCGAACGGCTGATCATGTGGTCGCTGAAGATCGGCCTCGTCGGCGCGATCGCGTCGCTTGGACTGCAGGGCGTCGACCTCTTGAACCTGCCGCTCTCGGGCATCGTGACGTGGGCGGCATGGACCAGCGCCGCCGGCACCAGCCTGTTTCCCGCGCTGCTGCTCGCGATCGCCGCGATGCTGATCGCGGCGATCGCCTGGCGCAGCCCGTCGTTCCGCGCGGGCTTTGTCTGCACGGCGATCGCAATGATCTGCGTCGGGCTGTCGTTTGCGGTCAGCGGCCATGCCGCCACCGCCTCACCGCAATGGCTGACGCGAGCAACGCTGTTCATCCATGGCGTGGGCGTGGCGTTCTGGATGGGCGCGCTGGCGCCGCTGGCGGTGCTTGCCTGGCAGCGCAAGGATTCGCTGCTGCGGGTGCTGCGGCGTTTTTCGACGCTCGCAGTGCCGGTCGTCGCCTTGATCGCCTTGTCGGGCCTGGCGCTCGCGATCGTCCAGCTCGAAAGTTTTCACGCGCTGATCGACACCGGGTACGGCAACATCCTGGTTGCGAAACTGGTGCTGGTGGCGCTGCTGTTCGGGCTCGCTGCGCTGAACCGGTTGGTGTTCACGCCGGCCATCGCGCGCGAATTTCATCGGACACGGCCGCTGCAGCGCTCGATTGCGCTCGAATTCGTGCTGATGATCGCCATTCTCGGCCTTGTCGCACTCTGGCGCTTCACGCCGCCGCCGCGCGTGCTGGCGATGTCGAGCGATGTTCCGCTCGCGGTCCATATCCACACCGATGCCGCGATGTTCCAGGTCCTGATCGCGCCGGGCAAGGTCGGGCCGAATGACTTCGTGCTGCAGCTGATGAACGGCGATGCCAGCCCGTTTGCGGCCCAGGAGGCGACGCTGACGCTGAGCCTGCCCGAGCGCGGCATCGAACCGATGGAACGCGCCGCTGCGCGCGGTGCCGATGGCTATTGGCACGTGCGCAAGGTGCCGCTGCCGGTCCCGGGCCGCTGGCACATGCAGATCGACGCCCTGGTGACCGATTTCAAGAAAGTGACGCTGGAAGACGATTTCGAGATCAGGTAAAGCCGCGGTCGGCGCGCTCGGCACTTCGGCGGGACGCAATTCGTTCAAATGGCCGAAAATCGCCTGATTTGAAGGGTTTTTCTTATTTGGCGGCCTTGTGTTTTCACAGCCGATCCGGTTTCACTGCAGTTCTTCCCACGCTTTCCTGATTCCCGAGTAACGCCATGCGATTGTCGCGGTTTTTCCTGCCCATCCTGAAAGAAAACCCGAAAGAGGCGGAGATCGTCTCGCATCGGCTGATGCTGCGCGCGGGCATGATGCGGCAGGAGGCTGCCGGCATCTATGCCTGGTTGCCGCTCGGCTTCCGGGTGTTGAAGAAGATCGAGCAGATCGTTCGCGAGGAACAGGACCGCGCCGGCGCGCTCGAGCTCTTGATGCCGACGCTGCAACTCGCCGATCTCTGGCGCGAAAGCGGCCGCTACGACGCCTATGGTCCGGAGATGCTGCGCATCCTCGATCGTCACAAGCGCGAGCTGTTGTACGGGCCGACCAACGAGGAAATGATCACGGAGATTTTCCGCTCCTACATCAAGTCCTACAAGAACCTGCCGCTCAACCTCTACCACATCCAGTGGAAATTCCGCGACGAGCAGCGGCCGCGCTTCGGCGTGATGCGCGGCCGCGAATTCCTGATGAAGGACGCCTATTCGTTCGACCTCGACGAGGCCGGCGCGCGGCGCTCCTACAATAAGATGTTCGTGGCCTATCTGCGCACCTTTGCGCGGATGGGCTTGAAGGCGATCCCGATGCGGGCCGAGACCGGTCCGATAGGCGGCGACCTCAGCCACGAATTCATCGTGCTCGCCGAGACCGGCGAGTCCGGCGTCTACATCAACCGCGATGTGCTGGACCTGCCGGTGCCGGGCGAGGACGTCGATTATGACGGTGATCTGACGCCGATCATCAAGCAGTGGACTTCGGTCTATGCCGCGACCGAGGACGTCCACGAGGCTGCCCGCTTCGAACGGGAAGTGCCCGAGGCAAAGCGGCTGAACACGCGCGGCATCGAGGTCGGCCAGATCTTCTATTTCGGCACCAAATATTCCGACACCATGAAGGCGATGGTGGCCGGTCCCGACGGCGTCGACGTGCCGATCCATGGCGGCTCCTACGGGGTCGGCGTGTCGCGTCTGGTCGGCGCGATCATCGAAGCGTGTCACGATGAGGCCGGCATCAAATGGCCCGAGGCCGTCGCGCCGTTCCGCGCCGCGATCCTCAATCTCAAGCAGGGCGATGCCGCGGTCGATGGCGCCTGCGAGCAGCTCTATCGCGAGCTTTCGGCGAAGGGCGTCGACGTGCTCTACGACGACACCGACCAGCGTGCCGGCGCCAAGTTCGCCGCGGCCGATCTGATCGGCATCCCGTGGCAGATTCTGGTCGGACCCAAGGGGCT
Source organism: Bradyrhizobium sp. BR2003 (assembly GCF_009720285.1). Classification (NCBI taxonomy): domain Bacteria; kingdom Pseudomonadati; phylum Pseudomonadota; class Alphaproteobacteria; order Hyphomicrobiales; family Nitrobacteraceae; genus Bradyrhizobium; species Bradyrhizobium sp. BR2003. The sequence continues at coordinate 292,641 of NZ_SMYJ01000009.1, forward strand.
TGCGGACGGCAAGGTCGAAGTGAAGCGTCGCAGCGACGGCTCACGCGACAATATGAGCCCCGCCGACGTGGTCGCGAAGCTCGCGGGTTAAAGTTTATTCACGCCGCGCTGATCGGCGGGGTAATCCGGCCACATTTGGCCCGAATCATGGGATTATCGACAGATGGATGAGACCATGAGCGAGCCAGTCCGTACCCCGCCCTTTGCGCCATTCGAATGGCTGCTGTCCGGACGCTATCTGCGCGCGCGCCGCAAGGAAGGGTTCATTTCGGTCATCGCCGGCTTTTCGTTCCTCGGCATCATGCTCGGCGTCGCCACGCTGATCGTGGTGATGGCGGTCATGAACGGCTTCCGCAAGGAATTGCTGGACAAGATCCTCGGCCTCAACGGACATATTCTGGTGCAGCCGCTGGAGTCGCCGCTGACCGACTGGAAGGATGTCGCCGACCGCATCAGCCAGGTGCAGGGCATCCGCCTCGCCGCGCCGGTGGTCGACGGGCAGGGGCTCGGATCGTCGCCGTTCAACGCCGCCGGCGTCTTCATCCGCGGCATCCGCGCCGACGATCTCAACAACCTCACCTCGATCGCCAAGAACATCAAACAAGGCTCGCTCGAGGGCTTTGATGAGGGGCAGGGCGTCGCGATCGGTCGCCGTCTCGCCGACCAGCTCTCGCTGCATGCCGGCGACATGATCACGCTGGTCTCGCCGAAGGGCGCGGTGACGCCGATGGGCACCACGCCGCGCATCAAGCCCTACAAGATCACTGCGGTGTTCGAGATCGGCATGTCGGAATATGATTCGACCTTCGTGTTCATGCCGCTGACCGAGGCGCAGGCCTATTTCAACCGCAACAACGACGTGTCCTCGATCGAGGTGTTCACCACCAATCCGGACAAGATCGAAACCTATCGCAAGCTGGTGACCGAGGCGGCCGGCCGGCCGGTCTTCCTGGTCGACTGGCGGCAGCGCAATTCGACCTTCTTCAACGCGCTTCAGGTCGAACGCAATGTGATGTTCCTGATCCTGACCATGATCGTGCTGGTCGCGGCGCTCAACATCGTCTCGGGACTGATCATGCTGGTGAAGGACAAGGGCCAGGACATCGCGATCCTGCGTACCATGGGCGCCTCGCAGGGCTCGATCATGCGGATATTCCTGATCACCGGCGCATCGATCGGCGTCGTCGGCACGCTGGTCGGTCTGCTGGTCGGCTTGCTGATCTGCTTCAACATCGAAACCATCAGGCAATTCCTGTCGTGGCTCACCAACACGGAACTGTTCGATCCCACGCTGTATTTCCTGTCGAAGCTGCCTGCTGAAATCGATTTTGGCGAGACGCTCGCCGTCGTGATCATGGCGCTGACGCTGTCCTTCCTTGCGACGCTCTACCCGTCGTGGCGCGCCGCGCGCCTCGATCCGGTCGACGCGCTCCGGTACGAATAAGGAGCGCACATGGCGGAGGGGGCGGAAGACACACCGGTCGTCTATCTTCATGACATCAAGCGGGAATACCGGCAGGGCGAAGCGACGCTGACGGTCCTGAACGGCGCCAAGCTCGCGCTGTGGCCCGGTCAATCCGTCGCGCTGGTTGCGCCGTCGGGATCCGGCAAGTCGACATTGCTGCACATCGCGGGCCTGCTGGAGACCCCTGATGACGGGGAAGTCTATGTCGCGGGCACCCCGACCTCGCAGATGTCCGACGTCGACCGCACCCAGATTCGCCGTTCCGATATCGGTTTCGTCTATCAATCGCACCGGCTGCTGCCGGAGTTCTCGGCGCTCGAGAATGTCATGCTGCCGCAGATGATTCGCGGCCTCAAACGCTCTGAAACCGTGAAACGATCGACCGAGATTCTCTCCTATCTCGGGCTCGGCGACCGCATCACCCATCGTCCGGCCGAGCTCTCGGGCGGCGAGCAGCAGCGTGTCGCGATCGCGCGCGCGGTTGCCAACGCGCCGCGGGTGCTGCTTGCGGACGAACCGACCGGCAATCTCGATCCCGGCACGGCGGACCATGTCTTCAACGCGCTGATGCAACTCGTGAAGGCGACCCGGGTCGCGATGCTGATCGCGACTCACAATCTCGATCTCGCCGCGCGAATGGATCGCCGGGTGTCGCTGTCGAACGGACAGATTGTCGAGCTCGAATAGTGCGCCGTCGCGCGAACTGGCGAAGAATTCGGGCCCTTTTTTCCGTTTCGCTTCGATCGGAACGAAACAGCTGCTGGCTCTCAATAAGCGGGGCGAGGCCGTCTGCCCGGTGCTCTCGGCCGACCGTCGATCGGCGGTCCGGCATAATAGGGATTGTTGATGCAGATCGCCGCCAGGCCGGACGCCGAGGCCTGGCACTGCGCGATCGACGTGTAGCCACAGTCGGTATCCTCACCGCCCCATCGGTAGTTGGTTTTGCAGACCGGCGAGGTCGAGTCGTATTTCTGGGCGCCGGCTGGTGTCGGCGCGACGGCACCCAGGGCCAAAAGTGCCGGCAAGAGTGCCAGAAGCAAACTGCGCATCAGAAATCTCCTCATCGGTCGGGCGCCGGCAATGCTGATACCGAGCGCGCGCGAATAGGCACCCGCGCGCAGCGTTGGATCAACTCACATTCCCGCGCCGGCGTTTGCCGGATTGGGCGTCAGTGGATGAACAGGTCGAAGAAATTGCCCTCACGGCGGTCCCGCGGGGACACGTGAAGATAGGAGCGCGGGTCGTTGTCGCCGGCATAATAGGGGTTGGCGACGCAGTTCTGCCCGATGCCCGAAGCGGTGGCCAGGCACGCCTCATACGACGGATAGGAGCAGTTGCTGAGGCCGGGATAGCGGTCGCCCTGAATGCAGAACGGGTAACGCACGCCGACGGCATACGCGGGCGCAGTCCCCAGCACTGCGAGTGCGGCCGCCGACGCAGCAGCAAGAATCATCGTCCGCATGTGCATTCCTTTGCTGCGAAGATTCGACCTTGGCGACGATCCAAATCGGACGAGCCGGTTTCGGTCAACACGATCTTGCGTGCAGCTGCGCAGGCGGACCTCAATTGTGAAGATTGTGCGGCGGTTATGTGGCAAAAGTTCCAAGAAGTGCCCGTAATACAGTATTAACTTCAAATTTGAGCGAAGTCGTTTGGCCCTGCCTGTTGCAGCGAAGTTACAGCAATTCCGCGGGGGGCTGCTATGACAGTGTCTCGCGGCCTTGGGGGCCTGTAGAAAAAGTTGGAACGGGAAAATGAAAAAGATTTTGCTTGTCACCGCCAGCATGCTCGCGCTCAGCGCGACTGCTGCCTCCGCGGCTGACCTCGCGGCTCGCCCTTACACCAAGGCTCCGCCGCCCATGGTTGCCGCTGTTTATGATTGGACCGGCTTCTACATCGGTATCAACGGTGGTTGGGGCCAGAGCCACGACAACCGTTCGGTCGACGGCTTCGGCGGCGTCGGAAGCTACGACGCCAACGGCGGCACCGTCGGTGGCCAGATCGGCTACCGCTGGCAGGCCGGCGGCTGGGTGTTCGGTCTGGAAGCTCAGGGCAACTGGGCTGACTTCTCCGGCAGCACCGGCAATCTGGTCGTTCCGGGCGGCGTCGTTCGCTCGAAGACCGATGCGTTCGGCCTGTTCACTGGTCAGATCGGCTACGCTTGGAACAACGTCCTGTTGTACGCCAAGGGCGGTGCTGCGGTCACCGATCGCAACTTCCAGTTCCTCAACGCGGCCGGCAATCTGGCGTCCGAGACCGGCTTCGACACCCGTTGGAGCCCGACGGTTGGTGTTGGCCTCGAATTCGCCTTCTCGCAGGGCTGGTCGCTCGGCGTCGAATACAACCACATCTTCGAAGACACCCATGGCGCGACCTTCGTGACCCCGGCTGGTGTTGCCGTGACCGGCTTCCACACCGGTGGCGACACCGACATGGTCCTCGGCCGTCTGAACTACAAGTTCGGTGGCCCGGTCATCGCGAAGTACTGATTGCTCGCTTAATTCAAGCGGCATCGAAAACCCCGGGCTTCGGCCCGGGGTTTTTTGTTGGCCTGGCCGCCAAGAGCGGGGGATGGGCTTTGCTCGTCCGCTCCGGGAGTCGGGGCAGACTTGATTGGGCGGGGTTTCCAACCGAACGGTCAACGCCGCATATTCGGGGCATGACGGACCTGCAGCTGATCTCCAGACTGACGTGCCCATCCTGCGGCCATGTCTCCATCGAGACGATGCCGACCGACGCCTGCCGGTTCTTCTACGATTGCAAGGGCTGCGGCACTCGCCTGAAACCGAAAGCAGGAGATTGCTGCGTGTTTTGCTCATACGGAACGATCCCTTGCCCGCCCAAGCAGGCGGGGGACTGTTGCGGTAACCAGCTTCCCGGAGCCTCCGGACCAGCTCGCCATCCGGAATCATTGTCGGCGGCGAGACGTCGGCCGGTCAGGAATTAACCACAGAGGTCACTTCTCGAACTGGGCCGCCGGCGTTGCTTGACTCCCAGAACAAAAAAGGAACAATGTTCTGCATACGTTCCAGTTCAGGGAGAGCGGCCATGTTGAAGATTTTCGTGCAGGAAGCTGCAGCGCTGGCATCGATCACGCTGTTCGTCGGGATGATCGCGGTGTGGGCCCAGCTGATCACCCAATTCTGAAAATGCGCTCGCGGGGACAGGGGCATAGCCGGCGGGATGGTTTGCCCTTGGGGAAAAGCGGGAGGACTTGCCGCCGCGCCGCGTTCGGCGTGGACTTGGCAGGGTTCAGGCCCCACGATGGGATTGCGAGTCGGGTCTGACGCTTTCGAGTTCCCGGCCCTGGCGCTCGCTCCATCCCTGACTCAAGAGCTTCCGTAAGCAGCCATGCCGAATGCCGGATTCGTTCATCTTCACGTTCATTCCGCCTATTCGCTGCTGAAGGGCTCGATCAAGATCGCCAAGCTGGGCGAGCTCGCGAAGGCCGACCGCCAGCCGGCGCTGGCGCTGACCGATACCGACAACATGTTCGGGGCGCTGGAATTCTCCGACAAGATGGCCGGCTACGGCATCCAGCCGATCGTCGGCTGCGAGCTGGCGGTGGATTTCGGCGACGTCGATCCGAATAGCCGGAGCATCCTTGCGACGACCGGCCCGGCGCGAATCGTGCTGCTGGCGGCGCGCGAGCGCGGCTACCGCAGCCTGATGCGGCTGAACTCGCGGGCGTTCCTGGAGACGCCGGTCAACCAGACCCCGCACATCAAGTTCGATTGGCTCACCGACGACGCCGAAGACCTGATCGCGCTGACCGGCGGCCCCGACGGGCCGATCGCGCTGGCGCTCCGGGCCGAACAGGCGGCGCTGGCGACCACCCGCTGCGAGCGCCTGGCCGGCCTGTTCGGCGATCGCCTCTACATCGAATTGCAGCGCCACGGCGCCGACAAGGAACGCCGCACCGAGGGCGGCCTGATTGATCTCGCCTACAGCAAGGGCCTGCCGCTGGTCGCGACCAACGAGCCGTATTTCGCCAGCAATGACGACTACGAATCGCATGACGCGCTGCTCTGCATCGCCGGCGGCCACCTGATCGCCGAGACCAACCGCGAGCAACTGACCCCGGATCACCGCTTCAAGACCCGCGCGGAAATGGCGGTGCTGTTCGCCGACATCCCGGAGGCGCTGGCCTCGACTGTGGAGATCGCCGAGCGCTGCTCGTTCCGGCCGAAGACCCGCAAGCCGATCCTGCCGTTCTTCACGGTCGGTGCCGCCGCCAGCGCCGATGCGGCGGCCGACGAGGCCGCCGAGCTGAAGCGCCAGGCCGAGGAGGGGCTCGCGAATCGCCTGCGGGTGCACGGTCTCTCGCCGGGAATGACCGAGGAAGACTACAGCAAGCGGCTTGCCTTCGAGCTCGACGTCATCACCCGCATGAAATATGCGGGCTACTTCCTGATCGTCTCCGACTTCATCAAATGGGCGAAGGCGCAGGGCATTCCGGTCGGACCGGGCCGCGGCTCCGGCGCGGGCTCGCTGGTCGCCTGGGTGCTCACCATCACCGACCTCGATCCGATGCGGTTTGCGCTGCTGTTCGAGCGCTTCCTCAATCCCGAACGCGTCTCGATGCCGGACTTCGACATCGACTTCTGCCAGGACCGCCGCGGCGAGGTGATCCAGTACGTGCAGGAGCGCTACGGCCGCGACCAGGTGGCGCAGATCATCACCTTCGGTACGCTGCAGGCGCGCGGCGTGCTGCGCGACGTCGGGCGCGTGCTGCAGATGCCCTATGGGCAGGTCGACAAGCTGACCAAGCTGGTGCCGCAGAATCCCGCAGCGCCGGTGACGCTGGCGCAGGCGATCGAGGGCGAGCCGAAGCTGCAGGCATTCCGCGACGAGGATCCGGTGGTGGCGCGTGCGTTCGATATCGCGCAGCGCCTCGAAGGTCTGACGCGCCATGCCTCGACCCATGCCGCCGGCATCGTGATCGGCGACCGGCCGCTGAGCGAGCTGGTGCCGCTCTACCGCGATCCGAAATCCGACATGCCGGTGACCCAGTTCAACATGAAATGGGTCGAGCCGGCGGGCCTCGTGAAGTTCGATTTCCTCGGCCTGAAGACGCTGACCGTGCTCGACGTCGCGGTGAAGCTGCTCAAGCAGCGCGACGTTCATGTCGATCTCGCGACGCTGCCAATCGACGATGCGCCGAGCTATCAGATGCTGGCGCGGGGCGATGTCGTCGGCGTGTTCCAGGTGGAAAGCCAGGGCATGCGGCGCGCGCTGATCGACATGCGGCCGGACCGCTTCGAGGACATCATCGCGCTGGTGGCGCTGTATCGCCCGGGCCCGATGGCGAACATCCCGACCTATTGCGCGCGCAAGCACGGCGACGAGGAATCGGAATATCTGCATCCGATCCTGGAGCCGATCCTGAAGGAGACCTTCGGCGTCATCATCTATCAGGAACAGGTGATGCAGATCGCGCAGCAGATGGCGGGCTACTCGCTCGGCCAGGCCGACTTGCTGCGCCGCGCGATGGGCAAGAAGATCCGCGCCGAGATGGACAAGCAGCGCGATATCTTCGTCGCCGGTGCGATGAAAAACGGCGTGGCGAAGGGCCAGGCCGAGACGATCTTCGAGCTGCTCGCCAAGTTCGCCGACTACGGCTTCAACAAGAGCCACGCGGCCGCCTATGCGCTGGTGTCGTACCACACCGCCTATATGAAAGCGCATTACCCGGTCGAATTCCTCGCGGCGTCGATGACGCTCGAACTCAACAACACCGACAAGCTCTCCGAATTTCGTTCCGAGGCGCAGCGGCTCGGCATCAAGGTCGAGGCGCCCAACATCAATCGCTCCGGCGCGACCTTCGAGGTCAGCGACAACACAATCTACTACGCGCTCGCGGCGCTGAAGGGCGTCGGCATCCAGGCGGTCGAGCAGATCATCGAGGAGCGCAACAGGAAGGGCGTCTTCACCTCGCTCGCCGATTTCGCAGCAAGGGTGAGCCCGCGCGCCGTCAACAAGCGGATCATCGAGAGCCTAGCGGCGGCCGGCGCCTTCGACACGCTGGAGCCGAACCGCGCGCGCGTCTTCGCCGGAGCCGATGCGATCCTCGCCGCCTGCCAGCGCAGCCACGAGGCGGCGACCTCGGGCCAAAACGACATGTTCGGCGGCGCGGCGGATGCGCCGAGCATCATGTTGCCGCAGATCGAGCCGTGGCTGCCCGCGGACCGGCTGCGGCGCGAATACGACGCCATCGGCTTCTTCCTGTCGGGCCATCCGCTCGACGATTACGCGACCGCGCTGAAGCGGCTGCGCGTGCAGTCCTGGGCGGAATTCTCGCGCGCGGTGAAGACCGGCGCCACCGCGGGCAAGGTCGCGGCAACCGTGGTGTCGCGCATGGAACGGCGCACCAAGACCGGCAACAAGATGGGCATCATGGGCCTGTCGGATCCGACCGGCCATTTCGAGGCGGTGCTGTTCTCGGAGGGCCTTGCGCAGTACCGCGACGTGCTCGAGCCGGGGGCGGCCGTGCTGTTGCAGCTCGGCGCCGAACTGCAGGGCGAGGACGTGCGGGCGAGGGTGCTGCACGCCGAGCCGCTGGATCACGCCGCCGCCAAGACGCAGAAGGGCCTGCGCATCTTCGTGCGCGACACCAAGCCGCTGGATTCGATCGCCCGCCGCCTCAACATGCCGGAAGCCGCGCCCGCCCCGAGCGGCCCCGCAAAGGCACCGGCCGTGAAGCCGGCCGCCACGCCGCCGCCGGCGGCAGGGGCCGATGGCGACGTTTCGCTGGTGATGATGCTGGACCTCGAAACCGAGGTGGAGATGAAGCTGCCCGGCCGCTACAAGGTCTCGCCGCAGATCGCCGGCGCGATCAAGGCGGTGGCCGGCGTGGTCGACGTGCAGACCCTCTAAAAGGGGGACTTCGGGCGCCAAACAGGGCCGTTTCGGTACGATTTGGGCCCGGTCGGCCGGTGTAACCGGCCGTATTTCCTTGCTTCTCGCGCAAATCGCGCTATATAGCGCGCCATCTCACACGGAAACATGGCTCTCAAGGCCGTCCGGTGGCAACCGGGCCATTCAGGCGCGTTTGCTCACACGTTTCCGGAGGAACCAACCGGAGAATTAGATCTATGTCGCTGCCCGAATTCAACATGCGTCAGCTTTTGGAAGCTGGCGTTCACTTTGGCCACCAGGCCCACCGCTGGAATCCGAAGATGCAGGATTACATCTTCGGCGCTCGCAACAACATCCACATCATCGACCTCGCGCAGACCGTGCCGATGCTGCACCGCGCCCTGCAGGCGGTCAGCGATACCGTCGCCAAGGGCGGCCGCATCCTGTTCGTCGGCACCAAGCGGTCGGCCCAGGACGGCGTTGCCGACGCCGCGAAGCGTTCGGCGCAGTACTTCGTCAACTCGCGCTGGCTCGGCGGCACGCTGACCAATTGGAAGACGATCTCGGCCTCGATCAAGCGCCTGCGTCACCTCGACGACGTGCTGTCGTCGGGCGAAGCCAACTCCTACACCAAGAAGGAGCGGCTGACGCTGCAGCGCGAGCGCGACAAGCTCGACCGTTCGCTCGGCGGCATCAAGGACATGGGCGGTCTTCCCGACATGATCTTCGTGATCGACACCAACAAGGAAGACATCGCGATCCAGGAAGCCCAGCGGCTCAACATCCCGGTCGCCGCGATCGTCGACACCAATTCGGACCCGAAGGGCATCACCTATGTGGTGCCGGGCAATGACGACGCCGGCCGCGCGATCTCGCTGTACTGCGATCTCGTGGCGCGCGCCGCCATCGACGGTATCTCGCGTGCTCAGGGCGAGTCCGGAATCGACATCGGTGCGTCGGCGACGCCCGTGCAGGAAGACCTTCCGGCGGCTGCGCCGTCCGGCTTCCAGGGCCTCGCCGGCCCGCGCGGCACCGCCGACAACCTCAAGAAGCTCACCGGCGTGTCCGGTGCGATCGAGAAGAAGCTCAACGACCTCGGCATCTTCCACTACTGGCAGCTCGCCGAGCTCGATCACGACACCGCGCACAAGATCGGCGAAGAAGTCGGTCTGCCGAGCCGTGCCGACGCCTGGGTCGCCCAGGCCAAGACGCTCGCCGAAGCGGAATAAAGGTTGCGCGGCGTGGCCGGGTTTCGCCCGGCCGCCGCTTCTATTCCACGAACAACGATCTCCCTGTCGCAGACGGCGGCGCCATCGGGCGCCGCGGTTTCTGTACAGGCAAGAAGGGCATTGAACGATGGCAACGATCACAGCAGCGATGGTCAAGGAGCTCCGCGAGTCGACCGGCGCGGGCATGATGGATTGCAAGGCGGCGCTGACCGAGAACAACGGCGACATGCAGGAAGCGCAGGATTGGCTGCGCAAGAAGGGCCTCTCCAAGGCCGCCAAGAAGGCCGGCCGCGTGGCGGCCGAGGGCCTGATCGGCGCGCTGACCTCCGGCACCAAGGGTGTGCTGGTCGAGGTCAACTCCGAGACCGACTTCGTTGCGCGCAATGAGCAGTTCCAGGGCTTGGTCAAGATGATCGCCCAGGTCGCGCTGCACAATGGCGCCGACGTCGAGAAGATCAAGGCGGCGAAGGTCGGCGACGTCACCGTCGAGACCGCGATCTCCGACGCGATCGCGACCATCGGCGAGAACATGACGCTGCGCCGCGCTGCCTCGCTCGAGGTGAGCAAGGGCGTGGTGTCGAGCTATGTCCACAACGCGGTCGTCGAGGGCGCCGGCAAGATCGGCGTGATCGTGGCGCTGGAGTCCGCCGGCAAGGCCGATGAGCTCGCAGTGCTCGGCCGCCAGCTCGCCATGCACGTGGCGGCGGCGAAGCCGCTGGCGCTCGACCCGGCCGGGCTCGATCCGGAGACCGTCAAGCGCGAGAAGGACGTGTTGGCCGACAAGTACCGCCAGCAGGGCAAGCCGGAGAACGTCATCGAGAAGATCGTCGATTCCGGCCTGAAGACCTACTACAAGGAAGTCTGCCTGCTCGATCAGGCCTTCATCCACGACAGCGGCAAGTCGGTTGCCCAGGCGGTGAAGGAAGCTGAGGGTAAGGTCGGCGGGCCGATCAAAATCGCTGGCTTTGTGAACTATGCTCTCGGTGAGGGAATCGAGAAGCAGGAAAGCGACTTCGCCGCCGAAGTCGCGGCCGCCAGCGGCAAGAAGTAACCGCTGACACCAAGGCCTCCGGCGCTTTGCGCCGGAAGCCTGCCTGCGCGGGATAAGAAAGCGATCGCATCATGGCTGAGCCGATCTATCGTCGCGTGGTGATCAAGCTTTCCGGCGAATATCTGGCCGGCTCCAATGGGTTCGGTATCGATCAACCGACGGTCGATCGCGTCGCCGACGACCTGATCGCAGCCCGCAAGCTCGGTATCGAGGTCGCCGTCGTGATCGGCGGCGGCAACATCGTCCGCGGCGTCGAGGTGTCCTCTCGCGGCGTCTCCCGGCCGACCGGCGACACCATGGGCATGCTTGCCACTATGATGAACTGCCTTGCGCTGGAGGCGGCGATCGAGCGCAAGGGAACCCCGGCGCGGACCTTGTCGGCATTCGTGATGCCGGAGATTTCCGAGCTATTCACCCGTAGTGCAACGCACAAATATCTCGCCGAGGGACGCATCGTCCTGCTCGGCGGTGGAACAGGCAACCCGTTCTTCACGACCGACACCACCGCCGTGCTCCGCGCGGCCGAAATCGGCGCGCAGGCGGTGCTGAAGGCCACCAATGTCGACGGCGTCTACAGCGCCGATCCGAAGAAGGACCCCAAAGCCAAGCGCTTCGACCGCCTGACCCATTCGCAGGCGATCGAGGGCGGCTACAAGGTCATGGACGCGACCGCTTTCGCGCTTGCCCGCGAGACGTCGCTGCCTATCATCGTGTTCTCGATCGCGGAGCCCGGTTCGATCGGTGCGATTCTGCGCGGTACCGGACACGGCACGGTCGTCGCCGGCTGATTGCCGCGCCTCCGGGTCCAGACTTTGGACCCGAGGGCGTCGACAGCCGGTTTCTAGGAAAGGGAGAACGTCATGGCCGCACCTGGTTTTGACATCAACGACGTGAAACGCCGCATGCAGGGCGCCACGCAATCGCTCAAGCACGAGCTCGGCGGCCTGCGCACCGGCCGTGCCGCGGCCTCCATGCTGGAGCCGGTCCAGGTGGAGGCTTACGGCTCGCATATGCCGCTCAACCAGGTTGCGACCATCAGCGTGCCCGAGCCGCGCCTGCTCTCGGTGCAGGTCTGGGACAAGACGATGGTGAAGGCGGTCGAAAAGGCGATCGTCGATTCCAATCTCGGCCTGTCGCCGGCGACCGAAGGGCAGGTGTTGCGCTTGCGGATCCCCGAACTCAACCAGGAGCGCCGCAAGGAGCTCGTCAAGGTCGCGCACAAATATGCGGAAGCGGCGAAGGTCGCCGTGCGGCATGTGCGCCGCGACGGCCTCGACGTGATCAAGAAGCTCGAGAAGAATCACGAGATATCCGAGGACGATCAGGAGCGCCTGTCGAACGAGGTGCAGAAGGCGACCGACGGCGTGATCGCCGAAATCGATCAGCTGCTCGCCGCCAAGGAAAAGGAAATCCTGACGGTCTGAAGGCGCTACGGGAACAGCCGATGTCGAACGCCGCCGCCCCAGCAACTGACGGACCGGATCGCTCCGGCAGTCCGTTGCATGTGGCTGTTATCATGGACGGCAACGGGCGCTGGGCCAAGTCGCGCGGCCTGCCGCGTGTCGAGGGCCACCGCCGCGGCGTCGAGGCGCTGCGCCGCGTGGTGCGTGCGGCCCATGAACTCGGCATCGCCTATCTCACCATTTTTTCCTTCAGCTCGGAGAACTGGTCGCGGCCGGCCAGCGAGATCGGCGATTTGTTCGGCCTGTTGCGTCGCTTCATCCGCAACGATCTGGCGACGCTGCACCGCGATGGGGTGCGGGTACGCGTGATCGGCGAGCGTGACGGCCTCGACGCCGACATCTGCGCGCTGCTCAACGAAGCCGAGGAACTGACCAGGAATAACGACAAGCTCAATCTCGTGGTCGCCTTCAACTACGGTTCGCGCGCGGAGATCGCTTCCGCAGCGCGGCGCCTTGCGCGCGAGGTCGCCGAAGGCAAGCGCGACGCCAACTCCATCGACACCGACACGCTCGGGCAATATCTCGATGCGCCCGACATTCCGGATCCGGATTTGATCATCCGCACCAGCGGCGAGCAGCGCCTGTCCAACTTCCTGATGTGGCAGGCCGCCTATAGCGAGCTCGTGTTCGTGCCGATTCACTGGCCGGATTTCGACAAGGCGGCGCTCGAAGGCGCGATTGCGGAATACGGCAGGCGCGAGCGCCGGTTCGGCGGGCTCGCTGCGAAAACCGGATCGTGACCGAGGGCGAGGCCGCGCCGGCGGCAGCAAACGAACAGGGGTCTCGCAATCTCGCGATGCGCGTGATTGCGGCGCTGGTGCTGGCGCCGGTTGCGATCGCGCTGGCCTATATGGGGGGCGTCGCCTGGTCGCTCCTCGTGACATTAGCGGCGGCCGGATTGTTCGCGGAATGGCTTGTTGTCACCGGACTCGGACGCGAGCTCCGTATCGTGGTGCCCGGCGTGGTCGCGTTGCTGCTCGCCGGACTGTGCCTGATGGCCGGCCGCATCGATGCGGCCCTGATCGTGCTCGCCGTCGGAGCGGTTGTGGTGGCACTGACGTCCGGCGCGCGGCGCAACTGGGCCATTGCGGGATTGCTCTATGCGGCGGCGGCCGAGATCGCGTCGGTGGTGCTGCGCCTCGACACGGCGAAGGGCTTTGCCGCGCTGATGTTCGTGTTGCTGATCGTGTGGGTCACCGATATCGGCGGCTACTTTGCGGGCCGCAGCATCGGCGGGCCGAAGCTCTGGGTGCGAGTCAGCCCGAAGAAGACCTGGGCGGGAGCGGTTGGCGGCTTCGTGGCGAGCCTGCTGGTCGCCGCCGGCTTTGCGGCCTTCGAGATCGGCTCGACCGGGCCGCTGCTCGTGCTCGGCGCGGTGTTGTCGGTGGTTTCGCAGCTCGGCGATCTCTTCGAATCCGCGGTGAAGCGGCGGTTCGGAGTGAAGGACTCGAGCCACATCATTCCCGGTCACGGCGGCCTCCTGGACCGCCTGGACGGATTTGTCGCGGCCGTCATTGTGGCGGCGATTTTCGGCTTTCTCCGTGGTGGCGCCGATGGCGTCGGGCGCGGTCTTATGGTTTGGTGATGAGATGAGCGCAGTTCCGTTGCGTAACAACAAGGCCGCGGCGGCATCCGCCGTGCGGACCGTAACCGTCCTCGGTGCCACCGGCTCGATCGGCGACAGCACCATGGATCTGCTGCGCGGCGCGCGCGATCGATACCGGGTCGAGGCGCTGACCGCGAACAGCAATGTCGAGGGCCTCGCGAAGCTGGCCAAGGAATTCGGCGCGCGGTTCGCGGCCATTGCCGATCCGGCCCGACTTTCCGAATTGAAGGATGCGCTGGCCGGAACCCGGATCGAATGCGGGGCCGGGGAGAGCGCGATCATCGAGGCGGCCGCGCGGCCTGCCGATTGGGTGATGGCGGCGGTCAGCGGCGCGGCCGGGCTGAAGCCCGCGCTCGCCGCGGTCGATCGCGGCGCCACCGTCGCGCTCGCCAACAAGGAATGTTTGGTCTGTGCCGGCGACATCTTCATGGAGCGGGCCAAAAAGGCCGGCGCCTGCATCTTGCCGGCGGACTCCGAGCACAATGCGCTGTTCCAGGCGCTGGCCTCCGGTAACCGCGAGGAACTGACGCGGGTGATCATCACCGCGTCCGGCGGGCCGTTCCGCACCTGGGCCCCCGCCGACATCGAGCAGGCGACGCTGGAACAGGCGCTGAAACATCCCAATTGGAGCATGGGGCAGAAGATCACGATCGATTCCGCGTCGATGATGAACAAGGGTCTCGAGGTGATCGAGGCGTCCTATCTGTTCGCGCTGACGCCCGATGAAATCGACGTGCTGGTGCACCCGCAGTCGATCATCCACGGCATGGTCGAGTTCTCAGATCGCTCGGTGGTCGCCCAGCTCGGCACGCCCGATATGCGGATCCCGATCGCGCATTGCCTCGGCTGGCCCGACCGCGTCGTCGGCCCGTCCGCGAAGCTCGATCTCGCCAAGATCGGACAGCTCACCTTCGAGGCGCCGGACTTTGAACGCTTCCCGGGATTGCGGCTGGCATACGAGGCGCTGCGGATGGGGCACGGCGCGACGACGGTCTACAACGCCGCGAACGAGATCGCGGTCGCCGCGTTTATCGCCGGCAAGATCAAGTTCGGCGCGATCGCCCGCCTGGTCGAGGCCACGATGAACGATTGGATCAGGTCGGGGAATCGGCCACCACTGCGCTCGGCGGATGATGCGATTTCCGTTGACCATATCGTGCGAAATAAAGCTGCCGCCCTATTGCCTCAAATTGCCTTAAAGGCAACCTAGAGGGTTGGGGGCGGAGCCTTTGGCTCTTGTCGAGGGAAAATCGAATGCCCGAGTATTTTATTCATAGTTTCAATGCGTTGAGTCATGGGCTTCTCGGTACCATCGTTCCCTTCCTTTTCGTCCTGACCATCGTCGTCTTCTTCCATGAGCTCGGCCACTTCCTGGTCGCGCGCTGGGCCGGCGTGAAGGTGTTGACGTTCTCGCTGGGCTTCGGGCCGGAGCTCGCCGGCTTCAACGACCGGCATGGCACGCGCTGGAAGATCTCGGCGATACCGCTCGGCGGTTACGTCAAATTCTTCGGCGACGACAGCGAGGCATCGACGCCGTCGACCGAGACGCTCGCCGCCATGACGGCGGAAGAGCGCGAAGGCAGCTTCCATCACAAATCGGTCGGAAAGCGCACCGCCATCGTTGCGGCCGGCCCGATCGCCAATTTCATCCTCGGCGCCCTGATTTTCGTGGGCATGGCGCTCTACTACGGCAAGCCGAGCACGATCGCCCGGGTCGACGGCCTGGTGGCCGAAAGCGTCGCAGCGTCGTCCGGCTTCAAGGTCGGCGATGTCGTCGTGGAGATCGACGGCAGCGCGATTCAGAGCTTTGCCGACATGCAGCGCATTGTAGCCTCGAATGCAGGTTCAGAGCTTGGTTTCAAGGTGAAGCGCGATGGCGCGATCGTCGCGCTCAAGGCGACGCCGGCGCTCAGGGAGGTCAAGGACCCCTTCGGCAATGCTCACCGAATCGGCGTGCTCGGAATCGAGCACAAGGCTCAGGTCGGCGAGGCCACCAGCGCCTCCGTCGGCGTGCTGGAGGCCCTGAAGATCGGCGTCGAGCAGGTTTGGTACATTATTTCCAGCACGTTCAAGTTCCTCGGGTCGCTGTTCGTTGGAACCGGCAATCCGGCCGAGGTGAGCGGGGTGATTGGAATCGCGAAGCTGTCGGGGCAGGCCGCGAGCGCCGGGTTCCAGTTCGTGATCAACCTTTGCGCCATCCTGTCGGTCTCGATCGGCCTGCTGAACCTGTTTCCGATCCCGCTTTTGGATGGCGGACACCTGCTTTTCTACAGCGCGGAGGCGCTGCGGGGACGCCCGCTGTCGGAGCGGACGCAGGAGGTGGGTTTCCGAATCGGGCTGGGTCTGGTCCTGATGCTGATGGTGTTTGCGACGTATAACGACATCCTCAGGATCGCCGGGTCCTGAAACGGGCTTTTTTGTGGCGTTGCCAATGGGCAACGTCTTGGAACGAAAATGGAAATGTTCAGCTCTAGTAAGTTTGCCCCCTAGGCAAATTTGGTTACAAGCTGAGCGGCAGGTTGGGAATCTGTCGGGTCGTTGGGGAACGATCTGGCATCGTTAAGATAAGGGCGCGTTGCGCATGATGTTTGGAATGCGAGTGAGGGGGGGGCTGTTCGCCGCCTTGGTCATGTTCGCCGCGCCGGTGGTTGCCACCTTGGCGACCGTAGCTGTGTCTGTGCCTGCGTCGGCGCAGACAGTCGATTCGATCACGGTGGAGGGGAACCGCCGTGTCGAGCTTGAAACCATCCGCTCCTATTTCCATCCCGGACCGGGCGGTCGGCTGGGCCAGGCCCAGATCGACGACGGTCTGAAAGCGCTGATCGAGACCGGCCTGTTTCAGGACGTCCATATCGACCAGCGGGGCGGGCGCCTCGTCGTGGTCGTGGTCGAGAACCCGGTGATCGGCCGCGTTGCCTTCGAGGGCAACAAGAAGATCAAGGACGAACAACTGACCGCCGAAGTGCAGTCCAAGCCGCGCGGCACGTTCTCGCGCCCGATGGTCCAGTCGGACGCCCTGCGCATCGCCGAAATCTACCGCCGGTCCGGCCGCTATGACGTGCGGGTCAATCCGCAGATCATCGAGCAGCCGAACAACCGCGTCGACCTGATCTTCGAGGTCAATGAAGGCGTGAAGACCGGCGTCCGGTCGATCGAGTTCATCGGCAACAGCGCCTATTCGGCGTCCCGTCTGCGCGACGTCATCAAGACCCGCGAATCGAACATCCTGAGCTTCCTCGGCGGCAATGACGTCTACGACCCCGACCGGGTCGAGGCCGATCGCGACCTGCTGCGTCGCTTCTACCTCAAGAATGGCTATGCCGACGTCCAGGTCGTGGCCGCGTTGACCGAATACGATCCCGAGAAGAAGGGCTTCCTGGTTACCTTCAAGATCGAGGAAGGTCAGCAGTACCGCGTCGCGTCCGTCAACTATACGTCGTCGATCGCAACGCTCGACCCGAACGCGCTGCGCACCTACTCGCGCGTCAATGTCGGCTCGCTCTACAACGCCGAGGCGCTGGAGAAGTCGGTCGAAGAGATGCAGATCGAGGCGTCGCGCCGCGGCTACGCCTTCGCGGTGGTCCGGCCGCGCGGCGATCGCAACTTCGACAATCACACGGTGTCGATCACCTTCGCGATCGACGAAGGTCCGCGCACCTATATCGAGCGCATCAACATCCGCGGCAACAGCCGTACCCGCGACTACGTGATCCGCCGCGAGTTCGATATCTCGGAAGGCGACGCCTACAACCGTGCGCTGGTCGACCGTGCCGAGCGCCGGCTGAAGAACCTCGACTTCTTCAAGACGGTGAAGATCACCACCGAGCCGGGCTCCTCCAGCGATCGCGTCATCCTGATCGTCGATCTCGAGGAGAAGTCGACCGGCGACTTCTCGGTGTCGGGCGGTTACTCGACCACCGACGGCGCGCTGGCCGAAGTCAGCGTCTCCGAGCGCAACCTGCTTGGCCGCGGCCTGTTCGCGAAGGCGTCGGTGACCTACGGCCAGTATGCCCGCGGCTACTCGCTGTCGTTCGTCGAGCCGTATCTGCTCGACTACCGCGTCGCGCTCGGCCTCGACCTCTACCAGCGCCAGCAGCTGTCCAACAGCTACATCGCGTACGGCACCAAGACGCTGGGCTTCAGCCCGCGGCTCGGCTTCAGCCTGCGGGAAGATCTGTCGCTGCAGCTGCGCTACTCGATCTACCAGCAGGAAATCACCCTGCCGTCGACGCTGAACAACTGTAACAACGTGCCGCTCCTGCCGGATGGAACGCCCAATCCCGCGTTCAATCCGAGCCCGGCCTATGCGAACCTGAACGGGATCAGCCTGGTGTCGACCAATGGTCTCGGCTGCTTCTATGACGGCGAAGCCTCGCTGCCGGTCCGCAAGGAGCTGGCGGGCGGCAAGACCCTCACGTCGGCGCTGGGCTACACGCTCAACTACAACACGCTCGACAACAACAAGAACCCGACCGACGGTCTGATCGTCGACTTCAAGCAGGACTTCGCCGGTGTTGGCGGTGACGTCAGCTACATCAAGACCGCGATCGACGCGAAGTACTACACCCCGCTGGTCTCCGACATCGTCGGCGTGATCCACGCGCAGGGCGGCATCCTGAACAAGCTCGGGACCTCGGACCTTCGCATGCTCGATCATTTCCAGATGGGCCCGAACCTGGTCCGCGGCTTCGCGCCGAACGGTATCGGTCCGCGTGACATCAACCCGTACGGCACGATGGACGCCATCGGCGGCACCAAGTACTGGGGCGTGTCGGCGGAACTGCAGATGCCGTTCTGGTTCCTGCCGAAGGAAGTCGGGCTCAAGGGCGCGGTCTATGCCGACGCCGGCGGCCTGTACGACTACCAGGGCCCGACCTCGTGGGCGGCGACCGGCGAAGTCAACGTGCCTGGCTGCATCAAGCCGACGAACAATCCGCCGTCTCCGGGTACGTGCCTTGGTCTGAGCTACGACGACAGCAAGGTTGTCCGTACCTCGGTCGGTGTCGGCCTGATCTGGCAGTCACCGTTCGGCCCGCTGCGCTTCGACTACGCGGTGCCGCTGACCAAGGGTGCGTTTGACCGCACGCAAGAATTCCGGTTTGGCGGCGGTACGACGTTCTAAGACCGATTGCCAACCGGACTGCGACGGATGGAATGGCGCAGCCGATCTTCTTCAAGAGTCCTCCTTCGTCATCGCTGGCTGAAATAGCCGCGCTAACGAAGGCGCAACTGGTCGACCCCGAAAGGGGCGCGCTTCAGATCAGGGGGCTGGCCTCGCTCGACGAGGCCGGTCCGATGCATCTCGCCTTTTTCGACAATCTGAAATACGCCGACCAGCTTGCCGCGACCAAGGCCGGGGCGTGTCTGGTCAGCCCGCGCTTCGAGGCACAGGTGCCGAAGGGCACTGCCGTGCTGCGGGCGGCGAAGCCGTTCCAGGTGTTCGTCGAGCTCGCCCGGCAATGGCACGCCGATGCCCTGCGGCCGCAATCCTGGTTCGACACCGACGGCATCGCGCCGTCGGCGATCATCGATCCCACTGCGCGCCTCGAGGACGGCGTCATTGTCGATCCGCTGGCCGTGATCGGCCCGCGGGTCGAGATCGGCTCGGGCACCATCATCGGCGCCGGCGCGGTGATCGGAGCCGACGTCAAGATCGGCCGCGACTGCAATGTCGGCGCCAAGACCACCATCCAGTTCGCGCTGATCGGCAACAACGTCCTGATCCATCCCGGCTGTAACATCGGCCAGGACGGCTACGGCTTCATCTTCTTCGGGCCGGCCGGCCATGTGAAGGTGCCGCAAACCGGCCGCGTGGTGATCCAGAACGATGTCGAGGTCGGCGCCGCCTCGACCATCGACCGCGGTTCCCTGCGCGACACCGTGATCGGCGAGGGCACCAAAATCGACAATCAGGTCCAGATCGGCCACAATGTAACGATCGGCCGGCACTGCCTGCTGGCGGCCCAGATCGGGCTCGCCGGCAGCCTGACGATCGGCGACAATGTCGCGCTCGGCGCCAAGGTGGGCATCAACAACCACCTCAAGATCGGCGACGGCGCCCAGGTGACGGCGATGAGCGCGGTCAAGGACGACATCCCGGCCAACGGTCGCTGGGGCGGGCATTTCGCCAAGCCGACCAAGCAGTGGTTCCGGGAAATTATCGCAGTGGAGCGTCTGGTGCGCGACAACGAGGCCAAAGGTGAGGGGCAGGAGTGATGGAGGAGGCACCGGTCAAATTCGAGCTGGTGGATATCAACGATATCCTGAAGACGCTCCCGCATCGCTTTCCGATGTTGCTGATCGACCGGGTGATCAATATCCGCACCGACTACAGCGGCATCGGCATCAAGAACGTCACCTTCAACGAGCCGCCGTTCCAGGGGCATTTCCCGGACCGTCCGGTCTACCCCGGCGTGATGATGATCGAGGCGATGGCCCAGACCGCCGGCGTCATCGGCATCAAGTCGGTCGAGGGCACCGAGAAGCCGCGCGCGGTGTATTTTCTCACCATCGACAAGTGCAAGTTCAGGAAGCCGGTGATGCCCGGCGACACCATCGAGTATCACATGCGCTCGCTCGGCCGGCGCAAGACGATGTGGTGGTTTCACGGCGATGCCAAGGTCAACGGCCAGGTCGTCGCCGAGGCCGACGTCGGTGCGATGCTGACGGATTAGGCCGCGCCGGGCTCACGACGTTGTGCAGGTGTAGCGGCCGTCCGCGCCCGCGATCCGCAGGACCCGATTGAGGAAGACGCCCATCGACGGCGCGTTCATCAGCGCGTCGTAGGTTTCGGCGGGGACGCCGCAATAGTGCTGGTAGCTGCCTCTGACCGCGACCAGCAGCGCGCGCTGATCCGCCCTGTAGCAGACCCGCTGGACGATCGTACTGCGGTTGATGTCGCGGCATTCGAAGCTCGAGAGATCGATCGCCGTGCTGTCGCCGAGATCGACCGTCTCCGGGCCGATTGGCGCAGAGAGCAGGCTGAGGATCAGCGCGGCGGCCCGGACCATGAGATCGGTTGCGACCTTCTCGTTTGCAACAGGCGGTCATCATACGTCACTGGACAGGGCGGGCAAAGTCGCGCTAACGACCGCCCCAATCAACAGCCTGGCGCCTCGATAGCACCTTGGCGCCATTAACGAATTGCGGACCGAAACTTCATGAGCATGATCGACCCCACTGCGCGGATTGCCGATGGCGCTGTGATCGGGGCCGGCACCGAGATCGGTCCGTACTGCATCATCGGCCCCAATGTCGTGCTCGGCGAGAACTGCAAGCTGATCGCGCATGTCACGGTCAGCGGGCATACCAGGATCGGCGCCGGCTGCATCATCTCGCCGTTCGCAGCGCTCGGCGGGCCGCCGCAGGATCTCAGCTATCGCGGCGAGCCGACCCGCCTCGAAGTCGGCGAAGCCTGCACCATCCGCGAGGGCGTGACGATGAATGTCGGCACGGTCAAGGGCGGCGGGCTCACGCGTGTCGGCGATCGCGGCTTCTTCATGAACAACAGCCATGTCGGCCATGACTGCATGGTCGGCAATGGCGTGATCTTCGCGACGTCGGCGACGCTCGGCGGCCACTGCGAGATCGGCGACTTCGTCTATATCGGCGGCCTGTCGGCGGTGCACCAGTTCACCCGCGTCGGCTCACAGGTGATGATCGGCGGCGTCTGCGGCGTACGCGGCGACATCATCCCGTTCGGACTGGCCAACGGTCAGTACGCGGTTCTCGAAGGGCTCAACATCATCGGCATGCGGCGCCGCCAGTTCACCAAGGCGCGGCTGGCGACGGTGCGCGCGTTCTATCAAAAGCTGTTCCACGGCCCCGGCATCTTCGCCGAGCGGTTGGCCTCGGTGCAGCCGCTGGCCGGCGAGGATCCGGCGATTGCGGAAATCCTGGCCTTCATCGAGGGCGGCAAGCTGCGCCCGCTCTGCCTTCCCGCCGATAGCAATTGAGCAGGGGATGGCCGCCACAGCATGACGTCAGCGGCTCCCTCGCTTTCCTCGCCGGTCGGCGTCATCGCCGGCGGCGGCGCCATGCCGTTCGCGGTCGCCGACTCCCTGGTTGCGCGCGGCATCACGCCGGTGTTGTTCGCGCTGCGCGGCGCCTGCGATCCGGCGCGCGCGCAGCGGTTTCGTCACCGCTGGATTTCGGTCGGCCAGCTCGGGCGGGCGACCCGGCTGTTCCGCGACGAAGGCTGCCGCGATCTGATCTTCATCGGCACCTTGGTGCGCCCCGCGCTGTCGGAGATCCGGCTCGACTGGGGCACGCTGCGCCTGCTCGGCCACGTCGTGCGCGCATTTCGCGGCGGCGACGATCATTTGCTGTCGAGCGTTGGCCGCATCCTCGAGCAGCAGGGCTTCCGCATGGTCGGGATCAAGGATGTCGCGCCCGATCTGTTGATGCCGGAGGGAGCCGTGACGCGCGCGGCGCCCGACAGCACGGCGCTCGCCGATATCGCACGCGGACGCGGCGTGCTCGACGCGCTCGGCCCGTTCGACATCGGTCAGGCGGCCGTGGTGATCGACGGTCATGTGGTGGCGGTCGAGGATATCGAGGGCACCGACGGGCTGCTCGCGCGCGTCGCGCGGCTGCGCGCCGAGGGCCGCATCCGCACCAAGGCCGGCCGTGGCGTGCTGGTGAAGGCGCCGAAGAGCAGGCAGGATTTGCGCTTCGATCTGCCGACCATCGGCCCGCGAACGGTCGATGGCGCGGCAGCGGCCGGCATCGCCGGCATCGCCGTGATCGCCGGCAATACGCTGGCCGCCGAGCCGCAGGCCCTGGTCGAGGCCGCCGACGCCAAAGGGCTGTTTGTCATCGGACTGGCGGGCTGATGCAGGTGCGCAGTCCCAGCACCGCTCCCAAGATCTTCCTCATCGCCACCGAGGAATCCGGCGACCGCCTCGGCGCGGCGCTGATGCAGGTGCTGCGCCAGCGCCTTGGGGACGCTGTGCAGTTTTCCGGCGTCGGCGGCCGGGCGATGACGGATCAGGGCATCGCCCCGCTGTTTCCGATCGAGGAACTCTCGATCATGGGCTTTGCCGCTGTCGTGAAGCAATTGCCGAAAATCCTGCGATTGATCCGGCGCACAGCCGATGCCGTGCTCGCCGACGCGCCTGACATGCTCGTCATCATCGACAGCCCCGATTTCACCCACCGCGTCGCCCGTCGCGTCCGCGCCCGCAACCCGAACATTCCGATCGTCGACTACGTGTCGCCCTCGGTCTGGGCCTGGCGGCCGGGCAGGGCGCGCGCGATGCGGCGCTATGTCGATCACGTGCTCGCGCTGCTGCCGTTCGAGCCGGAGGAATATCGCAAGCTGCAGGGGCCGCCGTGCAGCTATGTCGGCCATCCCCTGACCGAGCAGCTCGCCTCGCTGCGGCCGAACGAGGACGAGCAGAAGCGGCGCGATGCGCAGCCTCCGGTGCTGCTGGTGTTGCCCGGAAGCCGGCGCAGCGAGATCAGGCATCATCTGGCGCTGTTCGGCACGGCGCTCGGCCAGCTCAGGAAGCAAACGTCGTTCGAGCTCGTGCTCCCCACCATGCCGCATCTCGAGGCGATGGTGCGCGAAGGCGTCGCGTCGTGGCCGGTGGTGCCGCGGCTCGCGATCGGCGAGACCGAGAAGCGCGCCGCGTTCCGCATCGCCCGCGCTGCGCTCGCGAAGTCGGGCACGGTGACGCTGGAGCTCGCGCTGTCAGGGATTCCCATGGTGACGGCCTATCGCGTCGGCGCCGCCGAGGCGTTCATCCTGCGCCGTGCGATCCGCGTGCCCTCGGTGATCCTCGCCAATCTCGTGATCGGCAGCGATATCATTCCCGAGTTCCTGCAGGAGGACTGCACGCCGGACAAGCTCGCGGCGGCGCTGGGCGACGTGCTTGCGGATTCACCCGATCGTCTGCGGCAGCTCGTGGGGTTCGCGACGATGGACGGGAAGATGTCGACCGGCGACCAGCCGCCAAGCGTCCGCGCAGCCGACATCGTGCTGGCAGAGATGGGCCGCCGTTCGACCTAAAGCGCGATGTGATTAGGTTGAATCGCACTTTTCCGGATCATGCTTTAGCCAATCGATCGTGTTCGCGTTCAGCGGCGACATCCCGCCGCAACGATCCCGCTTGCGCTGAATATTTAGACCGTACTAATATTAGCTATAGCTAATATTAGTACGGAGCCAGCCATGAAGATCGATCCGGTCGCCTATGTCGGAGCCGTCGTTCGCGAAGTCGCCTTCCGGACACGCGACGGCAAGCCGGCGCGGGCGGTGATCGCGACCCGCAGCTACGACACCGGCATCGCCGATCTCTGGGATGTGCTGACCAACCCCGAACGCATTCCGCGCTGGTTCCTGCCGATCTCGGGCGACCTGAGACTTGGCGGCCGCTATCAGTTCCAGGGCCACGCAGGCGGCGAGATCACGACGTGTGAGCCGCCGCGCCGGCTTGCCGTCACGTGGGAGTCCATGGGCACGGTCAGCTGGGTTACCGTGACGCTGGCCGCGAATGGCCCGGACGCCACGCGCCTGGAATTGGAACACCTCTCGGTGATCGAGGGCGACTTCTGGGACCGCTACGGGGCCGGTGCGGTCGGCGTCGGCTGGGATCTCGCGCTGCTCGGGCTCGCGCTCTATCTGGCCATGCCGCCCGGCGAGGAATTCGACCGCGCCGCGGCGTCGGCGTGGCCGGCAACCGACGACGGCAAGGAATTGATCCGCCGCGCCAGCGAGGATTGGTGCAGGGCCTCGATCGCGGCGGGCACCGAGGAGGCTGCGGCGCGCAGATCGGCCGCAAATACCACGGCGGCCTATTGCGGCGAGCCGGAGCCGGGGAGCGGAGGCTAACGAGAGATGCACGCCTTCGACATCCTCGGCGATCCCGTCCGCCGGCGCATCCTGGAGCTATTGGCGACCGGCGAGCACAGTTCGGGCGACGTCGTTGCCGTCGTGCAGCGCGAGTTCGGCATCACCCAGTCGGCGGTCTCGCAGCAATTGCGGATCTTGCGGGACGCCGGTTTCGCGTCGGTGCGCGCCGAGGGTACGCGCCGCATCTACGCGGTCGAGCCGGCGCGGCTGCGCGAGGTCGACGACTGGCTCGGCCGGTTCCGGGCGTTCTGGCTGCCGCGCCTGGACGCGATCGCGACCGAAGTCGCGCGGGGCAAACGAAAACGGCGCCATCAGGAATGATGGCGCCGTCCCGGATTTTCTTGAGCGATGCAGCTTACTTGCGCTTGTCGATCTGCACATAGTCGCGGCGCGCGACGCCGGTGTAGAGCTGGCGCGGACGGCCGATCTTCTGCTGCGGATCCTCGATCATCTCGCTCCACTGGCTGATCCAGCCGACGGTGCGGGCGACCGCGAACAGCACGGTGAACATCGAGACCGGGAAGCCCATCGCCTTCAGCGTGATGCCCGAATAGAAGTCGACGTTCGGGTAGAGCTTGCGATCGATGAAGTAGGGATCGCTGAGCGCGATCTTCTCGAGCTCCATCGCGACCTTGAGCATCGGATCGTCGCCGTGGCCGGTCTCCTTCAGCACCGCGTGACACATCTTCTGCATGATCTTGGCGCGCGGATCGTAGTTCTTGTAGACGCGGTGGCCGAAGCCCATCAGGCGAACTTCGCTGTTCTTGTCCTTCACCTTGGCGATGAAGTCCGGAATGTTTTCGACCTTGCCGATGCCGTAGAGCATGTTGAGCGCGGCCTCGTTGGCGCCGCCATGCGCCGGGCCCCACAGGCAGGCGATGCCGGCCGCGATGCAGGCGAACGGGTTGGCGCCCGAGGAGCCGGCAATGCGCACCGTCGAGGTCGAGGCGTTCTGCTCGTGATCGGCGTGCAGGATGAAGATCTTGTCGAGTGCGTCGGCGAGCACCGGATTGATCTTGTACTCCTCGCAGGGCACCGCGAAGCACATGTTGAGGAAGTTCTCGGCAAACGAGAGCGAGTTCTTCGGATACACGAAGGGCTGGCCGATCGTGTACTTGTACGCCATCGCCGCCAGCGTCGGTACCTTCGCGATCATTCGCATCGAGGCGATCATGCGTTGCCGCGGATCGTTGATGTCGGTGGAGTCGTGGTAGAACGCGGCCAGCGCGCCGACGGCAGCAACCATGATCGCCATCGGGTGAGCGTCGCGGCGGAAGCCCTGGAAGAACCGCGCCATCTGCTCATGCACCATCGTGTGATGGATCACGCGATAGTCGAAGTCCTTCTTCTGCGCCGGAGTCGGAAGATCTCCGTACAGCAGCAGGTAGCAGGTCTCGAGGAAGTCGCCGTGCTCGGCGAGCTGCTCGATCGGATAGCCGCGGTATTCGAGAACGCCGGCATCGCCGTCGATGTAGGTGATCTTCGACTGGCAGCTGCCGGTCGAGGTGAAGCCGGGGTCGTAGGTGAACACCCCGGCCTGGCCGTAGAGCTTGCCGATGTCGATGACATCAGGCCCGACCGTGCCGCTCAGGATCGGGAAATCGTAGTTCTTGTTGCCGATGGTGAGTGTGGCTGTCTTGCTGGATTTTGCGTCCATCGTGATATCCCCGATGAATTCGTTGCGAAAACCGACCTTGCCCAGTCGCTAAATTGCGGCCCATGGCGGGGCGGAACGGCTTGTGGAGAAAGCGTCCCGGATTGGGTAGCTCATTGCCATGTGCGCTGCAAGATGGACCCTGGAGGGGGTCCATGCAGGATCACGCCGCCTGATCGGCGAGGCGGGCAAGGCACTCCTGGCGTCCCAGCACGGCCAGCACGTCGAATATGCCCGGCGACGTCGTACGTCCCGTCAGCGCCACCCGCAGCGGCTGGGCGACGGCGCCGAGTTTCAGGTTGTTCTGCTCGGCGAAATTCCGCATCGCGGTCTCGGTGGTTTCCGCCGTCCAGTCGTTGACGGTCTCCAGCGCGGTACGCAGGCGGCCGATCAACGCGCGCGTTTCCGGCGTCAGCAGCGCCGCCGCTTTCGGATCGAGCGCGAGCGGACGATCGGCGAAGATGAAGTAGGCGCCCGCGATCAGCTCGATCAGCGTCTTGGCGCGCTCCTTCAGGCTCGGCATTGCCCGCAGCAATTGCGCACGGGTGGTGTCGTTGAGCTTGGCCTTCAGCGCGGCGCCCTCGGGAACATAATCCAGCACGCTCTCGAACTGGGTCACGAGGGATTGATCGTCGCTCTGCCGGATATAGTGACCGTTGAGGTTCTCCAGCTTGGCGAAATCGAACCGCGCCGCAGAACGGCCGATGCCCGCGAGGTCGAACGCGTCGATCATCTCCTGGGTCGAGAAGATTTCCTGATCGCCATGGCTCCAGCCGAGCCGGACAAGGTAGTTGCGCAAGGCGGCCGGCAGGTAGCCGAGCGCGCGGTAGGCATCGACGCCGAGCGCGCCATGGCGCTTCGACAGTTTCGAGCCGTCGGGACCGTGGATCAGCGGAATGTGGGACATGCTCGGCAGTTCCCACTCCAGCGCGTCGTAGATCTGCTTCTGACGCGCGGCGTTGATCAGGTGATCGTCGCCACGGATGATGTGAGTGACGCCCATATCGTGGTCGTCGACCACGACCGCGAGCATGTAGGTCGGGGTGCCGTCGCCGCGGAGCAGGACGAGGTCGTCGAGGTTCTCGTTCTGCCAGACCACGCGGCCCTGTACCTGGTCCTCGATCACGGTTTCGCCGGTCTGCGGGGCCTTGAGGCGGATGGTCGGCTTGATGCCAGCAGGCGCGGTGGCCGGATCGCGGTCACGCCACATGCCGTCATAGAGGCGGGTGCGGCCCTCGGCGCGCGCCTTCTCGCGCATCGCGGTGAGCTCTTCCGGCGAGGCATAGCAGTAATAGGCGCGCCCGGCGGCGAGCAGGCTTTCGGCGACCTCGCGATGGCGGGCGGCGCGGCTGAACTGGTAGATGACCTCGCCGTCCCAATCGAGTTCGAGCCATTTCAGGCCGTCCAGGATGGCGTCGATCGCCTCCTTGGTCGAGCGTTCACGGTCGGTGTCCTCGATCCGGAGCAGCATCTTGCCGCCGAGCTTCCTGGCATAGAGCCAGTTGAACAGCGCGGTGCGGGCACCTCCGATATGGAGGAAGCCGGTCGGTGAGGGGGCGAAGCGGGTAACGACGGGTTTGGTCATGATCGAGCGAGACGTATGCGGGAACGGCCGTGGTGTATAACAGGAACCGGACATAACTAAACCCCCGGGCTGACCTTTTGCCCGCCAAAGCAAACTTGAAACCAGGCTTGAAACCGGACTTGGCCGGACGGCACGAATTTGGCAGAAGGTTGAGCTGACTCCTCCAGGGAACCCTTTGATGACGACTGACACGACGGCAGAGGCAGGGCGCGACTTCATCCGCGACATCGTCCAGGCCGATCTCTCCTCCCACAGGCACAACCGGATCGTGACCCGTTTTCCGCCGGAGCCGAACGGCTACCTCCATATCGGCCACGCCAAGTCGATCGCCCTGAATTTCGGCATCGCGCAGGAGTTCGGCGGCCAGTGCAATTTGCGCTTCGACGACACCAATCCGACCAAGGAGGAGCAGGAGTACATCGACTCCATCCAGGCCGACGTCCATTGGCTCGGCTACGACTGGGGAGCCAACCTGTTCTATGCGTCGGACTATTTCGAGCGCCTGTACGATTGGGCCGAGGGCCTGATCAAGGCCGGCTATGCCTATGTCGACGATCAGTCGCAGGAGGAGATCCGCATTTCCCGCGGCACGCTGACCGAGCCCGGCAAGAACTCGCCGTTCCGCGACCGCTCGATCGAGGAGAACCTCGACCTGTTCCGCCGCATGAAGGCCGGAGAGTTCTCGAACGGCGCACGCGTGCTGCGCGCCAGGATCGACATGGCCGCCGGCAACATCAACCTGCGCGACCCCGTGCTCTACCGCATCCTGCACGCCCACCATCCGCGCACCGGCGACAAGTGGTCGATCTATCCGAGCTACGACTACGCGCACGGCCAGTCCGACGCGATCGAGGGCATCACCCATTCGATCTGTACGCTGGAATTCGAGGATCACCGCCCGCTCTATGAGTGGCTGCTCGACAAGCTGCCGGTGCCCTCGAAGCCGCGCCAGTACGAAATGGCACGGCTGAACCTGACCTATACGCTGCTGTCCAAGCGCGTGCTGACGCAGCTCGTCCGCGACGGCCACGTCTCGGGCTGGGACGATCCGCGCATGCCGACGATTGCCGGCTTGAAGCGGCGCGGCGTGCCGCCGGCGGCGGTGCGTGAATTCATCAAGCGCATCGGCGTCGCCAAGGCCAACAGCGTGGTCGATGTCGGCATGCTCGAGTTCTGCATCCGCGAGGAACTGAACCGCACGGCACTGCGCCGGATGGCGGTGCTGCGGCCGCTCAAGGTGGTGATCGAGAATTATCCGGAAGGGCAGGTCGAGGAGATCGAGGCGATCAACCATCCCGACAATCCGGAAGCCGGCACCCGCAAGATCGCGTTCGGCCGCGAGCTCTACATCGAGCGCGACGACTTCATGGAGAATCCGCCGAAGAAGTTCTACCGCCTCTCGCCCGGCAATGAGGTGCGGCTGCGCTATGCCTATTTCATCAAGTGTACCGGCGTGGTGAAGAACGATGCCGGCGAGATCGTCGAACTCCGCGCGACCTACGATCCCGCAACCAAGGGCGGCAACGCGCCCGACGGCCGCAAGGTCAAGGCGACGATGCACTGGTTGCCGGCGGCGCAGTCGAAGCCGGCGGAGATCCGTATCTACAACCAGCTGTTCGCCAATCCGAGCCCGAACGCGGCCGATTTCGCCGCCGATCTCAATCCGCAGTCGCTCGAAGTGCTAAAGGATGCGCGCGTCGAGCCGGCGATCGCCGAGAGCAATTCGCCCGACCCGATGCAATTCGAGCGGCAAGGCTATTTCGTGCGCGATGCGGATTCGACGCCGGACCGGCTGGTGTTCAACCGCACGATCGGCCTGCGCGACACCTTCGCCAAGGAAGTCGGCGGCAAGGGCTAGCCGAGAGGAAGCGCGTCCCGCGCGGACCAGCGGACGGGGGGATCGATGCCTGACGAATCCAACGAGATCGCCTCCGCCATCATCGCCAGATGGTCGGCGGGCTTCAGCAGGCTCGATGCGGATGCGCTAAGCGCGCTCTATTCGAAGAGCGCGTTCTTCTTCGGCTCGAACCCGACGCTGTATCGCGGCCGCGACGGCGTCAAAGCCTATTTTGACGGTCTGCCGCGCTGGCGCGCGCCGCGGGTTCGGTTCAGCGATGTCAGGGCGGAACGGGTCAATGCCGATCTCGTCAACATGGCGGGCATCGCGTCATTCTTCCTCGACGGCGACGCGCCCTCGCTCGCCGTCAAGATCACCTGGGTGATCGCGCGCGAGGACGGCGACTGGAAGATCGTCTGCCACCACGTCTCGTCGCAGACGCCGCTGATCTAGAGCGATTTCGAGCGAAGTGGACACCGGTTCGCGTGAAGAAAACGCGCCGGGAAAAGAAGCTCCTAGGTTTCGCGCTGAAGCGTGACACAAAAAGTCGAGGGCCGGCGGGCCCTCGTAGTCAGGGAGAGTGCGTAAGCAGTGCGCGGGGGGCCGGGCGTCACGCGACCCGCGGCTGCCGCTCATCCAAGCGATCTTGCACCCAACTGCAGGCTATCCGGATCTCGTTGTATCGCGAGGAGGGACGAAGGTCGTAGGCTGCCGAGGGCGGCTTCCGGGCGTTGGACCGCCCCGACTGGACGAGCGACTCAGGCATCCGACGCCGTGGTGACCGGAGACGAGTCCCCTGATCGAGCACTGGGTTGGTCCGCACAGAGCGTGCGGTCGCCGCTAGATGTCGTAGTACAAATGGAACTCGTAGGGATGAGGTCGCAATCTGATGGGATCGACCTCCTTCTTCCGCTTGTAGTCGAGCCATGTTTCGATCACATCGGCGGTGAAGACATCGTTGCGCAGCAGGAATGCATGATCGCGTTCGAGCGCGTCCAGCGCTTGATCCAGCGACCCCGGCGTCGACTTCACCTCCTTCGCCTCAGCGGGCGGCAGGTCGTAGAGGTTCTTGTCGATCGGGCTGCCCGGGTCGATCTTGTTGCGGATTCCGTCGAGGCCGGCCATCAGCATTGCGGCAAAAGCCAGATAGGGATTGCAGGAAGGATCCGGCGAGCGAAATTCGACACGCTTGGCATTTGGGTTCGGCGAATACATCGGAATGCGGCAGCAGGCTGACCGATTGCGCTGGGAATAGACCAGATTGATCGGAGCCTCATAGCCCGGCACCAGACGCCGATAGGAGTTCGTGGTCGGGGCGCAAAGCCCGCACAACGCCCAGGCGTGGGTCAGCAGGCCGCCGATGTAGTGGCGGGCGAGCTGACTCAGTTCGGCATAGTCGCCCCTGTCGTAGAACAGGTTGGTCTCGCCTTTCCACAGCGACTGATGAACATGCATTCCAGACGCGTTGTCCTCGAACAAAGGTTTCGGCATGAATGTCGCGGTCATGCCGTTCTGGCGGGCGGTGTTCTTCACCACGTATTTGTAGATCATCAGATTGTCAGCCATGCGCGTCAGCGTGGTGAAGCGCATGTCGATTTCGTTCTGCCCACCGGTCGCGACTTCATGGTGATGGGCTTCGATCTGGATGCCCAGCTGCTCCATGGTCAACACCATTTCGGTGCGGAGCGCCTGCATGCTGTCCGTCGGGGGTACCGGAAAGTATCCCTCTTTCGGGCGCGGCTTGTGTCCCAGATTGGGCGCTTCCTCCGAGCCGGTGTTCCAGCTGCCTTCATCGGAATCGATTTCGTGGAAAGCGTAATTGATGCCCTGTCCGTAGCGCACGCTGTCGAACACGAAGAATTCCGCCTCCGGACCGAAGTAGCTGATATCGGCGTGGCCTGTCGCCTTCAGGTGGGTTTCGGCTTTCTGGGCGATGTACCGGGCATCACGGCTATAGGATTGACCGGTCACAGGGTCGCGGATGTTGCAGATCAATACCAGGGTGGGTGCGGTGGAATACGGGTCGAGAAAGGCCGTGGTCGGGTCCGGAACAACCAGCATGTCGCTTTCCTGGATTTCCTGAAAGCCGCGGATCGATGAGCCGTCGAAGCCAATTCCATCTCCGAGGGCATCGACGCTCGCCGCGCTCGGAGGGACGGAAAAATGTTGCCATGCCCCCGGCAAATCGATGAAACGCAGATCGATCATCTGCACGTTCTCGTCCTTGACCGCCTTCACGATATCTTCGGCTGTTGCGCACTTCGGAAACATGGCTTCACTCCTGTCATGGAGAGCCGCGTCGTGAGATTGTGCTGCCGTTCAAGCCGCCATCGCGAGGCTCGAACGGGTCCCGCTCCACGTTCTGCTTGCTGGCAGCCTCAGCTCTGGTGTGGCCCGCGCATCAGCTTCATGGCGTCTTCGATATGTCGCCAGGTCCTGGCCAGCTCGGCCTCGCCTTTTGCTTCGAGCTCGATGGCGTTTTGGGCAGCTTCCGCAATGGCCTTGGCGCCATGTGCCTCGAGCAACTGCCGCGCATAGTTGTGGATTTCGATTTCTCGCATGGCGTCATCCTCCTCCCGTCCTGAGCGCAACCGCAAATACCGGTCGGGCCGCGAACCGCAGACGTTGACACCTGGTCAAGCGCACACAGTGTGCATCTTGCTGCGACGCGATTGCAAGAGCCCTTTCCCGGGTAGCGGGGACGCCCGGCTGGACGTGGGCTACGGATCGGCAGCGGCAACACATCGCAGGTCGGACCGATGCTTTTTTGTCCGCGCCGCACCATGTCTTCGGAAGAAGGAGGTGAGGATCATGCGCATTCAACACTGGCAGGATGCTGCCAGCCTGTTGGTGGGCGCCTGGCTGGTTGCATCGCCGTTTGCTCTGGGCTTCTCCGGGGCAGCTCTCTGGATCTCCATCGCGCTCGGATTGGGCGTCGTGCTGTTCGCCTTGGAGGCATTCATCATTCCGTCCTATCTGGAGGAATGGGGTGAGATGCTGATGGGGTTGGCTCTGGTAGTCGCACCCTGGACGTTCAGCTACCAGCAGGGATCGGTCACGACGAGCAGCGTGCTTTCCGGCATCGTGGTGATCGTGCTCGCTTGCTGGGAGCTGGCGATGGATCGTGATTTTGCCACCTGGTGGCACGATCGCTGGCATCACCGAGCCGGCTGAGAGGGAGCTGACTGAGCCGTTGGCCTGACCGCCACCAAAGGCGGCCGGAGAGGTTGGAACTGCGTAGCGCGGAATCCCCTCCATCCGGCTCCGACGTAATGCGGATACCGCTTCGCGTAAAGAAAATGCGTCAAAACAAGATTCCAGACCCCCGTTCCGATCCCATCGGAACGGGGCGCTGGTCGCCCGTCAGCAAGGTGACTCCGTCACGATGCGGCTTTCGCCTCGATCTGCTCCAAGATTCTGGTCTTGCGTGTCTCGGGCATGATGAAAACGGCGATCACGAAGCACACCGCGGGAACGACAATCGGGTAGATCAGCGCGTAGCCGATGCTGCCGGTCGCTGCGAAGGCGGCTGATGTGATGAAGGGTACCAATCCGCCGCCCCAACCATTGCCGATATGATACGGCACCGAGACCGAGGTGTACCTGATCCTGGCCGGGAAAAACTCCGCCAGAAACGCGCCGACCGGCCCGTACACCATCCCGACGTAGCAGACGAGGATGAAGATGATGAAGACGGCGACCGGATAGTTGATGTGTCCCGGCTGCGTGACCATGCCGAGCCACAGATAGAGCGGATAGTAGGTGATCGCGGCAAGCAGCATGCCTCCGAGGATCACGGATTTGCGGCCGATCTGATCCGACAGCCAACCAAAGAAGATCAGGCTCGGCGTCGCGATCAACAGTGCGGCTCCCACAATGTAGGCCGAGGTAACCGCATCGACCTTGGAGACCTGCTGCAGGAAGTACAGTGCCCAGAATTGACCACTGTACCAGACCACGCCCTGCCCGATCAGGACGACGATCGCGATCAAGATGTACTTGATGTTGGCGCTGAGGAAAGCTTCACGCCAGGGATTCCTGGTCATCTGTCCGCGTGCCTTGATCTCCTGGAAAATCGGCGTCTCCTGAAGCTGCAGGCGGATGTAGATGGCGATGGCCACCAGCAGGAACGAGACCAGGAACGGTACGCGCCACGCCCATTCGTCAAAGGCCTGATTGCCGGCCCAGGTTCGGGTCAGAACGATCACGGCCAGCGACACCACTATCCCGAGTGTCGGCGAGGTTTGTAGCCAGCCGGTGTAGTAGCCGCGGCGGTCGTCCGGAACATGCTCGGCGACGTAGGTGATGGCGCCGCCATACTCGCCGCCCAGGCAGAGACCCTGGATCATCCGCAAGCCGAACAGGATGAATGCGGCCGTCAGGCCGATCGACTGATAAGTCGGGATCAGTCCGATCGCTCCCGTTCCCAGGCCCATTCCGCTCAGCGTAATGAGGAATGTATATTTGCGGCCGACCCGATCGCCCATCCATCCGAACAGGAAGGCCCCCAGCGGGCGGATCAGGAATCCCGCAGTGAACAGCGCGATCGTGCTCAGCAGGGCTGCGACGGGGTGGGATTGCTCAAAGAACTTGACCGACAGAACCGCGGCCAGGCTGCCAAAAATATAAAAGTCGTACCATTCAATGATGTTTCCCACTGACGCGGCGACAATCACGCGACGAAAATCGCTCGGTACTTGAATTGCCATGTGTCGCTCCTCTCAAATGCAAACGCTACTCCTCGCGTTTTTCAGCGATCTATCCGCTCGCGGAGTGCGCGTGGTGCGCGGCGTTACAGGCGAGATTTGCGCGTTCGTCCGCAACGCCTGATCTCAGGGGAGTTGTGGCCGCCTGAGAGGAGCTCCAGCGGCCTTACGTGCCGCGAGCCGTCACTGCCTCATCCCTGTCTCTCCGGGAGTGGAGGCATCGGGACAGTCTATTCCTAATGTGATCGGTATCTTTATGAGACTTTCGGCTCGATCGATATGACGCAGGCGGCAGCTGTGGCCCGGCGCGAGGTCGGCAAGGCGCAGGACGATCCACCCGGGCGTTGCCGGGTCCGTATTCTGCATCCGTTCCGCTAGTCGGGGGACGGGGCCATCCGCTAGCCTGCCGCCCGGCAGGGATCGCAAGCGGAATGGCGGAGCAGGGCACGACGCCGGGCGGCAAACGCGGCTACGCGGGGACGTGGCCGCCGCGCGCGGCTGCGCCGGCCGGCGGCTTTCTCCCGGCGCGCGTCGGCATCTGGAAGCCTGTCGTCGACACATTGCGGCAATGGGCGCGTGCGGAGGCTGGCGCGGGCCGGTTGTTGCCATGGGTGCCGGTGGCGTTCGGCGCCGGTATCGCCTTCTATTTCGCGGCCGAGCACGAGCCGGTGCTGTCGGTCGCGGCCACCGTCGCAATCCTGCTCTGCCTGCTGGCGCTGCTGCTGCGACGGCGCAGCGTGTTTCCCGTCATCGCGATGCTGGCCGCGGTGGCCGCGGGCTTTGCGACGGCGACCTGGAAGACGGCGCGCGTTGCTCACACGGTGCTGGCGCGGCCGATGTTCTCGGTGGCGCTGACCGGCTTCGTCGAGACGCGCGACATCCGCGAGAAGACCGATCGTTTCGTGCTGCGCGTGGTTTCGATGGAGAGCCCGCGCGACATGACGAAGCTCGATCGGGTCCGGCTCTCGGTGAAGAAGGGCACGGCGCCCGACGTCGGCAGCTTCGTCGAGTTGAAGGCAAGGCTGTTGCCGCCGCTCGGGCCGCAGCGCCCGGGCTCCTATGATTTCGGACGCGACCTGTATTTCCAGGGCATCGGCGCCTCCGGCTTCGTGATGGGCGCGGTCAAAACCAGGGAGCCGCCTGCGACCGGCGGCTTTGCGCTGCGCTACGCCGCCTTCATGCAAGGCCTGCGCGACGCCATCGACGCGCGGATTCGCACCACGCTCGACGGCGACCAGCGCGCGATCGCGACCGCGCTGCTCACCGGCCGGCGCGACGCGATCTCGACGCCGGTCAACGATGCGATGTTCATCTCGGGGCTCGGCCATGTGCTGTCGATCTCCGGCTACCACATGGCCGTGGTCGCCGGCGTCGTGTTCTTCGCGGTGCGCGCGCTGCTCGCGCTGTTTCCGGCGCTGACGGCGGGGCATCCGATCAAGAAATGGGCCGCGGCGGCCGCGCTTGTCGCCGCGGCATTCTATCTGTTGCTGTCGGGTGCGGAGGTCGCGACGCAACGGTCGTTCTTCATGACGGCCGTGGTGCTGCTGGCCGTGATCGTCGACCGCCGCGCGATCACCTTCCGTACGCTGGCGGTGGCGGCGCTGATCGTGCTCGCGATCGCGCCGGAGGCGCTGGTGCATCCGAGTTTCCAGATGTCGTTTGCGGCGACGCTCGGGCTGGTGGCGCTGGTGCAGATCGGGCTACCGAACCTATTCGCGTCGCCCGACCATTCGGCGACCGCACGGGTTGCGCTGTGGGGCGGCCGCGAACTCACGATGCTGATGCTGGCCTCGCTGGTGGCGGGGCTGGCGACGACGCCCTACGCCGCGTTCCATTTCCACCGCGTGACGCCCTACGGGCTGTTCGCCAACCTCGCGGCGATGCCTGTCGTGTCGGCGGTCGTGATGCCGGCCGGCCTGCTGGGGCTCGTCGCCATGCCGTTCGGCTTCGACGGCGTGTTCTGGGCGATCATGGGTCTTGGCATCGACTGGATGATCCTGGTGACGCAATGGGTCGCCGCACTGCCAGGCGCGGTCGGCCGCATAGCGGCGTTCGGGATCGGGCCGCTGATCGCAGCGAGTGCCGGCATCATCCTGCTCGGGCTGCTGCGCACGCCGCTGCGCTGGTCGGGCGCGGTGCTGCTGCTGGCGGCCTCGGTCTGGGCGCTCAGGGTGCCGCAGCCGGACGTGCTGGTCTCCGGCGACGGCCGCAACGTCGCGGTGCGCGGCGGCGACGGGCGGCTGCATTTGATGCACAGCGCCAAGGATGCGTTCCTGGTCAAGGAGTGGCTGGCGGCGGACGCCGACGCGCGGACCGCCACCGATGCGTCGCTCGGCGAGGGCGTCTCGTGCGATGCCGGCGGCTGCGTGACCCAGGGACCCGGCGGCGCCTTCGTCGCGCTGGCGACCCGGCCGGAGGCGCTGGCGGACGACTGCGAGCGCGCAGGCCTGATCGTGACGGCGCGGCCGGTACCGCAGGGCTGCGCGGCATCGGTAATCGATGCCGAGCGGCTGCGGCGCCACGGCGCGCTGGTGCTGCGGCGGAGCAGGGACGGTTACGCCGTCGATGCGGTCAAGCCCGGCGGGATCGACCGGCCGTGGTCGCCGGCGGTTCCCGGCGACGGCGAGAGCGAGACGACGCTGCGCGCACCCGCCGCCGCACCGCGGCCTGCCGTGGATGCGACGCCGGCCGAGACCGATCTGCAGGGCGATGATTAGCGGTGGTCCGGGGAGGGGGCGCTCGGGAGCTCGAACAGGCCGAGATGGTATTCGTCGGAGTCGGGGCCGGCATCGGGCTTCTTGACGAGCGTGAAGGAAGCCTCGGGAAATTGCTCCCAGACTTTCAGGTCGTCGGCCGTCACCGTCAGCCAACCGAACCGGAACATGTAGCGGCCCGGTTCCGTGACGCGTCCAGCCTTTTGCCATGTGACCTTATCGACCACCGCGCACGTCCTCCGTGCCCGATGATGCGCCAAGGCGCCGGCTGACGCAAATTCCCTCCTGCGCCCCGGAAGCGGGAGTCCGGGGTCGCCCGAAATTGCTTAGGTCATCCGCCGCCGAACAGCCCATTCCGCGGCGACGATGCGCTCAACCCAAAAACAGCGTTGCGAATGCGGAGGGCCGCCGCTCCACAACCTTCGGCTTCTGCTCGACCGGCGGATGCAGCGCCGGCAATTGCAGCACGCTGACGCGCTGTCCCTCGACCAGCTGGGTCACCAGCACATGGCTGCCGTCGGGGAATTCGACCGCGTCATGATGCCGATCGGGCACGTCGGGCTCGACTTCGTTGAATACGCCGACGCGATAGTTCAGCGTCTTGGTCCAGATCCAGCGGCTGTCGTAGCGAACGTTCTCGGCGAAAGCGAGCTCGGTGCCCGGCAGCATGCAGACCGCGACAGTGGGATCGTTCTCCGAAGCAAAACCGCGGGTCGACGTGCCGCGGAACGTCGTCGTGATCAGCGTCTCTCCGACAATGGCGGGGCGCGATGCCACGGCGTGCAGACTATAGTCACACATCGGATGGCTCCTCATTTCGAGGTAGCGACCCGTGCCTCTCTTGAGGCATTGGGGCCTCTACCAGAGTGGACGATAGCGAACGAGCTTCTGCTCGTTTCTGGGCGATTGTACGACTGGTCCGAGACCGACCCCGATCACAAACACGCGACGCTGCGCGAGAGGTATCGGAGCGCATCGGGCAGGCCGTACGCTACGCTATCATGCAAGGAACGATCCGACGTGTTGCTCGTTCCCGGCCGCCGCAAGTATTTGCAATTCAGTATTTGCGATACAGGCCGATCAGCTTGCCCTGGATGCGCACCCGGTTCGGCGGCAGGATGCGCACTTCATAGGCGGTGTTGGCCGGCTCGAGCGCGATCGATGCGCCGCGGCGGCGGAAGCGCTTCAGGGTGGCTTCCTCCTCGTCGATCAGCGCCACCACGATGTCGCCGGTGTTGGCGACGTCGTTGCGCTGGATCAGCGCCATGTCGCCGTCGAGGATGCCGGCATCGACCATCGAGTCGCCGCGCACCTCGAGCGCATAGTGCTCGCCGGCGCCGAGCATGTCGGGCGGCACGCTGATGGTGTGGCTGCGGGTCTGCAGCGCCTCGATCGGCGTACCGGCGGCGATCCGGCCCATCACGGGGACCGCGACCGGACGGTTGCCGTCGTCCTCGGCGATCGGCGGCGTGCTGGCGCGCCGGCCGAGGGTGCCTTCGATGACGCTGGGCGTGAAGCCGCGTCGGCCGTTGCCGCCGCCAGCCGAGAGTTCGGGCAGCTTGATGACCTCGATGGCGCGGGCGCGGTTCGGCAGGCGGCGGATGAAGCCGCGCTCCTCCAGCGCAGTGATCAGGCGGTGGATACCGGACTTCGAGCGCAGGTCGAGCGCATCCTTCATCTCGTCGAAGGAGGGCGGTACGCCGGCCTCTTTCAGACGTTCATTGATGAAACGCAGAAGTTCGTACTGTTTGCGCGTGAGCATCTCGAGCATTCCCCCGGTTGATAGCGTCGTTCGATTCCGAGACTCTTCTGGTGGGGCCTTCAGGCGGGCCTGACCTCAGGAGCATGTGCTCGTTGCACTTGCTTCCACGCGGCTTCCCGATTGTAGACACCAGTACTCGAAACAAATCATGAACGGACACTATATGTTCGATATGTGTTCCGCAACCACTTAATTTCCGGTGAACGGATCAGGCAACGCACGATCGGTGGGGCATGAAAACCCTATTCGGGCAGTGTCAGAATCTCGCATTCGCTGCCCTTGACGGCCGCTGCCGCGAACGGCGGACGCACGAGAAGTGCCCGTGCCGCAGCGAGATTCCCGAGCAGCGACGAGTCCTGCTGCGTCACCGGCGTTGCGATCAACGTGCCGTCCTCGCGCGCTTCGAGCCGTGCCCGCAGATAGTCCTCGCGCTGGTCGTTGGCGGCGAGGTCGCGGCCGAGCAGGGCGCTCGTGCGGCGATGATGAATCACTTTCCGGCCGCTCAGCGCCCGAATCAACGGCACCAGGAACAGGAAAGCGCAGACATAGGACGACACCGGATTGCCGGGCAGGCCGATCACCCGCATCGCGCCGAGCCGGCCGTGCATCATCGGCTTGCCCGGCCGCATCGCGATCCGCCAGAACGCCATCTCGACGCCCTCGGCTTCCAGCGACCGCTTGACGAGATCGTGGTCGCCGACCGAGGCGCCGCCCGTCGTGATCAGGACATCGGCGCCGGCCTCGCGCGCCCGGCGGATGCCGGCCGTGGTCGCCTCCATTGTGTCGGCGGCAACGCCGAGGTCGACGGTCTCGGCGCCCTCGGCGCGCGCCAGCGCCCGCAGCGCGTAGCCGTTGGAGTAGACGATCTGGCCGGGGCCGGGCTGCGAGCCCGGCATCACCAGTTCATCGCCGGTCGCCAGCACCGCGACCTTCGGGCGGCAGCGCACCGCAAGTTCCGGATAGTTCATGGCGGCCGCCAGCGACAGCGCGCGGTCGGACAGGCGGCTGCCGCCGTCGAGCAGCACCTCGCCCGCACGGAAGTCGACCCCGGCCGGGCGGATGTGCCGCCCGACGCTGGCGGTCTCCGTGATCGTGATGTGGTCGCCGTCGACGGCGGTGTCTTCCTGGATGATCACGGCGTCGGCCCCATTGGGGATCACGCCACCGGTGAAGATCCGCACCGCCTCGCCGGCGCCGACTGTCCGCTCGAACGGCCGACCGGCGGCGACTTCGCCGATCACCTTGAGCCGGGCCTTCAGATCGGCCGCATCGGCGGCGCGCACGGCATAGCCGTCCATCGCCGACATCGGCTGCGGCGGCTGGGTGCGGAGCGCCGCGAGGTCGTGCGCCAGCGTGCGGTGGTAGGCGGCATCGAGCGCGACCATCTCCTCCGGCAGCGGTTCGGCGCCGGCAAGGACGGCGGACAGGGCATCGGCAACCGGCATCAGGGCCACGCTCAGAGCTCCTCAATTCCTAAAATACCAAGTGCGGTCAAAGCCCGTGCCACGTCATCCGTCGATGTCACGTGGATAGCATGAAGGCCGCGCGCCCGCGCACCTTCGATATTGGCGGCCAGGTCGTCGAAGAACAGGATCCGCGACGCCGGCACGCCGATGGCTTTTACCACATGATCATAGGCTTCGGCGTCGGGTTTGCGGAAGCCGATGCTCGAGGAAAGGAAGACGTCGCGAAAATGGCTGAGCAGCTCGGCATGGGTGACCGAGAAATGCGCGACATGGGCCGGATTGGTGTTGGAGAAGGCGTAGAGCGGCATTCGCTCGGCGGCCGCCGCGAGCAGCGGGGCGATGCCCGGCATCTCGCCGGTGAAGATCGCATTCCAGCCTTCGAGGAACTGGGCGTCCGTGATGTCGATGTCGAGCGTCCGGCGCAGGCTTTCGAAGAACGCCGCGTCGTCGATCCGGCCGATCTCGTGATGCTTGAAACTGTCGTCGACGACAAAGCGCGTGGCGAGTTCGCCGGGCGCACAGCCGGCGTGCTGCGCCCAGTGCGCCATCACCTTGTCAAAGTTGATGTCGAGCACGACGCGGCCGATATCGAACAGCAGCACGTCGACGGAGTTGGGAGAGAGTGGCGAGGTCATTGCGTGAAACCGTGTACGAGAATTGCGAGCAGGCGGCAATGTCCTCGATTTGTGCGGCAGGTGTGCGACGGGCGTTAAGCGTGCTGTCGTCCCTGCACGCACAGTGTCATCACCCGCGCATGCCGCATGCGGGTGATCCAGTATTCCAGAGACGGCTGTGCTTGCGCCGAGAGGTCGCGAAGCAGAAGGCGTGATTTGCTACCCTTCCAGAAGGAAGAAAGAACGCCAGCTCGCGCCACATCCACCGCAGTCGTCCCGGCCCCCCGTGCGCAATTGCGCACCAGGCCGGGACGACGCCGGGCGTGTTGTCGCTTGTGCGTCAAACATCCGCTTTCTCGCGACATGATTTGTCCGAGCTTTCTTCGTTGCAACCTATATTTTTGCGGGGGGGCCACGTCGGGCACACGCGCGAGCTTTCAGGGCACCGAGCGACTTGATGCCTGCATGCCTGCCGGCGGCTTGATGCTTGCCGGCGGCTTGGTGCCCGCCGGGCGTAGCTCTCACATCCGGGACAGCGCCAAGCCGAGGTAACCGATCAGCGCACCGGTGCTGAGAATGATGACGACGAGCGCCTGCTCCGAGCGTGCTTGCAAGGTTTTCCGGGTCACGGGTTGAACGCTCCGTCTTCGAGATTCATGCGGTCCAACGAACAGCATCAATTTCCGTTCCGGTCGTTGTCGGGGAACCTTCATGACGTGCCCATGCAGGCCGCACACCCGGACGAGCGACGCGACGAACGCGGAACAGGAGCGCGGCTCGGCCGCCTATGAGGGCGGCGCGATCCCCGGAACGGGGAAAGCGCGGCACATCTCGACGCTGTTCGATCTCAGTCGCTTGACGACCGCTGCATCTCCCTTCGACCGGAGGGATTCCGCAATGAGTTCGGCGATAAGGCGCATTTCGGGCTCGCCCATGCCGCGCGTGGTCGCCGCCGGCGTCCCGAGGCGAATGCCGCTCGGCTTGAGCGGCGGACGCGGATCGTCGGGAATGATCTGCTTGTTTGCGGTGATCCCGACGGCGTCGAGGATGTTCTCGGCCGCGCCGCCGTCCAGGCCGACGCTGGCCACCGTATCCACAACCATCATGTGATTGTCGGTTCCGCCGGTGATCAACGTCATGCCGCGTTCCATCAATGCTTCGGCCAGGACCTTCGCGTTGCGCATGACCAGCCTTGCGTGGGCCTGAAAATCGGACGTCGATGCCTTCTTCAGCGCGACCGCGGTTCCGGCCACAACGTTCATGTGCGGACCTCCCTGCAATCCCGGGAACACCGATGCGTCGATCTTGCCGGCGAACTCCCGGCGACAAAGAACGATGCCGCCGCGCGGCCCCCGAAGCGTCTTGTGCGATGTCGTCGTCATCACGTCGAAACCCGCATCGAGCGGATTGCGCAAGGCGTTGCCGGCGATCAGGCCGCCGTAATGGCTGACGTCGGCCATGGTCAGTGCACCCACCTCATCGGCGATGCTCTTGAAGGACGCATAATCCAAATCGCGCGGATAGGAGCTGTAGCCGCACAGCACCAGCTTCGGACGGACGTGCCGGGCCATGGCGCGGAGCGCATCGAAATCGATGGCGCCGCCGTTTGATGGCTGCGTCTTGTAGCGGGCGAAGTTGAAGAGCCGCCCCATGTGCGACACCGGCGCGCCATGGGTGAGATGGCCGCCGTGTGACAGGTCCATTGCCAATATCGTATCGCCGGGCTGCAGCAGGCCCAGATACACGGCCTGGTTCATTGGCGACCCGGACAGAGGCTGAACGTTGGCATGTTCGGCGCGAAACAGCGCGCAAGCTCGCTGTCGGGCAAGGTTCTCTATCTGGTCGGTAAATTCCTGGCCGCCGTAATAGCGGCGTCCCGGATAGCCCTCGGAATACTTGTTGGTGAACACCGATCCAAGCAGCTCGAGAACCTCGGGATAGGTGTAGTTTTCCGACGGAATCAGCTCGACGCCGTCTTGCTGGCGGCGCTCTTCGCCCTCGAGCGCAAGGGCAACTTCCGAATCGTTGAGGTGGAGTTCATTGCGGAATGACGGCATGGTCCGGGCTCCCTA
The DNA here is from genome assembly GCF_009720285.1 of Bradyrhizobium sp. BR2003. NCBI lineage: Bacteria > Pseudomonadati > Pseudomonadota > Alphaproteobacteria > Hyphomicrobiales > Nitrobacteraceae > Bradyrhizobium > Bradyrhizobium sp. BR2003. The sequence continues at coordinate 335,578 of NZ_SMYJ01000009.1, forward strand.
AGACGCTGGATCATCAGCTGAACGGGTTGCCCAGGCGAACGGCGCTAGAACCCTTCGCGCTTCACCGTGGTCAATTCCACGTAAGCTCGCCAGTCGCGCGAGGGGCGAATGAGCCTGCGGAACTCATCGCGAGCAGAAGGTTATCCAATCCCCGGCGCGCTCGCAAGAGTTGGCTGTCGCCGCCGCGGGCTCAGCGCTCGCCGAGATCGAGCTGCGTCAGGAGGCCTTGTCGCAGCGCGAGGCGGACCAACTCGATATCGGTGCCGACGCCGAGCTTGTCCTTGATCAGGGAATGCAGGTTCGCGACCGTCTTGGGGCTGAGGTGCAGCGCCTCGGCGATTTCCTCGGTGGTGTTTTCCGCGAGCAGCATCCGCAGCACCTCGAATTCCCGCGCGGTCAGGAGGTCGGCAGCCTTCGTCTCGCCGGCAAGGTGGCTGAGCGCGAGCTCGTGGTCGATATCCGGGCTGATCGCGATCTTGCCCGACAGCGCATCCATCACGGCGTGCACCAGCGTCTCCGGCGGGCTGGTCTTGGTGACATAGCCGCTCGCGCCGGCGCGGATCGCCTGCACGGCAAAGGCCGCGTTCTGGTGCATGGTGAACACCAGGATTCTTGCGCGCCTGTCCCACTGCCGGAGGCGGCGGATGGCCTCGATGCCGCCGATGCCGGGCATCGAGAGGTCCATGATGACGAGGTCGGGCCCGGTCTCCTTGTAGAGGCGGTAGGCCTCGACGCCGTCGGAGGCTTCGGCGACGACGCAGAGGCCCGGCTGCTTCTGCAGCATCGCCCGGTAGCCCTCCCGGACGACGGCGTGGTCGTCGACCAGCATGATGGTTCGTGCCGCATGGCTCATGCCGCGCGCTCCGCCGGTGCAGCCTCTCGGCTGGCCGCGACGGGAACGATGACGCGGAGCGAGGAGCCGCTGGGCTGTCCGGTCTCGAAGCTGAGCCGCCCGCCCAGCGCGGCGACCCGTTCGCGCATGCCGAGCAGGCCGAGGCCGGACCTGAGCTGGGGATCGCCTTTGGGATCGGGATCGCCGGGCTGGCCGTCATCGTCGATCGCGAGCGCGATCGCGCTGTTGCCGCCGCCGGGGGGCGCCTCGTGCATCTCAAGCCGCAGCATCACGCGCGTGGCGCCGGCATGCTTGGCGGCGTTGGTGAGCGCCTCCTGCACGATGCGGTAGAGATTGGCGCCGACGGAGGCGGCAAGGCGCTCGAACGATCCCGATATGGTGATCTCGAACCGCGGCTGTCCCCGGCTGCGGCCGTTCCAGCCGGCAACCAGGCCCTCCAGGCTGGCCGCAAGTCCGAGTTCGTCGACATCGGGCGGGCGGAGCCGGAAGAGGGCACCGCGCAACGTCTCCATCATGTCGGTCGCGGTCCGCGCGATACCATCGCATTCGGCGAGCAAGGGCGGGCAATCCGCGGCCGCGCTCTGCCGCGCCGAGGCGGCGAGCGCGCGGATGGCGGCCAGCGACTGCCCGAACTCGTCATGCAGCTCGCGCGCGAGGTGCCGGCGCTCCTCGTCCTGCACCAGGATCAGTTTCTGCGTCAGCGCGTTGCGGTCGGAGAGCGCGGCGGAGAGGCGCTCGGCGAGCTGGTTGAAGACGTCGCCGATCGCCGACAGTTCGGCGAGATCGAACGCCGGCAGGCGCGCGGCGAGGTCGCCTGCGGCGATCCGCTCGAGCCCGTCGCGGATCTGCCGCGTCGGACGCAGCGCGCGCGCGAGCGCCGCATAGACCAGGGCGCAGAGCAGCGGCAGCGCGATCATGAACACCGCCATCAGCCGGCCGGCATCGTGCCAGGCCTCGGCGGTCGGCACCGCCGGATCGATCCAGGCCACCGCCTCGCCGATGGCGTTGCCGCGCGAAACCACCTGCCGCACCGCCTCGCGGCCGGGATCGAACAGGCGGCGATAAAGCGCCGCGAAGGCCAGCGGCGGCGCTGCCGTGTCAGTCTGCGCGCCGCCGCAGAAGCGTTGGCTGATCTCGCCGCTATTGCTGCGAAAGGCGATGCACAGTCCCGGTGTCATGACCGTAGCGGCAACGCTGTCGAGATCGGGAAAGCCGGAACGCGCATTGTTCAGCCACTGGATCTTGCTCTGCTGCAACTCCAGCGTCTTGGCGGCGACATCGGCGACGGCCGCGATCCGCCCGCGTACCGAGCGGTCGGCCTCGATCAGGAAATAGCCGGAGATGACGGCAAAGCAGAGCGTCGAGACGATCGCCACGCGCAACGTCAGCCGCAGTTTCAGATCGCTTCCGGACCAAATCCACATTGGCGTATCCTCAGAGATCGCAGACGAGCCTCAGTGCGCGGTCGCGGGCAGGGCCGTCGCGCACATTAAACGGCAGAACGGAGGCGCCGAGAAGCGCCGCCATGGGCGCGGACCATCGTCGTGAAATTTTCCCGGCACCGGGCGGGAGGCACTCCGCTGCGGCGCGGAGGCGCGCCGGCCTAGGCTGCGACCGACCCGCCCGCGCCAGCATCCGAAAGGCCCAGACCATGCATCAGTCCCGTCTCGTCTTGCACGCCCTTGCGTTGATCGGCCTTCTGGCCGGACCTTGTCCACTGCGCGCCGAAGCCGGCGCAGCGACGGTGTTGCCGCTTGGCGTCAGCATCGACGATTTCAGCTATGTCGACACCTCGGGCGAGGTGATCGACCAGACCGCCGCGCATCAGAAGCGGCTCGACGCGTTCATGCGCGCGCTGCGCGCCGACGTCGCCGCGGAGCCGCGCTATCGCCTGGTGCCATCGACGGCGCCCGCAGGCGAGGCCCGGATCAAGGTGGTCGGCGGCGTGCAGAAGATGAGCACGCTGGTGCAGTGGGCCAAGGTGGCGGTCATCGATGTCGAAGCGAACCAGGTGCTCTACGAGAAGCTCTACACGTTTCGCGGCGACACTGACGAGGCATGGGACCATGCGCGGACGTTCGTGTCGCGCGAGGTGCGCGGCGTTCTCGCGGCGGCGCTGCCGCCGGCACAGACCGCCACGGCCGCGCCGATCGGGCTTGCGGTGTTCGAATTCGAGCTCGAGGACACCTCCGCGGCGCCGTCGTCCGGCCTTGCCGACGCCGATGCAGCCTACCTCGCCGATGTCACCAAGGGCGTGCGTGACCGGCTTGCGCAGTCGGGCCGCTACCGCCTGGTCGATACCGGCGCCGCGACCGCGGAGCCGGTCAAGGCACGTGCGCTGCGCGACTGCGACGGCTGTGAAGCCGCGATCGCGCAGCAGCTCGGCGCCGATCAATCGCTGATCGGCGTCATCAGGCGGGTCAGCCGGACCGAATACACGATCGGCTTCCAGCTGCGCGACGCCCGCAGCGGCGCGGTCGTCTCACGCGGCGACAGCGGCCTGCGGATGGGAGCCGATTATTCCTGGACCCGTGGCGCGGTCCGCCTGGTCGGCGACCGCCTGCTCGAGGGTGGGGCGCAGCGCTAGGGATGCGCCGCGGCTGCAACTGCAACTGTGGCAGGCGCACCATAGCAAAGTGCGATAGCTGCTAGACACACCGTCATCTGGCTCCGGGTTCATGCGTGCGCTATCACCGCCGTCTGATCACCGCACAGGAGCCGCCGATGCGTTTGCCCGCCATCCTCTTCGCTCTCACGCTCGCCGCAAGCCCCGCGACGGCCGAAGAGCTGTCGGGTACGCTGCAGAAGATCAAGGAGACGAAGAAGGTCACGCTCGGCTTTCAGGAGGCTTCCGTTCCCTTCAGCTATCTCGACGACAATCAGCGGCCGATCGGCTTTGCGCTCGACATCTGCCTGAAGATCGTCGATGCCGTGAAGAAGGAGCTCGGCGTATCTGACATCGCCGTCGACTACCTCCCGGTGACTTCGTCGAACCGCATTCCGCTGATGGTCAACGGCACGGTCGATCTGCATTGCTCGGCGACCACCAACAGCGCGGACCGCCAGAAGCAGGTGACCTTCACCAACACGCACTTCCTCAGCGCGACACGCTTTGCCGCCAAGAAGTCCGCTGGGATCAACACGATCGACGATCTCAAGGGCAAGTCGGTCACCGCCGTTGCGGGCTCGGTGAACCTGACGCAGCTCATCAAGGTCAATACCGAACGCAAGCTCGGCATCAACGTTTCCCGGCCAAGGACCAGGCCGAGGCGTTCCTGATGCTGGAGACCGATCGCGCCGAGGCCTACGCGCTCGACGACGTCCAGCTCGCGGTTGCGATCGCGCGGTCGAAGCAGCCTTCGCTCTACATGATCAGCGAGGAGGCGTTCTCGAAGGCAGAGCCGTTCGGCATCATGCTGCGCAGGGATGACATCCCGTTCAAGGCGCTCACCGACCGCGCCACGGCGGAGCTCTACAAGAGCCCCGGGATCGAGGTCATGTACAGGAAATGGCTGGAAGCGCCGACCCCGCCGAAAGGTATCAATTACAACGTGCCGATGTCGCCGGCGCTGCGCCACGCGTTCGCCAATCCGAGCTCGAGCTTCGATCCCGATGTGTACGAGGTTGCGAAGTAGCGGCTCTTGCAGACGCGCCCGCGCAAATCGATTGTGGTTCTCGGAGATCGTTCACTCACCCCGTGACCAACAGCAGTCCGTGTGCCTCCAATGATTTACGGCCCCAGCGTGACGGCTGGGGCCGCAGGAGGTGGTGTGTGCCTCTGGGGCAATGAATCAGAGGACAGCCTCTGAACCGCACACCGATGACAATGTTCCAACCGGCTGCGGCCGGTTGCGCCATGCTGCCATGCAGACTGAGAAGCTTGCAGACCGCGCCGGGACCGTACCATCATGACGTGCGCCGGCCCGAATCGAATGCGGGCCCGGTGGACGCCCCAGCATTCGGCCTTCGGCCCCAGAGGGTGCCGGGGTCACATTTCCGCTTGCAGCTGATCTTTTTCGTTATGCCGATTGTTCTGCGGAGCCGACATTGAACCACGACGCATTGGCCAAGCTCACCGTCGCCATCATAGTCCTGGTCGCGTTGCTGGTATGGCGCGTTGCCGACCAGAAGAAGTCGATTGAATGCGGAGCAAATTGCCCGACCGACCTCTCCGCGAG